>NZ_JBSFGF010000018.1:0-204638 GCF_053596455.1 Nonomuraea sp. NPDC001699 | reverse complement strand
AGCCTGAGCGACATCCAGCACGTCGGCTTCGTCGTCAAGGACAACGGCGACGGCACGATCTCCACGATCGAAGGCAACACCGGCAACGGCAAGGTCGAGGAGCGCGTCCGCCCGGCCTCCCAGGTCGTCGGCTACGGCTACCCGTCGTACGCCGCCTGATCTCGGTCCTCTGAAGAGCGCACTCCCTGCGGGGGGTGCGCTCTTTCGCGTGTGTGCTGGTCGACCAGGGTGGCGGCGGCCTGGGCGGCCGAGCGGGCGGCGCCGGGGTCCTCGGAGACCATCGCGGTCACGGTGGCGCCGTCGATCAGGGTGAGCAACTGCTCGGCGAGCAGGCCGGGATCGCCGGCGCCCGCCTTCTCGGCGAGCGAGCGCAGGTAGGCGCGCAGGCGCTCCTTGTGCGCGCGCACCGCCGTACGGACGGCGGCCGAGCCGGCGCCCAGCTCGGCGAAGGCGTTGACGAAGCCGCAGCCGCGGAAGTCGTCCTCGGTGAACCAGCGTTCCAGCCACTCGAAGACCGCCGGGATGCGGTCGCCGGCGTCCGTCACGTACGCGGTGAGCGAGGCCGTCCAGCGTTCGTCGCGCCGCCGCAGGTACGCCACGACCAGCGCCTCCTTCGACGGGAAGCACTGGTAGAGCCGCTTCAGCGAGAGGCCGGAGGCGGCCCGGATCTCGTCCATGCCGACCGCCTGCACGCCGCGGCGGTAGAACAGGTCGCCCGCGGCGTCCAGCAGCAGCTGCTCGTGATCCATGACACTCCTCCAGGTGCTTGCGGCGGAGAACGCGCGTTCTCTACGCTATCGCACACCCCGGGAGAACGCCCGTTCTCTCGATATGAGAGGACATCACATGGCACGCCCGCCCGTTCCGCCGTTCACCGAGGAGACCGCCCGGATCAAGGTCCAGGCCGCCGAGGACGCCTGGAACACCCGCGACCCCGAACGTGTCGCGCTCGCCTACACCGAGGACTCCGTGTGGCGCAACCGCGGCGAGTTCGTCACGGGCCGCGCCGAGATCGCCGCGTTCCTGCGCCGCAAGTGGGATCGGGAGCTGGACTACGCCCTGCGCAAGGAGCTGTGGGCGTTCACCGGCGACCGCATCGCCGTCCGCTTCCAGTACGAGTCCCGCGACGCCACCGGCCAGTGGTGGCGCAGCTACGGCAACGAGCAGTGGGAGTTCGACGAGTCCGGGCTGATGCGCCGCCGGGAGGCCAGCATCAACGACGTCCCCATCACGGAGGACGAACGCCGCATCTTCGGCTCCCGCCCCCTGTCCGAGCACGGAGTGGACGTCCTCGGCGTCCGGTGACCCCGCGACCGCTCCGGCATGTGACAGCCCGCCCGGAGATCAACGGGTAAGGTCGAGGAGCCGATCGTAGGAGGTCTGACATGGCGGTTCTGCTGCTGGGCACCCTCGACACCAAGGGGGAGGAGTACGCCCTCGTCCGCGATCTGATCGTCCGGGCCGGGCAGGACGTCGTCCTCATGGACACCGGCGTGATGGGCGCCTCCGCGCTGGCCGCCGACGTCCCGGCCGAGGCCGTCGCGCGGGCCGCCGGCACCGACCTCGACCGGCTCAGGAGCGCGGGCGACCGCGGCGCCGCGCTCGCGGCGATGGCGGCCGGGGCCACGGCCGTCGCCAAGGACCTGCACGCCCGCGGCGGGCTGGGCGGCGTGCTCGCGCTGGGCGGCAGCGGCGGCTCGTCCATCGCCGCCGCGGTCATGCGGGCGCTGCCCGTCGGCCTGCCCAAACTGCTGGTGTCGACCATGGTCAGCGGCGACGTGTCCGCCTACGTCGGCGAGACCGACGTGACGCTCATGTACAGCGTCGTCGACGTCGCGGGCGTCAACTCCATCTCCCGCCGCATCCTGGCCAACGCCGCCGCCGCGATCAGCGCCATGGCCGCCTCGTACGACGCCGGAGCCGAGCCGTCCGGCGCGGACAAACCACTGGTCGCGGCCACGATGTTCGGCGTCACCACACCCGCCGTGGACGCCGCGCGGGCCCGGCTGGAGTCCCTGGGCTACGAGGTGCTGGTCTTCCACGCCACCGGCTCGGGCGGACGCGCCATGGAGGCGCTGGCGGCGGGCGGCCACTTCGCCGGGGTGCTCGACCTGACCACCACCGAGCTGGCCGACGAGCTCGTCGGCGGCGTCCTGTCGGCCGGCCCCGACCGCCTGACCGCCGCGGGGAACGCCGGCGTCCCGCAGGTCGTCAGCCTGGGTGCGGTCGACATGGTCAACTTCGGGCCGATGGAGACCGTGCCGGACCGCTTCAGGTCACGGCAGCTCCTGGTCCACAACCCCACCGTGACGCTCATGCGCACCACCCCCGCCGAGAACGCTGAGATCGGGCGGGCGATCGGCGAGCGGCTGGCCCGCGCCTCCGGGCCCGTCACGCTGTTCGTGCCGCGCGGCGGCGTCTCGGCCGTCGACGTCGAGGGCGGGCCGTTCCACGACCCCCGGGCCGACGCGGCCTGCTTCGACGCCGTGCTCGCGGCCGTCGCCGGGAGCCCCGTCGAGGTCGTCCAGAGCGACCAGGACATCAACAGCGCGGAGTTCGCCGTGGCGGCCGCCGACCGGCTGCACCAACTGATCCAGAAGGGGGCCTGATGCACCGCGACGAGGCACTACGGAGGCTGCGCGCCCAGCGGGAGGCAGGCAAGCTGATCATCGGCGGCGGCGCCGGCACCGGGCTGTCCGCCAAATCCGCCGAGGCGGGCGGGGTCGATCTGCTCATCATCTACAACTCCGGGCGGTTCCGGATGGCCGGCCGCGGCTCGCTCGCCGGCCTGATGCCGTACGGCGACGCCAACGCGATCGTCGTGGAGATGGCGGGCGAGGTCCTGCCGGTCGTCAAGGACACGCCGGTGCTGGCCGGGGTGTGCGGGACCGACCCGTTCCGGCTGATGCCGCACTTCCTCGACGAGCTGAAGCGCATGGGCTTCACCGGCGTCCAGAACTTCCCGACGGTCGGCCTGATCGACGGCGTCTTCCGGGCGAACCTGGAGGAGACCGGCATGGGCTTCGACCTGGAGGTCGAGATGATCAAGCTGGCGGCCGAGCGCGACCTGCTCACCGCCCCCTACGTGTTCAGCCCCGAGCAGGCCACGGCCATGGCACGGGCGGGCGCCGACATCCTCGTCCCGCACATGGGCCTGACCACCAAGGGCAGCATCGGCGCCGTCACCGCGATCAGCCTCGACGAGGCCGCCGTACGGATCCAGGAGATGCGCGACGCCGCCGTCGCCGTGAACCCCGACATCATCGTCCTGTGCCACGGCGGCCCTATCGCCGAGCCCGACGACGTACGCCACATCCAGGACAGGACGGTCGGCATCGCCGGCTTCTTCGGCGCGTCCTCGATGGAACGCCTGCCCGCCGAGCGGGCCATCGCCGAGCAGGTCCGCGCCTTCAAGCAGCTCTGACCGGGAGGAACCCGCCATGCACCGACGACCGGACGCCCTTCCCACGATGCTCTTCGACTGGGGGGCCATCAAATGGCACGTGACGCCCGACGCCGTGCCGGGCGCGTCCTCCACGTTCGGCGAGGTCATCATCAACCCGAACAAGGGGCACGAACGCCACCTCCACCCGGACTCCGACGAGGTCCTCTACGTCATCGAGGGCGAGGGGCGGCAGACCGTCGGCGACGACCCGGAGTTCCCGGTCAGGGCCGGTGAGGCGATCTACATCCCGAAGGGCACGCTGCACTCCACGTTCAACACGGGGTGGCGGCCGCTGCGGATCATCGCGACGTACACGCCGGGCGGAGCCGAAGCGGCACTCCGCGACCTCCCCGGCTTCACGGAACTCACCCCCGGCGACCACCCGACCTGGACGGCCGTCACGCCGTGACCGGCAGCGACCGTGTGCGGAGCGCCCAGGCTGCTTGACCTCGGCTCCGGCGATGAAGACGCCGCGGTCGAGGCACAGGTCGGCGGTCCGCAGGATGTCCTCCCGGCTGTTCGTGGCGAACGCGATGTGGTGCAGCCGGCCGCTGGAGCCGGACCGGTCGTCGGTGCGGACGAGGTCGTAGGACTTGTTCGCGAAGTGCAGCCACCGGTCCGAGATCCGGCCGCTGTCCGGCATGATCTGCGTCGGTGACGCGGGCGCCGAGTGTGCCCCTGACGAACGCGCCGCCGGCCGCCGCGGGAGGCGTACTGTCCAGATGATCGTTCGGCCCCGGTATGTCGGTGGCCTCCGGTAGATTTCCGGATCTGTTGATCAAGCCCATCGAAGTTGGCTGTCGGCGTGAGCATGCCGTCGGACTGGAGGTCGAGATCTTGGACGCGGACGAAACCGCGTGGGAGCAGCGCAGCGTCGTGCGGGTGGTGCCGCCGGTCCAGCCGCGCAAGCTGGCGAAGGTGCCCTTCGTCGAGCTGGCTGACGGCAGGTTGCAGGGGGTCGTGTCGAGCGGGTCCGACATCGAGCGGGTCTACGTCTCGTCGATCGCCGCCGGCACCCATGACCTGAGTTGCAGCACCAACAACAACCGCCCGTGCGGCGCGCTGCACGGCTACGCGTGCAAGCACATCCGCATGCTGGCCGACGAGGCCGTGCTGCAGTACGGCCTCGACCGGGTGGCCCGCTACCTGCGTGTCGAGGTGCCCGAAGGCGCCGGCCTGATGAGCGCGCTGAACGGGACCCCGCAGCGGACGCCGGCGGCCGTGGTGTTCAGCCGGTTCCTGCGCCACCTGGCCTACCTGGAGGTGCCGGACAGCACCGAGCCGCTGGCCGAGCTGCACTGGTTCCCGGCGATGGGGGAGGTGCGGTGATGCTCGACGTACAGCTTGGGGAGCTGGTCGGCGACGGGCCGGCCGGGGTGGAGGAGGCGCTCGCGCTCGTCGCGGGGTTCGACGGAGCGCTCGGGCACGGGTTCGCCCGGGTCGCGGAGGAGGACGCGGCGGCGCTGGCCGCGCTGGCGGGGGCGCTCGCGGGCTCCCCGCTCGGCGATCGGCTGGCCGAGGCGGCGGAGAAGGTGACCGCGGGGTCGGTCGCCGACGAGCATCTGGCGGCGCTGGCCGGGGGGCGCGCCGCGCTGTTCGGCGCAGTGCACGACGCCCTGCTCGCCCGCCTCGACCAGGCACTGGGCCGCAGCCGCGCCTCCTGGCCTTCGGCCGCCACTACTGACGCCAACACAGGGGCGGCGTCTGTCGGCGGTGCGACGGAGGTCGATGCAGGGGCGGCGTCCGGTGGTGGGGTGCCGGAGAACGTGCTGGCCGGGTGCCGGGTGTGGTTGCGGGAGCTGGCGATCACCGGTTGGCGGGGCGTCGACGACGACCTCGTCTCCGGCGGCGACCAGGTGATCGAGGCGCTGCTCGCGGTGCCCGGGTCACGCGGGCTCGCCGTCCTGCTCGACGGGCTGGCGGCCGAGCTGCGGGCGTCGTCCCCGGTGGCGACCATGGACAGGGTGCCGGTCAGGCGGTGGGCCGATCTGTGGACGCGCGGGCTGCTGCTCGCCCAGTCCGGCCCGTGGCACGGCGTGCCCGAGCCGGTGTCGGGGCGGCTGCTGATCCTCGGCGCCGACGTGCACGAGCATGCCACGGTCGTCCGCGTGCAGGTGCACGGCGTCCTGGAGGAGGCCGGGGGGCAGACGAGGCTGGTCCGGACGAGCGTCGCGGCGGCCAAGGTCGACACCATCGTCGGGCCGTCGGTGTGGCGGCTGTTCGGCGGCCGGCCCGTGCTCATGGGCGCGCTGGCCGAGCACCGGTCCGTGGAGATCGACGGCATGCCGCTGCTGCCCGGCGGCGACCTGCTGTGGCACGACGACCGCGCCCGTACGGGGGCCGAGGCCGATCCGTTCACCACCGCGCGGGTTCAGCTCGCGGGCGCGTCGGCCCCGGCCACGCCGCCGCTCGACCGCCATCCCGTACGCATCGCCGAGCCGGTGCTGGTCGAGGGGTACACGGTCGACGGGCACGTCCTCGACCTGGGCGGCAACAAGCTCGATCTCGACCTCGACCGGCTCCCGACGAGCTGCCCGCTCACGCCGGAGCTGGTGGCCGCGTCCTCGGCGTGCATCGGGCTGGTGCGCCGCGACGGCGGCAGGTGGTTGCTGCAGCCGCTCGCCGTCCAGGCCACGGTCAAGAAGAAGCCGGTCACCGTGCACAACGGCGACTGGGCGACGGGCCCGACCGACCCCAAGGTCGTCAAGGCCGAGGCCAAGGCCGGTGACGTGGTCGCCGTGCTGCGCGAACGGGCAGGACGGCTGCTGCGGAAATGACCGAACCCACCACGAGCGCCGACCTGACCCCGAGCGCCGACGAGACCAGGCGTCAAGTGCTGTACTGGCGGCTCATGTCGCGGCTGTTCTCGGCCGACGAGCAGCCCGCGCTGGAGACGGCCAGCATGGGCATCGTCGGCGACCTGGAGCTGCCGCCCGCACTGCTCGACCCCGGCGTGTCGGTGGACACGCTCGTCCAGCGTTTTCCCGAGCTGGGCGACGAGCTCCAGGACCTGATGGCGGACAAGGAGCACGAGGAGGGCGGCGAGGTGCGCCGCGCCGCGCTGGTCTCCAAGCTGCTGCTCAACGTGTTCTCCACCGGCACGGGCGACGTCTCGGCGGGTCAGCTGGCCCGCTGGAAGCAGGACGCCGGCTGGTTCGAGAAGGGCATGGGCTGCGAGCCCGGCGGCCTCAGGAACGGGCCGGGCAACGAAGAGCTGGCCGCCGTGCTCGCCATGATCGAGGGCGACCTCGTCAAGCGCATGCGCCTGCGCGAGGTGCTGGCGGACCCGGCCCTGGCCAGGCAGCTCACGCCCAGCATGTCGCTCATCGAGCAGTTGCTGCGCGACAAGTCCAACCTGTCGGGCGTCGCGCTGGCCAACGCCAAGGCCCTCATCCGCAGGTTCGTGGACGAGGTCGCCGAGGTGCTGCGCACGCAGGTGGAGAAGACCAGCGTGGGCGTCATCGACCGGTCGGTGCCGCCGAAGCGGGTCTTCCGCAACCTCGACATCGAGCGCACCATCTGGAAGAACCTCACCAACTGGAGCCCCGAGGACCAGCGGCTCTACGTCGACCGGCTCTTCTACCGGCAGACGGCCCGCCGCACCACCCCGGCCCGGCTGATCGTGGTCGTCGACCAGTCGGGCTCGATGGTCGACGCGATGGTCAACTGCACCATCCTGGCCTCGATCTTTGCCGGCCTGCCCAAGGTCGACGTGCACCTCGTCGCGTACGACACCCGCGCGCTCGACCTGACGCCGTGGGTGAACGACCCGTTCGAGGTGCTGCTGCGCACGACGCTCGGCGGCGGCACCGACGGCACGGCCGCGATGGCCCTGGCCAGACCGAAGATCGCCGATCCGCGCAACACGGTGATGGTGTGGATCTCCGACTTCTACGACAACCGCTCGCTGATCAACGACTTCGGGTCGATCCACCGGTCGGGGGTCAAGTTCATCCCCGTCGGCTCGGTCAACAGCTCCGGCTACCAGAGCGTCGATCCGTGGTACCGCCAGAAACTCAAGGACCTGGGCACCCCCGTGCTCTCCGGCCATGTCCGCAAGCTCGTCTTCGAGCTCAAGAACTTCCTCACCTAGGAGAACCCCCGACCATGAGTGACATGCTGCGCGCCCCCGCAGAGGTGAAGTACGCCGACGAGCTCGACTGGCTGGAGTCGGTCGACGACGGCCCCAAGCCGTTCTCGTGGCGGCTCAGCCCGCGCATGATCCGCATCTTCATCCTCGGCTCCGAGCGCTCCGACGGGCTCGACCGCGAGATCCCGCAGAAGTGGTTCGGTGACCGCAGCTTCGTCGAGCGCAGCATCGTGACGCTGGCCTCCGACCGCGGCCTGCTGCTGATCGGCGACCCGGGCACGGGCAAGAGCTGGCTGGCCGAGCTGCTGTCCGCGGCGATCAGCCGCAACTCCACGCTGGTCGTGCAGGGCACCGCGGGCACCACCGAGGACCACATCAAGTACTCGTGGAACGTCTCGATGGTCATCGCCAAGGGCCAGTCGCGCGAGTCGATGATCCCCTCGCCGATCATGAACGCCATGGAGCAGGGCGTGATCGGCCGCTTCGAGGAGCTGACCCGCTCGACCAGCGACGTCCAGGACGCGCTGATCTCGATCCTGTCGGAGAAGTACGTCTCCATCCCCGAGCTCGACGACGACAACATCGTCTTCGCCCAGCCCGGCTTCTCGATCATCGCCACCGCCAACAGCCGCGACCGGGGCGTCAACGACCTGTCCTCCGCGCTCAAGCGCCGCTTCAACTTCGTCCGCATCCCGGTGGTGACGAACAAGAAGAGCGAGGCGGAGATCGTCCGCTTCCGTACCGAGGAGCTGCTGCGCAGGCACCAGATCGAGCTGGACCTGCCGCCCACGCTGCTGGACATCCTGCTGCAGAGCTTCGCCGACCTGCGGGCCGCGGCCGCCTCGGCGACCAGCGACGACGAGAAGCTGGAGTCCGCGCTGTCCACGGCCGAGCAGATCGGCGTGCTGGAGGACGCGATCCTGCACAGCCACTTCTTCGGCGACCGCACGCTGCGCCCCGACACGCTCGCCGGTTCGCTGGTCGGCTCGCTGGCCCGGCGCAGCCCGGAAGACCTGGCCATCCTCAACAAGTACTGGCACGGTGTCGTCGAGCCGCGCAGCAAGAAGGACGGCGGCCCGTGGCAGGACTTCCTCGAGGGCGGCCGCCAGGCCATCTCCACCCTGTCATGAGCCTCTTCCAACCGCTGAAGGAGCAGCTCAGCGAGGCCGCCTCGGCCTTCGCGGGCGACGGCGCGGTGTCGTCCATCCTCACCGGCATGCTGGAGGACGTCGACCGGGCGCTGCGCGAGGAGCTGGAGATCTTCCCGGTCTGTCACCATTCGCCGGCCTCGGCGCTGGCCATGGTGCGCCGCCTGCGGGAGAAGCAGCCCAAGGTCATCTACCTGGAGCTCTGCGAAGACCTGACGCCGCTGCTGACCGAGCTGCGCAACTGCCGGCTGCCGGTGGCGCTCCAGGCGTTCGCGACCGAGCTGGACGGCTTCCCCAAGGGTTCGGGGCCGCTGAGCGTGGTGGCCCCGATCACCGAGGCGTCGGCCGAGTACCAGGCCATCTCGTACGCGCTGGAGACCCCGGGCGTCGAGCTGGTGCTGGTCGACCGCTCGTCGGACCACGTCTTCCAGTGGCTGCCGCAGGAGCGGGAGGAGCCGGCGAAACCGGGGGAGGAGGCCGGCCTGCACGGCGACGCCGTCGGCGTGGAGATCGGCGACCTGCGCCCCCGCTTCGCGGAGCTGGAGGAGCATCTGCTCCACCACGGCAAGGTGCGCCACTGGTCGGAATGGTGGGACCAGTACGTCGAGCAGCCGCTCTCCGGCGCCGACTACGACACCTACCGCCAGGTCATGGTCCTCATCGGCAGCCTGTTCCGCCGGTTGCGCCCCGACGACGACCGGCTGGCCGGCGACGAGGAGCGCGAGCGCTACATGTGGACCAGGATGCGCGAGCACCTGTCCACCTCGGGCGCCGACCCGGCCGACTGCCTGTACGTCTGCGGAGCCTTCCACGCCGCCAGCCGCGTCGAGCAGTTCGGCCTGGCCGCCACGGCCCCGTACGAGATCGGCCCGCGTACCGCGACCCGCTGGCTGTACGGGCTGATCCCCTCCAGCCACTCGGCCATCGAGGCGCAGTTCGGGCTGGCCTCGGGGTCGGTCTCGATCGCCGCCGCGACCTGGGCCAAGGCGGTGACGCGGAGCAAGCTGACCCCGTTCCAGCTCAGCGGGCAGAAGGGGGCCAGGAAACGGCCGGTCAAGCTGCCCGCGCCCACCGCGCCGGCGCAGGTCACCGACCGGCTGACCGGGTTCCTGTCCAGGCCGCCCGCGCTCGACGCGCTCGACGAGGCCGAGCTGCTGGGCTGGAGCGTGGACATCGTCCGGCTGGCCCGGCGCAACGGCTACCTCGCCAGCACCGCCGACGCCATCGCGGTGTTCGAGACGTCGATCCTGCTCGCCGGCATGCGCAACCGGGCCAGGCCGACGCCGTACGACTTCCAGGACGCGGCGGTCACCTGCATCGAGAAGGACGTCGTGCCGGGCCGGCGCGACGTGCGGCGCCTGTGCGAGATCCTGCTCGGCGGCGACCGCATCGGCTCGGTCGGCTACGACGCGCTGCCGCCGCTGGCCCAGAACGTCTACGACCGGCTGCGGCCGCTCGGCGTCGACTTCGACAAGCGCACGATCCAGCGGGCGCTGCTCGACCTGCACTCCGATCCGGAGCTGCGGCCCTGCTCCGACCTGCTGTGGATGCTGCGCTTCCTGCTGCCGGGCGACGCGGCACGGCCGATCATGGGCGAGCGCCGGCTCGGCGAGCGGTCGATCCAGGAGAGCTGGGACCTCGCGCTCGGGCGCAACCAGCGGGCCATCATCGAGCTCGGCTACGAGGGCGTCACCATCGAGCAGGTGGTCGAACAGCGGCTGCGGCGCATGGTCTGGGAGCCGGACGCCACCGCCGCCGTGGCGCTGGCCGCCGTCGAGGACGCCATCCTCTACCTGGGCGGCGGGCGTATCGCCGACGAGCTGGGCGCGCGGGCGGTCGAGCTGCTCGCCGCCGAGCGCGGCGTCGACGACGCGCCCGACGTGCTGCGGCGCATCCGCCGCCTGCTGGCCTACTACCGCACCGCCGAGCCCACGCTGCCGGCGTGGTGCGAGGCGTTCGTGACCGAGGGGTACGCGCACTACTGCACCCTGCTCCCGACCGCGTTCGTCGAGGACGACACCGGCGTGCGGCAGGTGTCGGCGATGCTCGGGTTCCTGTTCACGATGGAGGGGCTGGCGCTGGCGCTGGGCTGCGACCGGGCGCAGCTGGAGATCGCGGTGCGGCAGTCGCATCCGGAGGCGCCGGCCAAGGTGGCGCTGCTGTGGGCCGCCCAGCACCTGCTGGGGCTGCTGCCGCTGGCCGAGCTGCGGTCGCGGTGCGACGAACTGCTGGGCAACCCGCTGGTCATCCCGTCGTTCCCGCAGTACATCACCGGGTTCGTCCAGGCGATGGAGCCCGCACCGGCGCTGTCCGGGTTCGTGGTGGAGGTGATCTCCAAGGCGTTCGGACGGCTGCCCGACCACGTGTTGCTGCCGTGGCTGCCCAAGTTGATCACGACGCTGCGTGACCAGGCGGGGGAGCTGATGCCGGTCCTCGTCCGGGAGGCCGGGCGCACGTTCCCGGGCAGCCTGACGGCGGTGGACGCCTGGACGCCGCCCTGGGCCCGTACGGCGGCGCCCGCGCCGAAGGCGGTCCTGGCGGTCGCGTCGGGGCCGGTCGCGGAGCTGCTGGCGGGGCACCCGGTGGCCTGCGACGCGGTGGCCGGGCTGCTGGGCTGCGAGGGCGGCTGGCAGGCTGCCACCCCCGCCACCGGCTCCCGGCACCGAGAGGTGGAAACCCTGCTCACCGACCACCCCACCACGGCCACCGCCCTGGCAGCACTGCTGGTATGAGTGGGCCACCCTGCCCCGAGCCGCTGCCGCTCCGGGCAGGTCACCCCCGCCCTGGGCGCGACCGCGCCCGCGGACGCTCAGGGCGGGGTGGGTGTTCTTCGGTCGGGATCAGTGGTTGAAGGGGATGGTGCGGCCGGGGTGGACGGCGTCGGGTTTGTAGGTGACCCGGTCGATGGTCAGGCCCTTCGGGTCCACCAGGAGGATCGTGTCGCCCTGGTTCCGCAGCTGCCCGCGCCCGCCCACCACGACCTGTACCACGCCCCCGCCCGCGACCGTCCCCGTCAGCTCCTCGCGCCCGCCCCCCGAGTCCGCCAGCGCCCATCCGGCCAGGTCCACGGCCCGGCTGGTGACGTTGAGCAGGGTGACGGTCTCGTGCCCCCGGTCGCCGCCCAGCGGGTCGGGCAGCGCGGCCACGATGAGCACGTCCCCGGTGGACGGCGGGTGCGGTTCGACGGTGGCGCCGGGCGGCGCCGGGTCGGGGCTGATGACGAAGTCCTCCGGCCAGGCCGTGAGCTGGATCCGGGTGCCCGAGGCCCGGATCACGTCGTGCAGGTTGCCGTGTTCGAGCCGGTCCAGCAGGAAGACCGCGTCGTCCCGGTTGACGGGGTCGGCCCGGAGCCAGGCGTCGAAGCCGTCGAGGTCGGCCGCTCCGGTCGCGAGGTAGGGCACCAGCCTGCGGAACAGCTTGGGCCACATGACCAGTCCGGTGAGCGCGTCCAGGGAGCCGACCTCGGCGGGCCCGTCGGGGTCGGCGGCCGAGCGCGGCCAGATGCCGGTGGGCGACGCCTGCGCCCTGGCCGCACGCGACACCCCGGCCAGGTGCGCGCGCAGCGTCGCGGGCAGCGTGGCGTAGAAGGCCGGGTACGTCAGCCCGGCGGCCAGCAGCCTGGCGTTCGCGGACGTGTCCACCAGCGCCTCGTCGAGGAACACGGCCAGCCCGTCGGGCCCTGGGTGCTCGCCGGGGAACGCGAAGCCGATCAACCGCCCGTTGGCGTCGATGCCGTTGCTGAGGACGTGCCCGCGCAGCTCGTCCTGGTCGGCGGAGCGGACCTTGTTGGGCAGGTCGTCGAAGAAGCGCACGTTCGTGAAGCCGAGCAGGCGCAGCAGCTCGTCGCGGGCGGCGTTCGCGCCGGTCAGCTCCTGGTGGGTGTCCTGGAAGTGGGTCTCCAGCGCGTCGATGGCCTCCAGACGGACGGAGATGCCGCGCGCGCTGAGCCCCGGCGGCCGTCCGGACGGCCGGGCCAGCCCTTCGACCAGGGCGGGCGTGTCCGGCCTGAACTTGATCGTGTCGCCGTCGGGCTCGGGGCCCTGCCGGGGAAGGTCCGGGTAACGAATCACGAAGCTGCCGCGCAAAAGTGTGTAGCTCATTGGGTTCCCCCCAAAGATGGCCATCACCGCCGTATCGGCCACCGGGAGCGTAACTCCGCGCACTTCTCGGCGTCCACGTCCCACGCCGGGCCGGGATCGGCCCCGCGTGGGACGTGCCGGATCAGGCGGCGCCGAACCGGGGGATCGGCAGATCCTCGGTGGCGACGTGCACGATGTGCGACTCGGTGTAGACGTCGATGCTGTGCCTGCCGCCCTCACGGCCCACGCCGCTGGCCTTCACCCCGCCGAACGGCGTACGCAGGTCGCGCACGTTCTGGGAGTTGACCCAGACCATGCCCGCCTCGATCGACTGGGCCAGCCGGTGCGTCCGGCGCAGGTCGTTGGTCCACAGGTACGCCGCCAGGCCGTACCGGGTCGCGTTGGCCAGCTCCACCGCCTCCGTCTCGGTGGAGAAGGGCGTCACGCAGACGACCGGTCCGAAGATCTCCTCCTGGAAGATCCGCATGTGCGGGGCCACGTCGGCGAACACCGTCGCGGACAGGAAGTTGCCCGACGTCAGGTGCTCGGGCCGGGAACCGCCGGCCACCAGGCGGGCGCCCTCGCCCGAGCCGATCGCGACGTACTCCATGACGCGCTCGTAGTGCTCGGGGTGGATGAGCGCGCCCAGCTCGGTGGCCGGGTCGTCGGGCGCGCCCACGCGCACCCGCGCGGCCCGCTCGGCCAGCCGCGTCACGAACTCCTCGTAGACGGTGTCCTGGACGAGCACCCGCGAGCTGGCCGTGCAACGCTCGCCGTTCAGCGAGAACACGCCGAAGACGGCCGCGTCGAGCGCCCGCTCCAGGTCGGCGTCCTCGAAGACGAGCAGCGGCGACTTGCCGCCCAGCTCCATCGACAACGTCTTCAGCGACGACGCGGCGTTGCGCATGATGGTCTGCCCGGTGCCGCTCTCGCCGGTGAAGGAGATCACCGGGACGTCGGGGTGGGCGACCAGCGCCGCGCCGGCGTCCTCGCCGATGCCGTGGACCAGGTTGAACACGCCCGCGGGCAGCCCGGCCTCCTCCATGATCTGCGGCAGCAGGCTCGCCGAGGCCGGGGACCATTCGGCGGGCTTGAGCACGACCGGGCAGCCGGCGGCCAGCGCGGGGGCCAGCTTCCAGGTCTCCAGCATGAACGGCGTGTTCCACGGCGTGATCAGCCCGGCCACGCCGACCGGCTTGCGCACGACGTAGTTGAGCTGCGCGGAGCCGACGCGGTAGACGTCCTCGCCCATCGTGGTGATCACGTCGGCGAAGAAGCGGAAGTTGTGCGCGGCGCGCCGGGCCTGGCCGCGGGCCTGGGTGATCGGCAGGCCGGTGTCCCGGCACTCCAGGGCGGCGATCTCGTCGTCCCTGGACTCGATGGCCGCCGCGACCGCGCGCAGGGTCCCGGCCCGCTGCTCGGCGGGCATCGTGCTCCACGGGCCGTCGGTGAACGCCTTCTGGGCGGCGGCCACGGCCGCGTCCACGTCGGCCGCGCCGCCCGCGGACACCTCCAGGTACGGCTCGTTCGTGGTCGGGTCGAGCGCGGTGAAGGTCGCACCGGACTGGCTCGGGACGTGCCGGCCGCCGATGTAGTGCTCCAGTTTCATCAGGCGACTCCCTCGCTCTGTGCCAGTAGTTCGTTGATCCGGGCGATGCCGGGTTCGGTGGGGGTGATCAGGGGCGCCCGTACGTGACCGGAGGCGATCAGGCCGCGCTGCTCCAGCACCCACTTGGCGGGGGCCGGGTTCGTCTCCACGAACAGCAGCTCGACCAGCGGGTGCAGCGAGTAGTGCAGGTCCAGCGCGGTCGCGCGGTCGCCGGACGTGTACGCCTCGTACATGCGGGCCACGGTCTTCGGCGCGAGGTTGGCCGCCGCGCTGACGAAGCCGACGCCGCCGATGGCCAGCAGCGGCAGGCAGAGCAGCTCGATGCCGGACCACATGAGGAAGTCGCGCCCGCACAGGTTGAGCACGTGCGAGAAGTGCTCGAAGTCCTTGGTGGTCTCCTTGATGCCGACGATGTTGTCGTGGTCGCGGCGCAGCCTGGCCACGGTGGCGGGGGCGATGTCGACGGCGGTGCGGGAGGGCACGTTGTAGATGACGATCGGCAGCGCGGGGAACTCGGCGGCGACCGTGGCGTACCAGCGGTAGAGGGCTTCCTGGGTGGGACGGGCGTAGTAGGGCGTGATGACCAGGGCGGCGTCGGCGCCCAGGCGCTCGGCCTCGGCGGTCAGCCGCAGGGTCTCGTCGAGCTTGGCCGACCCGGTGCCGGGCAGGAACGGCACCCGGTCGGCGGTCTCCTCGGCCACCACGGCCATCGCCGCGACGCGCTCCTCGACGGACTGGGCGCCGGGCTCGCCGGTGGACCCGCCGGTCGAGATGCCGTGCGAGCCCTGGTCGAGCTGCCAGCGCACCAGCGAGCGCAGCGAGTCGAGATCCAGCGACCCGTCGGCGGCGAACGGCGTCACCACGGGGGCGATGGATCCGCGGACGGTCGACGGATCGGAGCGGAACTTCATGGGGTTCTCCTTCTCGGGGGGTCAGCGCTGCTGCTCGTACGCCTCGCGCCAGGCGCCCTTCAGCGGGTAGAGGCCGTCGACCGAGGCTCCCTCGGAGACGCGATCGAGGATGAAGCGCTCCTCGTCCTCCTGCCGGGCGGCGTCCCCGGCGAGCTCGGCGACCAGCGCGGGCGGGATGACGACGACGCCCTCGGCGTCGCCCACCAGCACGTCGCCGGGGCACACCAGCACGCCGCCGCAGTCCACCGGCACCTGGGAGTCCATCGGGACGTGGCGGCGGCCGAGCACGGCGGCGTGCGCGGCGCCGTAGTAGGAGGGCAGGTCGAGGGAGGCGAAGGAGGGGCTGTCGCGCAGCCCGCCGTCGGTGACGACGCCGGCGGCGCCCCGGCGCAGGGCGCGCATGGCCAGGATGTCGCCCAGCGTGCCGGCGCCGTGCTCGCCCCGGGCGGAGATCACCAGCACCTCGCCGGGCTGGAGCTCCTCGACGGTGCGCTTCTGGGCGTTCATGCCGCCGCCGCGCTCGGCGAAGACGTCCTCGCGCAGCGGCAGGTAGCGCAGGGTGCGTGCGACGCCGACCATGCGCAGGTCGGGGCGGGCGGGGCGGACGCCCTCGATGAAGTGGTGGTCGATGCCGCGCGAACGGAGCTGGGAGGAGAGCGTCGCGGTCGAGACCGACCGCAGCGCGGCGACGATCTCCGGGGTCAGGGGGCCGGGCGCGGGGTGCGCGGCGCCGTACGCGGCGGCCCGGGTCGCGTCGGTGACCTTGGGCTGGACGCCGTACGCCGCCGGTGGTCCCTGGCCCGCGACGACCTCGTTGCGCAGCCGGGCCGTGCCCTCCAGCTCGACCTCCACCACGTCCCCGGGTTGCACGACGGTCGAGCCCGCCGGGGTGCCGGCCAGGATCAGGTCGCCGGGTTCCAGCGTCATGTACCGGGACAGGTCGGCGATCAGCAGGTCGAAGCCGAACAGCAGCTCGTCGGTGCACGCCTCCTGGGCCGGCTCGCCGTTGACGTACGTGCGCAGCCACAACCGCCCCGGGTCGGCGCCGGTGAGCAGTTCCGAGCCGACCGGGGTGAACCCGTCCTGGCCCTTGGCCCGCAGGTTGGAGCCGAGGTCGGCGTGCTTGAAGTCGTAGACGCCGAAGTCGTTCGCCGCCACGTACCCGGCCACGTGCTCCAGCGCGTGCTCGGGGGAGACGCGGTGGGCGCGGCTGCCGATCAGCACGCCGATCTCGCCCTCGAACGCCAGCAGCTCGCACCCGTCCGGACGCACCACGGGCCGGCCGGACCAGGACAGGGACGTCGGCGGCTTGAGGAAGTAGGAGGGGACGGCAGGGACGCGACCGCGCTCGGCGGCCCGGCCGCGGTAGTTCAGATGGACCGCGATGATCTTCCCCGGTGACAGGCCAAGAGGGTGTCCCACCTCGTCTCCTTCCAAATCATATACGACATCGTTTATGTTATGACATGTGGAACAATATCGACAAACCCCCTCAGATGCCTACATGATGCTCATCACGTCATCAGTGGAGAGGAGAGTGCGGATGATGGTTCAGACCGCCCAAGCGGGCCGGCGGGTGGCGTGATGGGCGAGATCGTGCTCGCCGCGAAGATCACGCACGTGCCGTCGATCTGGCTGTCGATCCAGCCCGGCAAACACTTCGGCATCCGCAGGCCCGCCGAGCTCGCCCTCGCCGAGGTCGGCAGGCGGGCACGCGAGCGCGGCGCGGACACGTTCCTGATCGCCGACACCCACTGGATGAACAGCATCGGCTTCCACCTCAACGGCAAGCCGCGCCACCGGGCCACGTACGTCAGCCATGAGTTGCCGCACTTCATCCACGACCTCGCCTACGACTACGCGGGCGACCCGGAGCTGGCCGAGCTGATCCGCGAGGAGATCGTCGCGGGCGGCCAGAAGGCCCGCGTGCACACCTACCAGGACCTGGGCCTGGAGTACGCCACGCTGGTGCCGATGTACTTCATGAACCAGGACGCCGGCATCCGGGTCCTGCCCATCGGCTGCAACATCTACTCGACCGTCGAGGAGAACCGGCGGATCGGCGAGGCCCTGCTGCGCGCCGTGCGGCGCAGTGACCGGAAGGTCGCCTTCCTGGCCAGCGGGTCGCTCTCGCACGCCTTCCCGCCCAACGAGATCGCCGAGTCGCTGCTCGACGACGTGAGCAGCGAGCTGAACCGCAACGTCGACCACGCGGTGCTGGAGATGTGGGGCGAAGGGCGCATCCCGGAGTTCCTCGACATGCTGCCTGACTACAACGAGCGTTGCACCGGCGAAGGGGCCATGGCCGACACCGCCATGCTGTTCGGGCTGCTGGGCTGGCGCGAGTACACCGGGCGGGGCGAGCAGCTCTGCCCGTACTTCGGCAGCAGCGGCACCGGCCAGGTGGTCGTCGACTTCCCCGTGCCCGCCCACCACACGACATGAAGGAATCAGCGCAGATGACGGCCGTACAGACGTTCACGCCCGACAGGCCCGGCGGGGCGCCGCCCGTGCTGCTGCTGCACGGGTTCGCCTCCAGCGGGCGGCAGGACTGGGTGGAGACCGGGATCGCGGCGGAACTGGCCGCGGCCGGGCGCGTGGTCGTCGTGCCCGACCTGCCCGGTCACGGCGAGAGCCCGGTTCCGGCCGGGCCGGTGGGTGCGTCAGAGGTCGCGGCGGCGCTGCTCGCCCTGACCGGCGACGGGCCGCTCGACGTGGTGGGCTACTCCCTCGGCGCCCGGCTCGCCTGGGAGCTGCCGGAGCTGGCCCCCGACCGGGTGCGCGCGGTCGTGCTGGGCGGGCTCAGCCCGTTCGAGCCGTTCGCCGCGCTCGACGTGGCGGCGCTGCGCTCGGCCGTGGCGGACGGCGAGCCGGGCGACCCGATGACCGGCATGATCGCGTCGATGATCGCGGGCGCCTCGGGCGGCGACCCCGAGCGCGCCGCCGGGCTGGTACGGCTGGTCGAGGGGCTGCGCGGCACGCCGTTCGAGCCCAAGGGCTGGGCCGGGCGCACACCGCCGGTGTTTGTGGCGGGCTCGCAGGACATGATGACCTCGGGCATCGAGAACGTCGTCGCGCTGGTCCCCGGCGCCCGGCTGGTCACCGTCCCCGGCGACCACCGAGCCGCGCTGGCCGGCCCCGAGTTCCGCGCCGCGATCGCCGCAGCGCTCGGTACGGCGTCCGATACGGCGTCCGATACGGTGCTCGGCACGTGACCAGCACCGACGGAGTCGCGTCGAAGGCGGAGCTCAGCTACGAGATCCTGCGTTCGCGCATCCTGGACGGCACGTACGGCCCCGGCTACCAGCTCGTCATGGACCGCCTCGCGCGGGAGATCGGCGTGAGCACGATCCCCCTGCGCGAGGCGCTGCGCCGCCTGCAGTCCGACGGGCTGGTGGAGGTCGTGCGCAACGTCGGCGCCCGCGTCGCGGTCTTCGACGCGGCGCAGGTGCGTCACACGCTGGAGGTGCTGGCCCGCCTGGAGGGGTACGCCACCGCCGTCGCCGCCCCGCGCATGGGCCCGGCGGACGTGGCCCGTTCCCGCGACATCAACGCCCGGCTGTTCCAGGCACTCGACTCCTTCGACCCCGCCGCGTTCACCGCGCTCAACCGCGCCTTCCACTTCTCGGTCTACGAGCACTGCGACGACGAGCACCTGAACTTCCTGCTGGAGGCCGAATGGACCAGGCTGGACCACATGCGGCGCTCGGTGTTCGGCTACCTGCCGGGCCGGGCCCGCCGTTCGGTCGAGGAGCACGAGCACCTGCTCGACCTCATCGCCGGGGGAGCCGACCCCGCGGAGATCGAACGGCTCGCCTGCGCGCACAAGACGAACACCGCCGGCGCCCTCTATGACGTCCGGGTCACCCGCGGCTAACGATCGGGTCATACCCTCCCGGCAGTTTGTCCTACACTGGTAGACGAAACGCCGTACGGAGGGGTGCCGCATGCCCAAGATCATTGACCACGACCAGCGTCGTAGCGACATCATCGACGTCACGTGGGAGCTGATCACGAAGGGGGGCATCGAGGCGGCCACCATGCGCGAGATCGCGAACGCGGCCGGCTTCGCCAACGGCGCGCTCAAGCACTACTTCCCCGGCAAGGAAGACATCATCGAGGCGACGTACGAGCGCGCCCTGGCCATCGTGACCAGCTACGTCAAGCTCGACGGCCGTCGCGGGCTGGGCGCGCTGCGGGAGATGTGCGAGGCGGCGATGCCGATCGACGAGGAGCGCATCACGGCCGGCCGGGTGCTGCTGATCTTCTGGCAGACCTCGCTGACCAACCCCAAGATGTACGACAAGTACCTGGAGCACCTGCGCGCCTGGCGCGGGATGCTCCACCGGCTCATCGGGGAGGGCCGCGCCGACGGCGACATCCGCACCTCGATCCCCGACGAGCAACTCGTGGACGAGCTCGTGCTGCTCAACGCGGGGGCCAACGTGATGAGCCTGGTCGGCCCGCAGTTCTCCACGGTCGAGCTGCAGAAGCGGCACCTGGAGTCGTTCTTCGACCGCATCTCCCAGCCCTGACCGGCCCTGGCCCGGCTCTGACCCGGCCCTGATCCCGCCCGTTCCGGCCCGCGTCGCGCGTCCGCGGCGCGGGCCGGCGCGTGCTCAGACCGCTTCGGCCACGATGACCCGCGGGCTGCCCGGCAGGGCCAGCTTGTCCACCGGCTTCCAGGCCGCCTCGTCGAGCCAGCCGCGCACCTCCGACTCCTCGTAGACGACGGTCCCGTCGATCACCAGGTACTCCCCGGCGTGCAGCGCGTCGATGGCGCGCTGCTCGGCGTCGTCGTCGAGGAAGAAGTCGAGCAGCAGCAGCCGCGCCCCGGGCGCCGCCGCCGCGCGGGCGTTGCGCAGGATGGCCCGGTTCTGCTCGACGCCGAACCGGTGGATGACGTGGTTGACCATGACCAGGTCGTACGGGCCGGACGGCGTGGCCGTGTCGGTCGGGACGCCGGTCACCTCGGCCCGGTCGGCGAACCCGGCCTGCGCCACCTGCTCGGCGATCGAGTCGGAGAAGGTCGGGTCGTACACGAAGGACGCCCGCAGCCCCGGGTTGGCGCGCAGGGCCTCGAAGGCGAAGGCGCTGGACAGACCGCCCAGGTCCAGCAGGCTGCGGAAGCCGGAGAAGTCGAACGCGCCGCCCAGCATCCTGGCGTGCAGGCTGTTGTAGGTCATCACCCCGGCCATGAACGTGCCCCACCGCTCGCCCGAGGTGTCCAGGACGCCCGGCTCGGTGGTGTCCACGGTCTTGTCGAACTGCAGCCAGTGCCCGTAGCTGACCTCGTTGAGGAAGGTCAGGAACGGGCCGAGGTCGAGCTCGGACGACTTCTGCCCGGCCAGGTAGCCGGCTGCGTCGGCGCCGAGGGCGTACCGGCCGCCGGTCCTGGTCAGCAGGCCGAGCCCGGCCATGCTGTCGGCCAGGATGCGGGCCATGCGGGGGGTGACGCCGGTGGCCGCCGCGATCTCCCCGGCGCTGCGCTCGCCGTCCGCGAGCGCCGCGAAGAGCCCGATGCGGCTGGCCGCGAAGAGCTGCTTGGCGCCCATGTAACCGGTGGCGATGGCGACGATCGGATCCGGCGTGGGGGAAGGCGTGGACATGGTCAAGGCCCTGCCCTTTCTGTATTGTCTACGAATGTAGACGTTCACCATAGACCCTCTGTCTACGAACGTGGAATAACCGTTGACAGTAGGGGGACCCTCTGTCAACCTTTGTAGAACTATCTGGCTCGAACATGGCTTTTCGGCAGCTCAGTGTGGGTTTGCGTGCCCCACTTCGAGCACGGGACCGGTGCCTGGAATGGAGCTCTCGCGCATGTCGCTGCTCAACCTGACGGACCTCACCATCGGCGTCACCCGGGAGGACGCCGAGCCCCAGGAACTCGTCCATCGGCTCACCCTCGACGTCGCCTCCGGGCAGACGCTCTGCGTGGTGGGGGAGTCGGGCAGCGGCAAGACCGTGACGGCGTTGTCGATCATCCGCCTGCTGGAGTTCGTGGCGCCGGCCTACACCGAGGGGACGATCGAGATCGGCGGCGTGGACGTCACGCGGCTGAGCGCCGAGCAGATGCGCGCCTACCGGGGCGCCCGGATCGGCATGATCTTCCAGGAGGCCCTGGACTCGCTCAACCCCGCCCAGCGCGTCGGCGCGCAGCTCATCGAGGGCTACCGGCCCGAGGGCGCGCTGCCCCGGCAGGCGCTGCGCCGGGGGAGCCGGTTGCGCCGCGAGGCCGAGGCCAAGGCCAGGAGCCTGCTCACCGAGGTCGGGCTGGACGACACCGACCGGATCATGGCGCTCTATCCGCACCGGATGTCCGGCGGCATGCAGCAGCGCGTGATGATCGCCATGGCGCTGATGTCCGACCCCGACATCCTCATCGCCGACGAGCCCACCACCGCGCTCGACGTGACGACGCAGGCCGAGATCCTGGCGCTGTTCCGCCGCGTGCAGCGTGAGCATCGGACCGCCTGCGTGTTCATCACCCATGACATGGGCGTCGCCGCCGAGATCGCCGACCGGATCGCCGTCATGTACCGGGGCAGGCTGGTGGAGATCGGCGACAAGATGGACATCCTTCTTAAGCCTACGCATCCATACACCAAGGCGCTGCTGGAATGCGTGCCGCGGCTCGGCGTCAGCCGCCGTACGGGCTTCCCGACGATCTCGGAATCCAAGCTGCGGGCCGCCACGGAAGGCTCCGGCGGGACCGTGACCGAGACGCCGGCGCTCGGCGACGAGCCGGCGCCGGTGACCGGCACCCCGCCCCTGGTCGTCGAGAACGTCACCAAGGTCTACCGGACCGGCCGCCGGGCGAGCGTGCGCGCGGTCGACGACGTCTCGCTGGAGATCGCGCCCGGCGAGTTCTTCGGCCTGGTCGGCGAGTCCGGCTCCGGCAAGACGACGCTCGGCCGCATGGTCAGCGCACTGGAACGGCCCACCTCGGGCAGCATCGCCTTCGGCGAGCACCGCATCACCGAGTCGGGGCTGCGCGGCGACGAGCGCGCCTTCCGCCGGGCCACCCAACTGATCTTCCAGGACCCGCAGAGCTCGCTCGACCCCCGGCACACCGTGGCCCGCATCATCGCCGAGCCGCTGCGCGAGCTGACCCCGCTGCGCGGCGCGGACCTCGACCGGCGGGTGGCCGAGCTGATCGACGAGGTCGGCCTGCCCGCCGACTGCGCCGGCAAGCTGCCCTCGCAACTGTCCGGCGGCATGCGCCAGCGCGTGTCCATCGCGCGCGCGGTCGCCGCCGAGCCGAAGCTCATCGTCGCCGACGAGCCCACCTCCGCCCTCGACGTCTCCGTCCAGGGCCAGGTCATGAACCTCCTCCTGCAACTGCGTCGCTCGCACGGCATCAGCTTCCTGTTCATCACGCACAACCTCAGCCTGGTGCTGTCGGTGGCCGACCGTGTCGGCGTGATGTACAAGGGCGATCTCATCGAGGTCGGCGCCCCGGAAACCATCGCCTCCTCCTCCACCCACGAGTACACGCGACGGCTCCTCGCCGCGAACCCCGACTTGTCGGCATACGTGGGATAGCCCCGGGCCGACCTTCTCTTCTGTCCCCCCTTTTAGAGCAAGAGCGAGAACCCCCATGAACGTGCTCAAGAGCCTGAGGGCCGGGCTCGTCTCCGTCGCCGCGGCGAGCGCACTGCTGCTCTCCGGCTGCGCGGGCGGCGCGACGTCGTCCTCCCCGTCCTCCTCCGCCGACGCAGGCACCCCCGTACGGGGCGGCGGCCTGGTCGTCGCGGTGCCGACCGACCCGCAGTCGCTGGACATGGTCGCCAACCCGGGCCAGGTCACCGCGCACATCGGCAACATGTTGTACGAGAAGCTCTTCGAGGTCGACAAGACCTTCACGGCCAGGCCGATGCTGGTCGACACCTACAAGCAGAGCGACGACCGGCTCACCTACACCTTCAGGCTGCGCGCCGGTGTCACGTTCCAAGACGGCAACCCGTTGACCGCCGCCGACGTGGTGGCCAGCCTGGAGCGCTGGCTGAAGAGCCACGTCACCGGCCAGCAGGTCGCCGCCGACGTCAAGAGCCTCAAGGCCACCGACGACACCACGGTCACGTTGGAGCTGAAGAAGCCGCGCTACCCGCTGATCGACGAGCTGGCCAGCCCCGGTGCGGAGGTCTACGAGGCGAAGAACCTCAAGGGCGTGCCGGCCACCGGCTTCGCCAAGGAGGGCGCGGTCGGCACCGGGCCGTACAAGCTGAAGAGCTGGGACATCGGGCAGCAGGTCGTGCTGGAGCGCTACGACGGCTACAAGTCGCGCACCGAGGAGGACTGGGGCGGCCAGGCCGGCGCCAAGCACGCCTACCTCGACACGGTCACCTACAAGGTCGTCGCCGACCAGGACGCCGTGGTCAACGGCCTCCAGACCGGCCAGTGGGCGCACGCCATGCCGGGCGACGACCAGTACACCCCGCTCAAGAACAATCCCGCCGTGGTCGTGTCGAACCTGGCCGGGGCCAACCAGAACGTGCTGATCCCCAACTTCAACCAGGGCTCCAAGTTCTCCGACGTACGGGCCCGGCAGGCGCTCAACCTGCTGATGGACAAGCCCGCGCTGAACGCCGCCACCGGCGGCGGCCCCGACCTCACCGCCGAGGTGGGCGCGCTGGTCTCGCAGGACAACAAGGGCCTGTACTCCACCGCCGGCGACGACGTCTACAAGCAGCACGACCCGAACAAGGCCAAGGAGCTGTTCGCGCAGGCCGGCGTCAACGCCGGTGACACCGTGCGCATCCTGACCTCCAGCAGCTACCCGCAGTTCAGCCAGTGGGCGGTGCTGCTGCAGGACCAGCTCTCCAAGATCGGCATCAAGACGAAGATCGACACCTACGACTTCCCGACGATGCTCGGCACGATCACCAAGGACCCCGGCGGCTGGGACATCACCACCCTGTTCTTCAACGCCGCGCTCACCTCGCCCTCGCAGATGCCCGCGCTGACCCTCGGGGCGTTCAACGGCTCGGGCTCGCCCGAGATGGCCAAGCTCATCGAGGACTACAACGCCGCGACCTCCCCGGAGACGGCCAGGACGCTGATGGACCAGCTCCAGGCGTTCGTGTGGCAGCAGTTCCCGGTCATCACGATCAGCCAGTCGAAGCTGTACGCCGCCTACTCGCCCAAGCTCAAGGGGTACGACACGTTCTACCGCGTGTTCTGGAACTCCTGGCTCCAGAAGTGAGGGGGGAACATGGCGGGACTGCTGCTCCGGCGACTGCGTGACCTGGTCGTCATCCTGCTGATCGTGGGCACGATGATGTTCTTCGTCATCCGCCTGATCCCGGGCGACCCGGCCATCGCGATCCTCGGCCCGACGGCCAGACCCGAGGACGTCGAGGCGCTCAGGCAGAGCATGGGCCTGTCCGGCTCGCTGTGGGAGCAGTACCTGAGCTGGCTCGGCAACGTGGCGGGCGGCGACTTCGGCTCGTCGATCACCTACCACGCGCCGGTGGTGGGGGTCGTGGCCGAGCACTTCGTCCCGACGCTGACCCTGGCGGTGATCAGCACCGTCGTCAGCTTCTTCGTCGCGGTGCTGGTCACCTCGTGGAACGCGGTCTCGCCGCGCAACCCCGTGGCCCGCGCGCTCAACCTGCTGTCCTCGCTCGGCATGGCGATCCCCGACTTCTGGATCGCGCTGATCCTGGTGCTGGTGTTCGCCGTGTCGCTGCGCTGGTTCCCCTCCAGCGGGTACGCCGACCTCTTCACCGATCCGGTCGCCGGGGTGCCGATGCTGGTGCTCCCGGTGGTGTGCCTGGTGATCGGGCAGTCGGCGCTGTTCACGTTGACGCTGCGGGAGAGCGTGCTCGGCGAGCTGCCGCACACGTACCTGCGCACCGCGCGGGTCAAGGGCCTGTCGGAGCGGCAGGTCATGCTCAGGCACGTGCTGCCGAACGCGCTCATGCCGCTGATCACCCAGCTCGGCAGCAACTTCGCGATGATGGTCGGCGGCATCGTGATCATCGAGTCGATCTTCGTCATCCCCGGGCTGGGGTCGCTGCTCATGGGCGCGGTCTCGACCCGGGACTTCCCGCTCGTCCAGGGCGTGACGTTGTTCGTCGCGCTGATGTTCGTGGTCGTCAACCTGATCGTCGACCTGTCCTATGCCCTCCTCGACCCCAAGGTGCGTGTTTCGTGACTACCGAGGCCGTCGCGGGGCGCGTCGGGACGGCCGGGCGGCCCTCCGCCGCCTCCCGTGCCTGGCGCCGCAACCGGGTGCTGATCACCGCCACCGCGCTGCTCGTCCTGGTCGTGCTGGCCGTCGTCCTGCTGCCGGTGTTCCTGCCGGACGCGAACGCGACCGACCCGGTGCACCGGCTGCTGCCGCCCTCGGCCGACCACCTGCTCGGCACCGACTCCTACGGCCGGGACGTGCTGAGCCGCCTGGTCTCCGGCGGCCGGGCCTCGCTCGGCCTGTCGGCGCTCATCACGCTCTGCGCGGCGTTCACCGGCATGGTGATCGGCCTGGTCAGCGGCTTCTACCGGACCGTGGACGCGATCGTCATGCGGATCATGGACGCCTGGATGTCGTTCCCCGCGATCATCCTGGCCATGGCGCTGGCCATCGGGCTCGGCGCCAGCATCTGGACCGAGCTGATCGCGCTGACGGTCATCTTCACGCCGTTCACGGCCCGGGTGATCCGCAGCCGGGTGCTCGGCGTGGCGGCGCGGCAGTACATCGGGGCGGCGCGGGTGTCGGGCATGCGGCCGGCGAAGATCCTGTTCGTGCACGTGCTGCCCAACGTGCTGCCGCTGGCGCTGGTGCAGGTCGTGATCCTGTCGGCCTCGGCGATGCTGGTCGACGGGGCGATGAGCTTCCTCGGGCTGGGCATCGCGCCGCCGACGCCGACCTGGGGCAACATGATCGCCGAGGGGCGGTCGTACCTGACGCAGGCGCCGTGGCTGATCGTGCTGCCGGGTGCGGCGATCATGTTCTGCGTGCTGCTGCTGAACCTCATCGGGTCGAGCATGCGCAACGTCGTGGACGCGCGCGCCCGGTCGATGAGCGAGCTGCAGAAGCTGCGCACCCGCCGTCCGGCACGGTGACGGCGGGCGCGCGAGGGGACGCCCGACGATCACCGCCGGGCGCCCCCGCGTCCGCGTCAGGGGGTCCAGACGCCGTCCGGGCTGACCTCGCGGTCCAGCCACAGGTCGGCCAGGGCCGCGCGGACCTGCGGCCCGTGCTCGCGCCAGAGTCGCAGCGCGCCCAGGTTGTCCTCCAGCTGGGCCGGCCTGCTCACCCCGAACAGCACGTTGGCCACCGCCGGATGCTCCAGGCAGAACACGATCGCGACCTGGCCCGGCGTCGCGCCGAACTCGTCCGCCACCCGCGCCACCACGTCCGCGGCCTCCCTGATCGCCTCCCGGATGCCGCCCGGGTCCGCGCCGATCTTCCGCTCGGGGAACTTCCTGCCGACCAGGATGCCGCCCTCGAAGACGTCGCTGGCCTGCAACGCCAGCGCCCCGGACGTGAAGTGCCGGCCGTAGAAGTCGCCCTCGGCCATCGAACGCCGCGCGATGCTGTACTTGAGCTGGGCGAAGCTCGGCGGCGTCAGGCCCTCCTCGGCGGCGAAGCGCAGCGCGAGGTCGACGTCCTCGGCGATCCAGTTGTTGACGCCCCAGCTCGCGAACCGGCCGGCCGCGATCTGCTCGGCGACGTCCGTCACGATCTGCCGGATGTCGGGCCGCTGCATGTAGTCGCCGACCACGACGGTCTCGGCGCTCTCGACGCCGACGCGCTCGAAGCTGACGTCGAGCTGCTCGCGGAAGCCCGTGCGCGGGTACTCCCACAGCCACAGCTTGCCGCAGAGCTGCCAGTCGTCCCGCTTCGCGCCCGCCTCGCGCACCGCCCGGCCGAAGATGAGGTCCGTACGGGCCTGCTCGGCGTGCGGGCCCATGTTGTAGTGGGCGACGTCGAAGAGGGTCACGCCGGCGTCGAGTGCCGCCCTGATCAGGGCCACCGCGTCGCCGAACTCCATGCGGTCCCAGGTGTTCCAGGATCCCAGCCCGAACAGGGACGTCGTGGGACCGCCCGGTCCGAGGCGTCGTACCGGAACCCGCTCTGTGTCGCTCACGTCGATCCACTCCCTGCCGGACGAGGTCTTTTTTGTCTACGCTTGTATAATAATAAACCCCGGACGCCCCCGCAGCCCCGTCTGTGAAGGGCCCTCACCGAACAGGAACCCCCACATGAGCGAACCTGTCGTTCCCAGGACCGTCCTCGTCACCGGCGGCGCGAGCGGCATCGGCCGCGGCGTCGCCGAGGCCTTCGCCGCGGCGGGCGATCGGGTCGTCGTCGCCGACCTCGACGAGGCGCGGGCGCGGGCCGTCGCCGAGGAGATCGGCGCCCACCACGTCCAGGTGGACGTCGGGGACGCCGCCTCCGTCGAGTCCGCCGTCGCGGCCGTCGTCGCCGAGCACGGCTCCATCGACGTGCTGGTGAACAACGCCGGGCACACCGCGGGCGGCGGCCTCCTCATCGGGCTCGACGTGGACGTCTTCGACGCCTGCGCCCGGGTGAACTTCCGCGGCACGTTCCTGATGACCAGAGCCGTCGGCGCGCACATGGTGGAGCGCGGCGTACGCGGCTGCATGGTCAACATCTCCTCCATCGGCGCCCGCCAGCCCACGCCCGGCCTCGGCCACTACGAGGCCACCAAGGCCGCCATCGACGCCCTGACCCGCTCGGCCGGCATCGAGCTGGCCCCGCACGGCATCCGCGTGAACGGCGTCGCCCCTGGGCCGGTGCTCACCCCGATGACGGCCATGTTCGCCACGGACGACGCGGCCAGGAAGGCGTGGGAGGCCCGGATCCCGCTGGGCTCGATCGCCCAGGTGGCCGACATCGTGCCGGCCGTGCTCTTCCTGGCCTCCGACGGCGCCCGCCACATCACGGGCGTCAGCCTCCAGGTGGACGGCGGCCAACTCCTGGCCTGACCCCGCCCCCGCCGGGACCGGGCCGCCACCCGGCCCCGGCGGTCAGTCCAGGGCGACCCCCTCGCGGAGGTGGACGATCCGGCCTCCGGTGACGGTGGCGTCGACCGCGACCTCGGGCAGGTCCGCCGGGGCGACCTCCAGAGGGTCGCGTTCCAGGACGCAGAAGTCGGCGACCTTGCCCGCCTCCAGCGACCCCTTCCACGCCTCCGCGCCGTCCTGCACGGCGGGCGCGGTGGTGTAGCAGCGCAGCAGGCGGGCCATCAGCCGGGGACGGGGGGCCCGTTCGCCCAGCAGCGCGCACGCCGCCGCCACCTGCGCCCGCCAGTCGGGCGTGGTCACCGGCCCGTCGCTGCTCAGGGTGAACGTCACCCCGCTCGCCAGCAGCTCCTGCAGCGGCCAGGCCGCGCCCGCGACCTCAGGGCCGAGCGCGCCCGCCACCCAGTCCGCCGTGGCGACCGCGATCACGGGCTGCGTGGTCAGGCCCATGCCGAGCAGGCCCATGCGGGCGATCTGGGCGGGGTTCACCAGGTCGCCGTGGATGACGTAGTGCCGTCCCGCGGCCCCCTGTTCCAGCTCGGCCACCGTGTCCACGAACGCGTCGATGGACCGGTCGCCCGTGGCGTGCACGCCGACCTGGAGGCCCGCCCGGTGCGCCAGCCGGATCATCGTGCGGAGGTTGTGCTCGCGCCCGGCGTCGTCCGCCCCCGCCACCAGCAGCGATCCGCGGCCGCCCGCGGTGTAGGGGTGGCAGGTCCAGGCCGACCCCATGGGTGGGATGCCGTCGGCGAAGATCTTGAGCCCGGCCACGTTCAGCCAGGCGGGGTCGGACCGGGGGAGCGGCGCGTCCAGGCCGGCGGCCACGTCCTCCAGGGTGCTGGGGCCGTCGAGGGTGCCGAACAGCCGCAACGCGGTCACCCGCGCCCGCAGCTCGCCCTCCTCGGCCAGCCTCGCGTAGGTGTCCAGGACGGCCTGGGAGAAGCAGCCGGTCTCGCCGTCGTCCTCGCCGGGGCCGAGGCCGGGCTCGGTGTAGCTGGTGATGCCGAGCGAGGCGCAGATCCGTCCGGCGCGCAGGATGGCCGCCCGCCTGGACTCCTCGTCGGCCAGCAGCAGGCCCTGGTGGGCGGACAGGCCGTGCTCGCTGATCAGGGTGTCCGGCCAGACCGCGCCCAGCCAGGCGGCGTGCAGGTGCGAGTCGTTGATGCCCGGCAGGACCGTGCGTCCGGCCAGGGAGAGCACCCGCGTGCCCGGCCCGGCGTGCGCCAGGGCCTCCTCGTCCGTCCCGACCGCCACCAGGCGTCCGGCGCGCACCGCCAGGGCGCTCGCCCGCCCGTCGCGGGCGTCGAAGGTGAGCACGTTGCCGCCGACCGCCACGAGGTCCGCGTACTCGTCCGCTGACACCGGGTTCCTCCTGAGGGGCTGTAATTGTTTGTCAACGAGTGTAGATTAACCACACTTAACGGTCGAAAGCCACGAAGGTGACCATGCCTACGAGAACCGCCGCCGCCGTCCTCACCGAGCACGGCAAGCCCCTCAGCCTTCAGGACGTGCCGCTGCCCGACGCCGTCGAACCCGGCGCCGCCCTGGTCCGCATCACGTGCACCACCCTGTGCGGCACCGACGTGCACCTGTGGGCCGGGCAGATGACGTTCCCCGGGATGCTCCCGATGATCCTCGGTCACGAGATGGTCGGCGAGGTCGTGGAGGCCGGGCCGGGCACCACGGACGCCCTCGGCCGCCCGATCGGCGCGGGCGACCGCATCGGCTGGTCGGAGTCCACCTGCGGCCACTGCTACGGCTGCGCCGTGCTGCGCCAGCCGGTCGCCTGCGCCAACCGCGGGTACGGCTTCACCCAGCGCGCCGACCGCCCCCCGTACGCCACGGGCGGCCTGGTCGAGTACTGCTACGTGACCCCGGGCGCGGCCAAGCTGCTGCTGCCCGCCGACGTCAAGGACACCTGGGCCTCGATGTCGGGCTGCGCGGCCAAGACCGTGCTGCGCGCCGTGGACCGGGCCGGCGGCATCAGGACCGGCTCGACCGTGGTGGTGCAGGGCGCGGGCGCGCTCGGCATCTTCGCCACGGCCGTCGCCAGGATCGCCGGCGCGGGCCGGGTCATCACCGTGGGCGGCCCGGACGACCGGCTGGCCGCCGCTACGCGCTTCGGCGCCGACGCGACCGTCTCGACCGACCTGGGCAAGGACGAGCGCGTCGCCCGGATCAGGGAGCTGGCCGGGGAGCGCGGCGCGGACTACGTGTTCGACCTGGCCGGGGCGCCGACCGTGGCCGAGGAGGCCGTCGCGGTGGCCGCCCAGCGCGGGACCGTGGTGATCGTCGGCTCCACCGGGTTCGAGCTCGCGCCCGTGCCGCTCGGCGCGGTCATGGGCAAGGAGCTGACCGTGGTCGGCTCGCTCAACGGCGACATCGCCGACTACCACCGTTCGATCGAGTTCTTCCAGACGTTCGCCGGCCGCATGCCGTGGGACGAGCTGTTCAGCGAGCCCGTCGGCCTGGCCCGGGCCACCGCCTGCGTCGAGTCGATGTCCAGGCTCGGCCAGATCAAGGCCGTCGTCGACCCCCGCCTGCCCTAGGAGCCCCACCGTGCAGACCATCCCGCGCCGCCGCATCGGGCGCAACGGACCGGAGACGGGCGTGCTCGCGCTCGGCTCCTGGCACACCTACGACCGCATGGACTTCCACGACGCGGTCGCCATGATCCGCGAGGCCGTGGACCGCGGCATCGACCTCTTCGACGTCGGCGTGTACGGCTTCCCCGGCATGCCGCCCGTCTTCACCGACGTGATCTTCTCGGCCCTGGTGCGCGCGGCCGGCCTGCGCCGCGAGGACTACCTGCTCTCCTCCAAGCTGTGGCTGGAGGGCTACCCCGAGCACAGCCTGCGCGACCAGCTCCACAACGCCCTGTTCCGCGCCGGCGCCGACCACGCCGACCTCGTGGTGCTGGGCGACCTGCGGCACGACGGCGTGGACCTGCACCGGCTCGTCCTCGACCTGGACGGCCTGGCCAAGGAGGGGCTGATCCGGAGCTGGGGCGTCAACAACTGGTCGGCGACGAACGTGCAGACGCTCATCGACGCCGCCGCCGGGGAGGGCGTCGAGGGCCCGGCCATCGCGCAGCTCAAGTACAGCGTCTCACGCCGGTCGATCCCCGACGGGGCGCCGTTCGCCCGGATCTTCGCCCAGGGCGTCACGTTGCAGTCCTCCGACGTGCTGGAGGGCGGCGTGCTGCTGGGCAAGGGCGTGGACCGGCAGGTCGGCCGCGACCCCGGCGGCATCAGGGAGCGCATCGCGGCCTCGGCGGCCGAGCTGGCCCGCCTGGCCGCCGAGCTGGACGCCACCCCGGCGCAGGTGTGCGTGGCCTTCACCCTCACCCACCCGGCCAACACCACCACGCTGTTCGGCGCGACCGGCCTGGAGCAGTTGCGCGACAACCTGGCGGCCGTGGAGCTGGTCGAGCGGGTCGGCGCCGAGGAGCTGCGGGCCCGCGTGGCGCCGCTGTGGGCCGACAAGGACGCCGTCGATCCGGAGGGCCCGTGAGCACCCCGCCGAGCAGGGGTTACGAGGGCTTCGGCGGCACGGTCCGCGAGCTGGCCTCGCAGTCCACGCCCTGGTGGCCGCCGCAGCGGCGGGCCCGTCGCGGCGCGCCCAACGTGGTGGTCGTGCTGGTGGACGACCTGGGCTTCAGCGACCTGTCGCCGTTCGGGTCGGAGATCGACACGCCGCACGTGCAGGCGCTGGCCGAGTCGGGCTACCGGTTCACCAACTACCACAGCACGCCGCTCTGCTCGCCCTCCAGGGCCGCCCTGATGACCGGGCTCAACCCGCACCGGGCCGGGTTCGCGATGGTGGCCCACGTGGACCCCGGCTATCCCGGCTACCGGATGGAGATCGCGCCGGAGGTGCCCACGCTGGCCGAGTCGTTCCGGGCCGGCGGGTACGCGACGTTCATGGTCGGCAAGTGGCACCTGACGATCGAGTCCAAGCTGCACGACGGGGCCGACAAGAGCTCCTGGCCGCTCCAGCGCGGCTTCGACCGCTACTACGGCTCCATGGACGGCTTCACGTCCCTGTTCCACCCGCACCGCCTGATCAGCGACAACGGCCCGGTCCCCGACGAGGGCTTCCCGGACGACTTCTACCTGACCGACGCCCTCACCGACCGCGCCATCGGCATGATCGACGGGTTGCGCGCCAACGACGCGGACAAGCCGTTCTTCCTCTACTTCGCCCACCAGGCCGTGCACGGCCCGGTGCAGGGCAAGCCGGCCGACGTCGCGAAGTACCGCGGCCGCTACGACGCGGGCTGGGCGCGGACCCGCGAGGAGCGCTTCGCCCGCCAGCTCCGCGACGGCCTCTTCCCCGAGGGCACCAGGCCGTCTGACCCGGACCTGCCGCCGTGGGAGGAGAACACCGAGCTGTACGCCCGCCACATGGAGGTCTACGCCGCCGCCGTGGACGCCGTGGACCAGAGCCTCGGCCGGCTGGTCGAGCACCTGAAGCGCATCGGCGAGTACGACAACACCGTCATCGTCGTCACCAGCGACAACGGCGCGACCGCCGAGGGCGGTCCCGAGGGCACGCGCAGCTACTTCAGCCGCTTCGTGCGCCTGGCTGGTCTGCCCGACGACTGGTGCCCCGACGTGCCACGCGACCTCGACCTCGTCGGCGGCCCCCAGGTCCACGGCCACTACCCGCGCGGCTGGGCGAACGTCTCCAACACCCCGTTCCGCCTCTACAAGGGCCACGCCCACGCGGGCGGCATCCATGTGCCGTTGGTGCTGTCGTGGCCGGCCGGCCTGCCCAGGGGAGCCGGCGACCCGGGCGTGCGCGACCAGTACGCCTACGTCACCGACGTCGCCCCCACCCTCCTCACGCTGGCCGGCCTGGACCGCCCCCAGGACGTGGACGGCGTGCCGTTCGACCACTTCCTGCGCGAGCGCGACCGGCCGAGCCTGCACCGCTCGCAGTACGTCGAGTGCGGCGGACAGCGCGGCTACTTCGAGGACGACTACAAGATCATCGCTCCGTCGCTCGGCCACGACTGGGAGCTGTACGACATCGCCCGCGACCCGGCCGAGACCGCCGACCTGGCCGCCGAGCAGCCGGAACGGGTCGCCGACCTGGCCGCGAAGTGGCGGGCGGCGGCCTGGCTGAACACGGTCTTCCCGCTGGCCGACACGCCCGACATGCTGGAGACCCGGCCGCCGACCGAGCTGCCGCTGTCGGAGCCGGTCACCATCCGCCCGGGCACGCCGGTGCTGGAACGGTTCCGGTCGAGCAGGCTCACCTCGATGCGCTCGTTCACGATCGAGGCGTGGCTGGAACGGCGGCCGGGCGACGAGGGCGTGATCGTGGCCCACGGCGACCAGGGCGGCGGCTACGTCCTGTACGTCGAGGACGGCGAGCTGCGGCTGACGTACAACGCCTACGGGGTGCCGGTGCGGGCGGGCGGCCCGCTCCCGGCGGAGGGGCCGGTGACCGTCACGGCCCGCTTCACGGCGCTGCCGGCGATGCGCTGGGACATCGAGGTGCTGGTGGAGGAGAGGCCCGTGCTGGCGGTCGAGGGGGTCCCGCAGCTGCTGGGCATGGCCCCCTTCACCGGCATCAGCGTCGGCTTCGACTACGGCGGCCCGGTGGACTGGGAGCTGCACGAGCGCCGCGGCGTGTTCCGCTACCGGCGTGGCCTGGACCGGGTGCGGTACGTGCCCGGCGAGAAGGCGCCCTACAACCCGGAGATCATCGCGCTGGCCGAGGACCTGGCGCAGCGCGCGATCGAATGACGGGTCACAGGTGGTAGGCGTACTCGCCGAACTCCCAGTCGGTGACGTGCCGCTGGAAGCGGGCGACCTCGTCGCGCTTGTAGGCCAGGAAGGCGGCGGTGAAGTCCTTGCCGAGCAGCTCGGTGAGCTCGCCGTCGGCCTCCAGGGCGTCCAGGGCGTCGGGCAGGGTCATCGGCAGCACGGGGGCCTTGGAGGCGTCGTAGCCGTAGCCGACGAGCGGCGCGGGCGGCTCCTCGGCCGCCCGCACGCCCAGCAGCGCGGCGGCCGCCGCCCCGGCGACCAGCAGGTACGGGTTGGCGCTGGCGTCCCCGAGCCGCAGCTCGAACCGGGTGCCCGCGCCGCGCTCCGGCGGGATCCGGAGCATCGCGCTGCGGTTGTCGAGCCCCCAGTCGACGAGCCAGGGGGCCAGCGTGTCGGGGCCGAACCGCTTGTAGGAGTTGACCGTCGGGTTGGCCAGCGCCGCCAGCGCGGGGGCGTGGGCCAGCACGCCCGCGATCGCGTGCCGCGCGGTCGCCGACAGCCCGTATGGCGCGGCCGGGTCGTCGAAGGCGTTGCCGCCGTCCTCGCCCAGGCACGACAGGTGCAGGTGGAACCCCGACCCGCCCTCGTCGTTGAACGGCTTGGCCATGAACGTCGCCAGCCTGCCCTCCACCCGCGCCAGCTCCTTGACCGCCACCTTGAACCAGAAGGCCCGGTCGGCCGCGTCGAGCGCCTCGGAGTGCCGCAGGTTGATCTCGAACTGGCCGCTGCTGAACTCGTGGTTGCCCGCCGTCACGCCGAGGCCGAGGTCGCGCAGGTGCCGCAGCGTGCGGGTGAGGTGGCCGTCGGGGTCGCCGCGGCGGCCGGCGGTGTAGACGTTGCCGGTGGCCTCGGCGTAGCGCTGCCAGCCGCCCGCGGGGGCCGGGTCGCACAGGAAGTACTCCAGCTCGGGCCCGACGACCGGGCGCAGGCCCTGCTCGGCGCACCGGGCCAGCACGGCGCGCAGCAGGTCGCGGGGCGACTCGGGGGCCGGGGCGCCGGTGGCGGGGTCGACGACGTCGCCGTGGCACCAGGCGACGCCGGGCTCCCACGGCAGCGGGGCGAGCGTCGCCAGATCGGGTATGACGGCGATGTCGGGCAGCCCCGCGTCCAGGCCGCCGCTGATGTCGGCGGTGCCGCCGCGCGGGGTGGAGTGGTAGACCGCCCGGCAGAAGGCGAGACCGTGATCGACGGCGTCGGGCAGCGACTCCAGCAGGACGTCGCGGGCGCGGTCGGTCCCGGTCAGGTCGGGGTAGGTCACGCGGACCACGTCGACGCCCCGCTCGGTCAGGCGGTCGATGTGCTGCTGCACCGGTCTCTCCTAGGGTCGTTTGACGCCAAACGTAACGGGCGCGTATTGGCCGCCGCAAGACCTGTTGACTGATCGGCCCAGATGTTCCTATTTTATTTGGAACCAAACGAGTTTCCAGGAGGACCATCTTGGCCGGCGTCCGCGGCTACTTCCACCCCAAGACGGCCACGGGCCGCTCGTCCCTCGTCCCGGAGCCGCCGTGGCACTACTCCGGCGACCTGCTCACGATCGAGTACCGCACCGACCCCGGCCGGGTGCGCGAGCTGCTGCCCGAACCGCTGGAGCTCGCCGAGGAGGACCCGGGCGCGGTCGCGCTCATCTGGGCCGACTGGCAGTCCTGCGCCGGCTCCCGCGAGGAGCTGCTGGACCCGGTGCGCTCGCAGTACAAGGAGGCGTTCGCGGTCGTCCGCTGCTCCTACCGGGGGCGGACGTACTCCAGGTGCGTCTACATCTGGGTGGACAAGGACTTCGCCGTCGCCAGGGGGCTGCACCAGGGCTACCCGAAGAAGCTGGGGTCGATCCACCAGACCAGGCCGCACCCGTACGGGCCCGCGCCCCGGATCGAGGCGGGCGCCCGGTTCGGCGCGACGCTGGCCGCCGCCGACCGCCGCCTGGCCCAGGCCGTGGTGACCCTGCGCGAGCCGTCACCGCACAACGGGTTCGTCAACGGCCACCCGATGGCCCACCACCGCTGGCTGCCCGCCATCGGCAAGGGCGGCGGGCTGGCGCTCGACGAGCTGGTCGAGTCCGGCGCCGCCGCCTTCGAGGCCGGCCAGGCATGGGCGGGCGACGCCGAGCTGGAGCTGTTCGACGCCCCGACCGAAGAGCTGTCCCGGCTGGCGGTCCGCGAGCCCATCGGCGCCTACTTCCGCCAGGTCGGCGTGGTGTGGGACGGCGGCACACTCCTGGAATCCGGCACGTCCGGCGCGCACTAGCCCCGTGAGAAGGGAAGCACCTGACATGTCCGAACACATCACCGTCGCCGGGGTCACCGTCGACACCCGCCACTGGATCGGCGGCCGGCGCGTCGCCTCCGAGCGCACGTTCACCGACCTCTCGCCCATCGACGGCACCGCGCTCGGGGAGATCGCCCGCGGCGGCCCCGCCGAGGTGGACGCCGCCGTCACCGCCGCCCAGGACGCCTTCCCCGGCTGGGCCGCCACCCCGCGCGCCGGACGGGCCGCCGTGCTGCGGGCGATCGCCGACGGCGTGGAGAAGCGGCTGGAGGAACTGGCCGCCGTCGAGACCCGCGACAACGGCGCCCTGCTGCGCTCGCACCGCCGCGGCGTCATGCCCCGCGTGGCGCACAACTTCCGCTTCTTCGCCGACTGGCTGGAGGGCCTCGGCCACGACGACTTCGACACCCGCGGCCACGCCAACCACGTCTCCTGGGACCCGGCCGGCCCCTGTGCGCTGATCACGCCGTGGAACGCGCCCCTCATGCTGGCCACCTGGAAGATCGCCCCCGCGCTCGCCGCCGGGAACACGGTGGTGCTCAAGCCCGCCGAGTGGTCGCCGCTCACCGCCTCCCTGCTGGCCGACGTCGCCGCCGCGGCCGGGCTGCCGGACGGCGTGCTCAACGTCGTCCAGGGGTTCGGCGACGAGGCCGGGCAGGCCCTGGTCGAGCACCACGGCGTGCGCCGCGTCAGCTTCACCGGCTCGGTGCCGACCGCGCGGCGCATCGCCCGCTCGGCCGCCGCCAACCTCACCCCGCTCAGCCTGGAGCTGGGCGGCAAGTCGCCGCTGCTGGTCTTCGCCGACGCCGACCTCGACCTGGCCGTCGACCTGGCCGTCGAGCAGTACGACAACGCCGGCCAGGTGTGCCTGGCCGCCACCCGCCTGCTGGTCGAGTCGCCGATCGCCGAGGAGTTCACCCGGCGCTTCACCGAGCGGGCCGCGGCCCTGGTCCAGGGCGACCCGCGCGACGAGGCCACCGACATCGGCCCCAACATCCACCCGCGCCAGGTCGAGAAGATCGACGCATTCGTCCGCCGGGCCCTGGCCGCCGGGGCCCGCGCCGTCATCGGCGGCGAGCGCGGGGACGGCCTGTACTACCGGCCCACCCTGCTCACCGACGTGGCCCAGGACAGCGAGATCGTCCAGGAGGAGGTCTTCGGCCCGGTGCTCACGTTGCAGACGTTCGACACCGAGGAGGAGGCCGTCCGGCTGGCGAACGACACCCGCTTCGGCCTGGCCGCCACCGTCGCGACCGGCGACCGCGAGCGCGCCCGCCGGGTCACCGAGCGGCTGGTCGCGGGCACGGTCTGGGTCAACTGCTTCTTCGTGCGCGACCTGCGCGCGCCCTTCGGCGGCTCCCGCGAGTCCGGCGTCGGCCGCGAGGGCGGCACCTGGAGCTTCGACTTCTACTGCGACCTGAAGAACACCGTCACCGCGCCGAAGGGCTGGAACGACCATGGGTGAGATCGTCGGGGCGGGCCTGCTCGCGCACGTCCCCACCATCGTGCTGCCCGAGCGGGTCCGGCTGGAGCTGAACGGGGGCAAGGAGATCACCCTGGTCACCGGCCTGCGCGAGCTGCGCCGGGACGTCTTCGAGCGCGACGACTACGACACCGTCGTGGTGCTGGACTCCCACTGGGCCACCACGGTCGAGTTCGTGGTCACCGCCCAGCCGCGCCGCGCCGGGCTGTTCACCTCCGAGGAGCTGCCGCGCGGCATGTGCCGGATGCCGTACGACTTCCCCGGCGACCCCGAGCTGGCCCGCAACGTGGCCTCCTTCGCCGACCGGCACGGCACCTGGATCACCCCGATCGACGACGACTACCTGCCGATCTACTACGCCACCACCAACCTGTGGAAGTACCTCGGCGAGGGCCTGCCCGGCAAGCGCTGGGTGAGCATCGGCGTGTGCCAGACCGGCGACATGGAGGACCACCTGCGGCTCGGCCGCGCGCTGGCCGACGGCGTCGCGGCCACCGACCGCCGGGTGCTGGTGATCGCCTCCGGCGCGCTGTCGCACACGTTCTGGCCGCTGCGCGAGCTGCGCGACCACGAGGCCAGCGACCCGCGCCACATCTTCACCCCCGAGGCCCGCGCCGCCGACCTCCAGCGCATCGAGTGGTTCAGGCACGGCCGCCACGACGAGGTCCTGCGCACGATGCCGGAGTTCTGGACGTACAAGCCCGAGGCCCGCTTCCACCACTACGCCATGCTGGCCGGCGCCCTCGGCGAGGAACGCTGCACCGCCCCCGCCCGCCAGTACGGCGAGTACGAGAACTCGGTCGGCACCGGCCAGGCGCTGCTCTGGTTCGACCGCCCGTCCGGCGGCTGGACCGCACCCCGACAGGAGAACGCCCATGCCTGAGTACCGCCGCGTCCTGCTCGACGGCGCCGTCACCGAGACCGTCCGCGACGGGGACGACCTCGTCGCCGGGGACGGCCGCCGGATCAGGGCCGAGGAGGCCGCGCACCTGCCGCCGGTCGTCCCCACGAAGATCATCGCGGTGCACCTCAACCACCGCAGCCGGGTCGAGGAGTTCCGGACCCGGCTGCCGGACGCGCCGACCTACTTCCACAAGCCCACCTCCGCGCTCAACTCCCACCGGGGCGCGGTCGTGCGGCCCGAGGGCTGCAAGTGGCTCAACTACGAGGGCGAGATCGCCATCGTCATCGGCCGGACCTGCCGCAACATCGCCCCCTCCGAGGCCGCCGAGCACATCGCGGGCTACACCGTGGCCAACGACTTCGGGCTGCACGACTTCCGCGACACCGACGCCGGCTCGATGCTGCGCGTCAAGGGCTCCGACACGCTCTGCCCGCTCGGCCCCGGCCTGGTGACCGGCTGGGACTTCCGCGGCAAGCGGCTGCGGACGTACGTCAACGGCGAGGTCGTCCAGGACGGCAACACCGACGAGATGACGTGGGACATGCACTACCTGGTCGCCGACATCGCCCGGACGATCACCCTCTTCCCCGGCGACGTGCTGCTGTCGGGCACCCCGGCGGGCTCGCGGCCCGTCCGGCCGGGGGACGTGGTCGAGGTCGAGGCCGAAGGGCTGGGCCGGCTGACCAACCACGTCGTGACCGGGCCGGTGCCGATCCGGTCCGACGTGGGCGCGCAGCCGACGGAGTCGGAGGAGGTGCGCTCGACCGCGCTCGGCGGCGACTGGGAGTTCAGGGGCGTGCGCGCGCCGCGCCGCCCGTGAGGCTCACAGGGGCCGGCTGAGGATGCGGCGGCCCTCGTCGCGGAAGCCGCGCTTGCCGTAGTAGGCGAACAGGTGGCCGACGTCGGCGCCGTTCGGGGCGATCACGATCTCCAGGGTCGTGCAGCCCCGGGCGGCGGCCCAGTGGCGGCTGTCCTCGATCAGCCGCTCCGCCTCGCCGCGCCGCCGCGCCCCCGGCGTGACGAACAGGTCCTCCAGCTCGGCGTAGAGACCCTGCTCCAGCCCGAACGCGGTCGTGGTGATGCCGAACGCGACCAGCGCGCCGTCGCTCTCGCTGACCGCGACCCGGGCCTCCGGCGAGGCGATCAGCCTGGTGAGGTTGGCCTTCAGCGTGTGCGCCGGGGTGGTGAAGCCGTCCTCGGCGTAGAAGGCGACGGCGAGGTCGTGCAGTGCGGGCAGGTCCTCAGGGACGGCGGCGCGGATCATGGCAGCCATGATGCCCCGATTCGCGGACGAGCGCGTCGAACAGGGCCTGCTGGGCCGGGTCGCGACGGGCGGTGTCCTCCGGATGCCACTGGACGGCGGTGAACCAGCCGGGCAGGCCGTCGTGCTCCAGAGCCTCCACCGTGCCGTCGGCGGCGTGGGCGGCGGGGGACAGGCCGTCGCCGAGGCGTTCGACGCGCTGGTGGTGGAAGCAGGACGCCTCGACCTTCCGCGTCCCGGCCGCGCGTTCCAGCAGGGTGCCCGGGAGCAGCGACACCGGGTGCACGACGTGCCGGTGCCCGCCCTCGGGGCCGCCCATGTCCTGCTCCAGGGTGCCGCCGAGGGCCACGTTGACGACCTGGAGCCCGCGGCAGACGGCCAGGGTGGGCAGCCCGGCGGCCAGTGCGTGGCGGGCCAGGGCCAGGTCGAAGGCGTCCTGCTCGTCGTCCACGTCGTAGACGTCCTGGTGGGTGTCGGGGGCGCCGTACCGGTGGGGGGCCACGTCGCCGCCGCCGGGCAGGAGCAGGCCGTCGAACCTGGCCATCCGGCCCGCCACGTCGTGCTCGTCCGCCGGATGGATCGTCGCCGGCTCGCCGCCCGCCCGCCACACGGCCTCCACCAGGGCGCGGGCGCTCACCTCGGCGGCGTACCGCAGGGCCGAGGCGGTGGCGGAGAAGCGGGCGGGGATCGCGATCAGGGGTCTCACAGCTGGATCCAGGTGGTCTTGAGCTCGGTGTACTTCTCCAGCGCGTGCGCCGACTTGTCGCGGCCGTTGCCCGACTGCCGCATGCCGCCGAAGGGCACGGTCAGGTCGCCCTCCTCGTAGCAGTTGACCCAGACGGTGCCCGCCCTCAGCGCGCGGGCGACGCGGTGCGCGGTGCCCAGGTCGGACGTCCACAGGCCGGCCGCGAGGCCGTACTCGGTGTCGTTGGCCAGGCGGACGGCCTCCTCCACGTCGTCGAAGGCCAGCACGGACAGCACCGGCCCGAAGATCTCCTCCCTGGCCAGCCGGGAGCCGGGGTCCACCCGGTCGAAGACGGTCGGTTCGAGGTACGTGCCGCCGCTGCCGGTCAGGATCCGGCCGCCGCCCGTACGCAGCCGCGCGCCCTCGGCGAGCCCGGCCTCGACGTGGCCGCGCACCCGTTCCAGGTGGGCCTCGCCGACCAGCGCGCCCATCTCCGTGGCCGGGTCGAGCGGGTCGCCGACCCGCAGCGTACGGGCGCGGGCGACCACGGCCTCCGTCACCCGCTCGGCGACCGACCGGTGGACCAGCAGGCGGGAGGGCGCGGTGCACATCTCGCCCTGGTTGAAGAAGATGCCCCAGGCGGCGGTGGCGGCGGCGGCCTCCAGGTCGGGGGCGTCGGGAAGGATGATGTTGGGCGATTTGCCGCCCAGCTCCAGCCATACGCGCTTGAGGTTGGAGTCGGCCGAGTAGCGCAGGAAGTGCCGCCCGACGGCGGTGGAGCCGGTGAAGGCCAGCACGTCCACGCCGGGGTGCAGGCCGAGCGCCCGCCCGGCGGTGGGGCCGTCGCCGGCGACGACGTTCAGCACGCCCGGCGGCAGCCCGGCCCGGGTGGCCAGCCGGCCCAGCTCCAGGGCCGACAGCGGCGACAGCTCCGACGGCTTCAGCACGACCGTGCACCCCGCGGCCAGGGCGGGGGCCACCTTCCACGAGGCGAGCGTGAGCGGGAAGTTCCACGGCACGACCGCGCCGACGACCCCGGCGGGCTCGCGGGTGACCAGGGCGAGGGCGTCGGCGGGCACGTGCGGGGCCTCGTCGGCCAGCTTGCCGGCCAGTTCGCCGTACCAGCGGAAGGTGGTGATCGCGGCGCGCAGCTCGATGTCGTGCGCGTCGATGATCGGCTTGCCCATCTCCAGGCTGACGAGCAGCGCCAGGTGCTCGCGCCGCTCCTCGATCAGGGACGCCAGCCGCACCAGCGCCCGCCCGCGCTCGGCGGGCGCCATCCGCGGCCACGGCCCGGAGTCGAACGCCCGTCGCGCCGCCGACACCGCGAGCCCGACCTCCGCCTCGCCCCCGTCGGCCACCTCGGCCAGCACCCGGCCGTCGCGCGGCGAGCGCACCGGGAAGGACGCGCCGCCCGGCTCGTCGGCGCCGTCGATGTGGTGCGCGGACGGCGGCACCAGCGCCGCGGCCCGGCTCAGCCATTCCTCGTGGGTCACCGCTTGTTCGGTGGCGAACGTCTGGCCGTGAGTCCCTGCGTCCGCCGGGTTTTCCATCGTCGGCCCTTCTGTCGTGGACGGGGGTGAAACAAAAATGTATGGGCCCAAACGATCGCCAGTCAATGGCCTGCCACGACTCGCGGGATAGGCTTCCGGCGGAGGGAGGACGAGATGGACGGCAGAAACCCCGCACTCGCCCGCTTCGACGCGCTGACCGGCCGGTGGGCCCTCCAGGCCAAGGTGCCGGGGCTCGGCGCCGCCCGGTCCGAGTTCACCTGGCTGGAGGGTGGCGCCTACCTGCGCCAGCACACCGAGTCCGGCCCGGTCCCCGACACCGCGCCCCTGGAGTGGCGGCGGAACTCGCCGTTCCCCGCCACCTCCCTGATCGGCCTCGACGACGCCACCGGTGAGTGCGCGATGCTCTACGCCGACGTCCGCGGCGTTCACCGCGTCTACCGCACGACCCTCGACGGCGGTGTCTGGCGCGTCTGGCGCGAGGCGCCCGGCTTCAACCAGCGTTTCACCGGCGAGATCTGCGACGGCGGCGACCTGATCGAGGGCCGCTGGGAGATGTCGGAGGACGGCCTGGCCTGGCGCCTCGACTTCGAGCTGACCTACACCCGCGACCTCGCCTGAGCCGGGAACAGGGCTCGCCGGATCGTTGACCGGGCGTCCGGGGTCGTTCTAACATCCGCATGCCTGTATCCGAAAATTTCCCATAATATTCGAAACTTTCGGTCGGCTCCTCGCACGTCCCCGCACCCTCCCGGAGAACGTGACATGAGAAGATCCAGCCCGTTCGCGCGCTTCCTGCTCTCCGTGGCCCTCGCCGCCGCGGCCGTGCCGACCACCGGGCCGATCACAGTGCCACCCGCCCGCGCCGCCGCCGCCGCGCCGGCCGGCAAACCCGGATACATCGCCTTCACTCCGGGCCCCGGCCGGTTCCCGCTGGTCGCCGCAGGGAAAGCCGCGCCGATCGTGGTCAGCGCCGCCGACCACGAAGGCGTCGTCCGCGTCGCCGGCGATCTGCGGGACGACATCGAGCGGGTCACCGGCGTCCGGCCCGCCCTCGCCACCGACCAGGCCCCCCGGCGCGACGACGTCGTCCTCGTCGGGACGATCGGCCGCAGCCCCCTCATCGACGGCCTGATCAAGGCCGGCAAGCTCGACGTCTCCGGCATCGCGGGCAAATGGGAGACCTCGCTGGAGCAGGTGGTGCAGAACCCGCTGCCCGGCGTGCGGCGCGCGTTCGTGATCGCCGGCAGCGACCAGCGGGGCACGATCTACGGCGCGTACGACGTGTCCCGGGAGATCGGCGTCTCGCCCTGGTACTGGTGGGACGACGTGCCCGTCCGCCACCGGGACACGCTGCACGTGCTGCCCGGCCGCCACACCCAGGGCACCCCCAAGGTCCGCTACCGCGGCTTCTTCATCAACGACGAGAACCCGAACCTGGGCACCTGGGCGCCGAGGTTCTTCGGCCCAGGCAAGGCCCAGGGCTACCCGGGCGGCTTCAACGGCCAGTTCTACGCCAAGGTCTTCGAGGTCATGCTCCGGCTCAAGGCCAACTACCTGTGGCCGGCCGTCTGGGGGCGCGCCTTCGCCGAGGACGACCCCGACAACCACCGGATCGCCTCCCGCTACGGCGTCGTCATGGGCACCTCGCACGAGGCCCCGATGATGCGGGGCATCGAGGAGTGGAACCGGCACGCCGTCGCCGCCGTACGCGACGCCGCCGGGAACATCGTCACCCCCGGCCACGACCCGTACGGCGGGACCGGCGAGTGGAGCTTCCGCCGCAACGGCGAGGCCATCAAGAAGTACTGGGCCGAGGGCATCCGCCGGATGCGCGAGCAGGACTTCGAGGGCGTCGTCACGCTCGGCATGCGCGGCAACGGCGACGTGAGCCTGCCCGACGGCGACGGCATCGAGCTGATGCGGAGCATCCTGGCCGCCCAGCGCGAGATCCTGGCCGAGGAGAGCGGCGAGGCCCTGGAGAGCATCCCGCAGGTGCAGACCCTCTACAAGGAGGTGCAGCGCTACTGGGACCAGGGGCTGCGCCCGCCCGACGACGTGACCGTGGTCTTCTGCGACGACAACTGGGGCAATATGCGCAAGCTCCCCGACCAGTCGCTGCCGAAGCGCGCCGGCGGCTACGGCATGTACTACCACTTCGACTACGTGGGCGGCGGACGCAACTACAAGTGGGCCGACACGATCAACCTGGCCGGCACGTGGGAGCAGCTCGACCTGACCTACCGCTACGGCGTCGACCGCCTGTGGGTGGTCAACGTCGGCGACCTGAAGAACGAGGAGCTGCCGCTGCAGTTCTTCCTCGACTACGCCTGGGACCCCGACAGCCTGCCGATCGACCGGCTGGGGGACTGGGAGCGCGCGTACGCGGCCCAGAACTTCGGCCCCGAGCACGCCGCCGAGATCGCCGCGATCCTGCACGACTACGGCACCCTCCAGGCCCGCCGCAAGCCCGAACTGCTCAACCGCCGCATCATCGTGGACCCGGCCGACCCTGCGAAGGTCACCTACGACGACCGCGACACGCCGTTCAGCCTGACCAGCTACCAGGAGATGGACCGGGTCACGGCCGAGTGGCGGCGCCTGGCCGACCGGGCCGCCCGCGTCCGGGCCGCGCTGCCGGCGGCGTACGGCGACGCGTACTACGAGCTCGTGGACTACCAGGTGCAGGCCACGGCCAACCTCTACGCCCTGCGCAACGCCCAGTTCACCAACCTGCTGTACGCCAGGCAGGGCCGGGCCGCCGCGAACGACCTGGCCGACCTGGCCCAGCGGCGCTTCGACGACGACCAGGCGCTGAACGCCCGCTACGGCACGATCGCGGGCGGGAAGTGGAAGGACTTCCAGCTCCAGCCCAAGATCGGCTACGGCGACGTCGAGCGGTACGGCCCCAACGCCCCCTGGCAGCAGCCGGAGAAGGACAACGTGGCCCTGCCCGACGCCTTCTACCCGCAGCTCGTGCGCGCCTCCGTGCCGGACGGCGCCGACATGGGCGTGGCGATCGACGGCTCCGACCAGTGGTGGCCGCAGGCGCGGGAGGAGGCGGTGCTGCCGGCGTTCAGCCCGTACCAGACCTACCCGGGGCAGTACATCGAGGTGTTCAACCGGGGCGGCACACCCTTCGACTGGACGATCAGCGCCGCCGTGCCGTGGATCTCGGTCAGCCCCGAGGCCGGCAGCGTCGGCAAGCAGGTACGGGCCGCCGTACGCGTCGACTTCTCCCGCGCGCCCAAGGGCAGGACCGAGGTGCCCGTCACCGTCACCGGGCCGGGCGGGACGAGCGTGACCGTCAAGGCCGTCGTGGACAATCCGGCAGGGCCGGTCAAGGGGTTCGTCGAGGCGGGCGGCCAGGTCACCATCGACGCCGCCCACTACGGACGGGCCGTCGGCCGCTGGCGGACCATCCCCGACCTCGGCCGCAGCTCCGACGGCGTGACCCCGCTCCCGCAGACCGCCCCCCGCGTCACGCCCGGCGGGGACAGCCCCCGGCTGGAGTACACGATGACGCTGTTCACGGCCGGTCAGGTCAAGGTCTCGGCGCTGCTGTCACCGCGTAACAACGTGCTGCCGTCCGACGGGCTCCGGTACGCCGTCTCCATCGACGACCAGCCGCCCCAGACGGTCGACATCACGGCCGTGACCGGCGCGAACGACACGACCATGAACCGCCAGTGGGAGCGCAACACCTCCGACAACGTCAACGAGACCACCACCGTGCACACGGTCACGACCCCGGGCACGCACGTGCTGAAGTTCTGGATGGTGGACCCGACCGTCGTCCTGCAACGGCTCGTGGTGGACACCGGCGGGCGCCTGCCCAGCTACTTGGGGCCGCCCGAGAGCCGGCGGGCCGGCGCGTCGTAGACCACCTTCGGCGGCCGGCCGCCGAACAGCTCGCCGACCGTGACGAAGCGGTAGCCGCGGGCGGACAGGCCCTTCAGCACCCGCGGGAGGGCCTTGACCGTGGTCGGATGGATGTCGTGGAACAGGATGACGCTGCCGGGGCGGACCCGCTTGAGCGCGACGCGGGCCACCCTGGCGCTGTCGCGGTGGGCCCAGTCGAGGGTGTCCACGCTCCACAGGACCAGCGGCCGGCGCGCCTGCCGCCGCACGTCGCGGTCCATCGCGCCGTACGGGGGACGTACCAGGCCGGGCACGACGCCCGTGGCCGACTCCACGGCCCGGTCGGTACGGGCGAGCTGGGACCTGATCGCGGCCGGCGTCAGCCGGGTCAGGTCGGGGTGGGACCAGGTGTGGTTGCCCAGCTCGTGCCCGGCCCCGACCGTGCGCCGGACCACGTCCGGGTAGGCGGCGACGTTCCGGCCGACGACGAAGAACGTGGCGCGGGCCTGGTACTTCGCCAGGTGCCGCAGGAGCGTCCCGGTGTAGGGGCCCGGGCCGTCGTCGAAGGTGAGCGCCACGCACTTGACCTTGCGGCAGTCGACCTTCTCCGCCGGGCCGCCGGACGGCTCGGCGGACGGCTCGGCCTGGTCCGGCTTCCGGTCGGGCTTCGACTCCGGGGAGGCCGACGGCGTCGGATGCGTGGGGGTCGGATGCGTGGGGGTCGGATGTGTGGGGGAGGGCGTGGGGCCGGCGGGGGTGGCCCCCGTGAGCGCGGTCGTGACGGCCAGCATCGCCGCGGCCATTGCGACACCGGACAGACCCGGCCTCATGGCGCTGTTCATGGCGTTCCCCCTCATGCACCGCCCCCGGTGCGTCATCCCCTGAGATCAGCCCACAAGGACCGTTCCAGAGAGTTGGACACCAGATCCGCCCGCAAGGTTCGCAAGAGCGATCATCTGCGGATGAAGGTTTCTCCCATGCCCTACGGGCAGAAGTGTCCGGACGTGACAGCACCGACCGCCTAAGGTGGAAACGACGCCTTGTCAGGCACGGGAGGCATCGGAGATGCGGAACGGCCGGACCAGCACGACCCTCGCCCTCGCGGCGCTCCTGATCGCCGGATGCGCCTCCGGCGGAGGCGGCGCACGGCCGCCGGGCGGCCCAGGACAGGCCCAGGGCCCGGTGGCCAGGCTCGCGATCACCCCCGCCGACGGCACGAAGAAGGTCGCCCCCGACACCGCGATCAGCGTCAAGGTCACCGGCGGCAAGGTCACCAAGGTGACCGTCGCCGACGCCAAGGGGCGCCAGGTGACCGGCTCGACGGCGGCCGACGGCACCTGGCGGCCCCGGTGGCCGCTGCGGCCGGCGACGTCGTACACGGTGAGCGCGCAGGCCATGGGCACCGACGGCAAGGCCGTCACCGGGCAGTCGTCCTTCACCACGCTCAAGCCCGGCCGGACCCTGCAGAGCGGCATGTCGCCGCTGGACGGCGAGAAGGTCGGCGTAGGGATGCCGGTCCAGCTCCTGCTGTCCCAGCCGGTCACCTCCAGGCAGGCCCGCGCGGCGGTCGAGCGTTCACTGGTCGTGAAGATGTCCGAGCCGGTCGAGGGCGCGTGGAGCTGGGTGAGCGACCGGGAGGTGCAGTTCAGGCCGCGCGACTACTGGCCGGTCGGCGAGCAGGTCAAGGTCGTCGCCCACCTGGCCGGGCTGCGCGCGGGCCAGGACCTGTGGGGGACCAAGGACCGCAGCCTGTCCTTCACCGTCGGCCCGAAGCACGTCACCAAGGTGGACGCCGACCGCCACCGGGCCGTCGTCACCGCGGACGGCAAGACCGTCCGGACGATCCCCGTGAGCCTCGGCAAACCCGGCGACGACAGCTACTCCGGCACCATGATCGCCCAGGAGAAGGCGGCGGAGACCGTCATGGACTCGGCCACCATCGGGAAGCCGGGCGAGTACAAGATCAAGACCAAGTGGAACGTCCGGATGACCTACAGCGGCACCTTCTTCCACGCCGCGCCCTGGTCCACCGGCGCGCAGGGCAACTCCAACGTCAGCCACGGCTGCGTCAACGCGAGCCCCGCCGACGCCCGCTGGTTCTACGACTTCACCCAGCGCGGCGACGTCATCCAGGTCAAGGGCACCTCGCGCAAACTGCGGTTCGGGAACGGCCCCACGCCGTGGGCGAAGTCGTGGGAGGAGTGGCTCGACGGCGGCGCCACGGGCAAGCCCGTTACCGGCTAGACCCGCATCTAACGGCAGGACCTGCGAGAACATCAGAATGTCGCCTTGCCCGCGCGGGTCCGTCCCACGATCATGTCGCGAATGGACGCCGACGTACCCCTGGACTACTACCTGATCTACGCCGCCCCCGAAGACCGCGGTCGCGGAACACTTCCCCTGGGCATCCTGGTCGAGGAGTTCGTGCTCTGCGACGACTACACCGCCGCGGGCATCGACTGCGCGGAATGGACCTCCGACTGCGGCGAGTGGCGTGAGTCGCCCGGGTCCAGCCGGGCCATCCGCGCCGAGCCCGCGCTGCGCGAGCGGGTGCTGCCGGTGACCCGGCGCGACGCCCGCGACACCTACTCGATGCTCGGCGGGGGCGCGCTGCCGCAGGAGGCCGAGCTGCGGGCCTTCTTCCAGTACCGCCAGGCGCTGCCCGCCGCGGCCCCGCTCGACCTGGGCGGCTCCCGGTCCACGCAGACCCGGCGCTACCGCATCCTGTTCGCGGGCGAGCTCGGCGAGCGCGGCCTGGCGAACGTGCGCACGGTCCTGCGCCTGGAGCAGCCGGAGGTGAACCCGCGGGCCAGGATCGCGGGCACCGCCACCGGGACCGCCGCGGGACACACCTTCACCTGGGAGCTGCGGCGCATCGGCCCCGGCATCGCCTGGTGCCTGGACGTCACCGTACGCCTGAGCGCCGGCCCGCTCGCCGCCATCGGCGCCCTGCTCCACCACCACCGGCAGGCGATCCGCGGGCAGGGCCTGATCCCGGTGACCATCGAACGCTTCGCCTGATGGGAGACGGGGGCAGGGCACGGCGACCGCGTGGCCGGTCGGCGGGTCAGGGCACCGCGACGGCGTGGAGAGTGACCGGGCCGGGAAGCGGGTTCAGCTCGTCGGCCTGGGACACCCCGGGCGGGGTGAGCACGTCCAGTGCCTTGGGCACCGTGCCGGGGTCGGCCGCGCACAGTGGCGCGCCGCCGCCCTCGGCGCACACCCCGAACCGGTACGGCTCGGGCGTCGCCGCGAACCCTCTGGCCTGGTCGGCGGCGTAGCCGTCCTGGCCGGTCAGCACGACCGCGAACCGCCACCCCGGCCCCGGCGTGCCGAAGGACGCCTTGGGCAGGGCGACGGTGATCGTCCTGGTGGCCTCGGACGCGCGCACCGCCGCGCCGCCGGGCCCGCGCCCGTCCGCGGTGACCCAGACGGGGGCGGCGAAGCCCTGCGCCTCGACGCGCTGCGACCAGGCGTCCTCCTCGGCGATCCGGTGGTTGCGCTGGGGGAAGGCCGCCTGCGCCGACCGTTCGGCGGCGGCCGGATCCTGGACGTAGACGTCGAGGAGCTGCGCGCCGAGCGGGTTGCCGAACGTGGGGGTCAGGTCGCGCAGCCCGGCCCGCAGGTAGACGGTGGTCGCATCGGTGATCACCTGGAACCGCCGCAGGTCGAACGCTCCGGGACGGAAGTCGGCCGCCGTCGGGTAGGCGTAGGTCCCCGGGCCGTCGTCGTCGCCCTCGGGGTCGGTGACGTCGAGCACGGTCGTGCCGCCGGTGATGTCGCCGACGACCGAGCGCCGGGCGTACCCGGTGCGGCCGTCCGAGGTCGCGGCGACGGTGAGCACGACCTCGCCGAACACGATCGGCGCCCGGGCCGTGAACGCGCCGTCGGCCCCGGCCCGCACCGAGACGACCCGCGCGGGCGCCCCGACGTCCACGGGCGCGGCCTCGACGTCCACGAGCGCGCCCGGCGCGGCCGTCCCCTTCACGGTGACCGAGCCGTCAGCAATCGTCCCGCCTTCGGCGGGCGGCGAGGTGAGGGTGAGCAGGGTGGCGGCGGGCAGGCCGTGGGCGGCGTACCGCTCGCGCACCGCCTCGGGCTGCTCGGCCGGACGGCGGGAGCCGAGCGACAGAATGAGCCGCACCTCCTGCGCCTGAGCCCAGGTCAGCGGGGACGCCGACCCCGCCGGCCCGCCGTCGCGGAAGCCGATCGAGGCGGTCGCCGGGTCGCTCCCGTACGGCGACGCGCCCAGGCCGGGGTTCTCCCACGCCTGCTCCGGCACCAGCCCCGTCCCCGACGACATCGCCCGCATGGCCGCCAGCAGCGACGCCGCCGTCGCCTGGTCGCCCGTCTGGAGCGCCTGCTCGGCCCGCTCCCCGGCCAGCACCGGCCACACGTGGCCCGAGCCGGTGTTCCCGGTCGGCCACGGCCTGCCGGACGGCGCGCACGAGGTCGGATCGGGCTCGTGGCAGTCGCCGTAGCCGTCCTCGGTGCCCGGGGTGTCCGAGCCGTACCGGTACCAGCCGGGGCCGCTCGCGGTCGTGCGCCTGATCACCCGGTCCACGACCGCGAGGCCGGCCAGCACGTCGGGGTCGTCCGCGGGCAGGACGCCGAGCCTGGTCAGCTCCAGGAAGCCGGCGTCCACCACCCGGCGCTGGTCCTCGGTGGGGCCGCCGTTGCCCAGGCCGTAGGAGACGGCCGCGTCGGGGTCGCCGCCGCGCGACAGGCGCAGGAAGTAGCGGGGGGCGTACGGGCCGGTGGTGGTCACCGTCCACTCCTTGACCGAGCGGGCGAAGTGGTCGGCGGTGGCCCGGTAGAGCCGGGCGCGGGCCCGGTCGCCCTGCCGGTCGGCGATCTCGCCCGCCGCGACCAGCCCGGCGATCTCGGCCGCGATCGTGGACGGCGAGTGGCCCGGCTGCTCCTCCCACCGTTCCACGCCGTACGCGGGCCCGTGCGCCAGCAGGAAGTCGGCCGCCGCCCGTACGCGCGGCCACAATGTCGTGTCGCCGCCGAGCCCGGACTGGTGGGCCATGAGGATCGGATAGGCCGTCTCGTCGAGCTGGTCGCCGCCGGAGTCGGGCGCGAGCCGGCCGTTGAGCAGCGAGTTGCGCGGCAGCCTGCCGTCGGGGAGCTGCTGGCGTTCCAGCAGGAAGCGGGTGGTGGCGCGGGCCGTGGCCAGGTCGCCGGCGGTGAGGAAGCCGGTGAACGCCTCGTACAGGTCGCGGGCGAACACCTCGCGATAGGAGCCGAAGTAGACCGGTTTGCCGCCGGGCAGCGCGCCTGCGTCGACCGCCTGGCCCCACGGGCTCGCCGGCGAGGCGACGACCGCGCCGGGGAAGGTCTTGTCCTCACTGGCCTTCAGCACGTTCGCCGACAGCCGGTAGGCGTCGGCGAGGGCGGCGGGCGGCCGGCGCAGCCCGGCGTCGTAGGCCGCCCAGCCCGCCTCGAACCGGGCGAGGGTGGACGCGAACGGCCGCGCCGCCGCCTGGCCCGCCGTCCGCAGCGCGGCCTCGGCGCTGCGCCCGAAGCCCAGCGCGAACGTCACCGCGCCCGAGGCGTCGATCGGCAGCCGGGCGGTGGCCACGACGTTGCCGCGCGGCGCGCTGTCGTAGGCGGTCAGCTCGTGGTCGGCGTCGAGCTGCGCCAGCCCGTCGCCGGACGTGCCCGCGTAGCCGACGCCGGCCCGCGGCAGCCGCCGCTCCGCCCGCAGCGCCAGGTGGGTGGGCACCGCGTAGTCGCGTTCCGGCGCGGAGGTCTCGGTGCCGGTGTCGGAGATCACGGGCGCGCCGGTGGCGGCGTCCACCGTGCCGGTGTCGGCCCCGCCGTCGGCCGGGCCGCCGCCGCCGTTGCCGTTCACGCTCGCGTCCAGCCGGACGTACAGGCGCAGGCCGGGCGGCTGGAGCCGGGTCCGCACGACGACCGCGTCGCTCCCCGGGTCGGTGACGTAGGTGGTGGTCAGCCGGTAGCGGCCGCTCCTGCTGGTGGAGGTGACGGTGCAGCTCAGCCCCGAACGGCCGGTCTCCAGCCGGTAGGTGGTGTCGCGGGCCTGCGCCTCGGTGAACGTGGCGCCGTCGGTGACGACGAACTGCATCGTCTCGACGTTCGTGTTGTCGATCGTGGGCTCGTAGACGTCGGACAACACGCCGCCCGCGACCGTGTACCAGACCTTGGACGCCCGGCCGGCCGCCGTCCCCACGCAGTCCTTGCGGGCGAGCCCGAAGTGGGACGCGACCCCGGGCCCGGCGGCGACGGCGGGCCCGGCCGCGACGGCGACCGGCGGCACGCACAGGACCAGGGCGACGACGAACCGCCGGAAACCACGCATGACCAGCTCCCCTCCGCCCTCCGGCGTCTGGTTGCAGCGAAAACCGCCCCACCCGTCCTGTCAACCCAGCACGTCGGTGACCGGGCCGGCCTCGTCACGGGCGGACCGGTGCCGCGGTCAGCGACCGCCGGCTCGATGCGGCGCGGGCGTGCCGGTGTCGAACGCGGCGAACAGGTCGTCCTCCTCCGGAGCCGATGCGAGCAGTTCGAGCAGCTCCATGGCGATGACGGAGTTCCCGAGTCCCTCCAGCCGCGCGGGTGCGAGGACGGACAGGTCGACAAGGTCCTGGGGGCACGTGACGGTCGGCGGTGTCATGGATGCTCCTTCGTCGGCTCCGGCCTGCCCGCGGCGTTCCTCGCACGAGGCGAAGTCGCTCGACGGGCCGGTTTCACCTTGGCGGACTTTCGCCTGCCCGCCAATGGCCTTCCGCTCCGCGCCGCCCCGAACGGGCCGCCCGGCGTGCCAGGAGGGCCCGGCGGTACCGCGCTGACCAGGTCTTTCGTCCCTGCCGGTCCCCTTCGGGAGAAGGCATTCCCATCCGGCATGGCCCGCGCCGCGACCGGCCGTAGGGTGATCGTGCCCCCGACGGACGAGAGCAGGAGCGGATCATGCGCATCGTGCGGTTCAACAGCCCGGTGACCCGTCTCGACGCGGTCGGCGTCGACGACGGTGAACAGGTGGCGGAGCTCGACGGGGTGGGCGGGGTGGGCGAGCTGCTCCGGCTGCCCGTCGCCGAGCTGCGGGAACGATGTGCCACCCCCGGCGGTCCCCGGCACAGGTCGGCGGACGTGCGCCCGCTGGCCCCCGTGGACGGCCGGATGGAGGTGTGGGCCGCCGGGGTCACCTACCGGCGGTCGCGGGAGGCCCGGGTGACCGAGAGCGAGCGGGCGGCCGACGTGTACGAGCTCGTCTACGACGCCGAACGCCCCGAGCTGTTCTTCAAGTCCGTGGCCTGGAAGGTGTCCGGGCACGGCGGCCGGATCGCGGTACGCGCCGACTCGGAGATCGACGTGCCCGAGCCGGAACTGGGCCTGGTGCTCAACGCGGCCGGCGAGGTCGCCGGTTACACGGTCGTCGACGACGTCAGCTCGCGCACGATCGAGGGCGCCAACCCGCTCTACCTGCCCCAGGCCAAGATCTACCTGGGCGCGTGCGCCGTCGGCCCGGCGATCAGGCCCGTGTGGGAGGTGGCCGACCCGTACGCGCTGGGCATCACGATGGCCGTCTCCAGGCGGGGCCGTACGGTGTGGGACGGCGAGGCGTCCACGTCCGGGCTGCACCGGCGCCTGGACGACCTGGTCGCCCACCTCTTCCGCGCCGACGTCTTCCCCGACGGGGCGGTGCTGTCCACCGGCACGAGCCTGGTGCCCGACCTGCCCTTCACGCTGCGGCACGGCGACGTCGTCTCCATCGGGATCTCCGAGGTCGGAACGCTGACCAGCACGGTGGTCGAGGGCCTGGACGCGATGCGCTGAGAGGCTTTTCATGTAAATCCAGTAGGAAATGTTGACTTGGCTGCGGGGGTTCCGTAGCTTCGTACGCATGAGCCAGGGCCTCTACCTGACCCGGCGCCCGCACGTGGACTACGGCCACGTCGCCAGCGCTCAGTGTCGCTGATCACGTACCTCCGGCAGACCTCCCTACCCCCTGCGCAGTTCTCCCCAGAGGAACTCATCGTGATCGACATCAGACGTGCACTCCTCGCCGTGCTGCTCGCGACCGTGACGGTCGGCTGCGGCGCGGCCGAGGGCTCGGCGAAACCCGGCGAACCGGAGGTGAAGGAGCTCCGCTACCAGGGCAGCGCGGGCAACGTCACCTTCCCCGAACTGGCCGCGGAGCTCGGCTACCTCGGCGACGTCAAGCTCAAGTGGGTGGGCAACACCACCTCAGGGCCGCAGGACATCCAGTCCGCGGCCACCGGCCAGACCGACTTCGGCGGCGCCTTCGACGGCGCGGTCATCAAGCTCAAGGCGGCCAAGGCCCCGATCAAGGCGGTGATCGGCTACTACGGCTCCGACGAGAAGTCGTTCAACGGCTACTACGTCAAGGACGACAGCCCCATCAGAACCGCCCGCGACCTCATCGGCAAGAAGATCGGCGTCAACACCCTCGGCGCCCACCACGAGGCCGTCATCAAGGAGTACCTCAAGCGCCAGGGGCTGACCCCGGCCGAGATCGAGCAGGTCCAGCTCGTGGTGATCCCGCCGGTCAACACCGAGCAGGCGCTGCGGCAGGGGCAGCTCGACGTCGGCACGCTCGGCGCCGTGCTCAAGGACAAGGCGCTCGAACGCGGCGGGCTGCGTCCGCTGTTCACCGACGTCGAGCTGTTCGGGCCGTTCACGGCCGGGTCCGTCGTGCTGCGCGAGGACTTCATCGCCAGGAACCCCGGCACCGTCAGGACCTTCGTCGCCGGTTTCGCCAAGGCCATCGCCTGGGCGCAGACCCGGCCGCGCGAGGAGGTCGTCGCCAAGTTCGAGCAGATCATCGCCAAGCGCGGGCGCAACGAGAGCACCGACGTCGTCAAGCTCTGGAAGAGCACCGGCATCGCGGGCAGGGGCGGGGTGATCGACAGCCGGGAGTTCCAGCGGTGGATCGACTGGCTCCAGCGCGAGGGCGAGCTCCGTCCGGGCCAGGTCAAGGCCACCGACCTCTACACCAACGAGTTCAACCCCTACGCGAACGGGAGCGGCTCATGACCGCCACGATCAGCGAGACCGGCGTCCGTACGAAGATCGGCATCCGGAACGTCGGCAAGGAGTTCACGGTCAGGGACGCGGAGGAGCCGTTCACCGCCCTGTCCGGGATCGACCTCGACGTCCGCGAAGGGGAGTTCCTCACGCTCGTCGGGCCGAGCGGCTGCGGCAAGTCCACCCTCCTCGACCTGGTCGCCGGGCTGACCGCGCCGACGACGGGCGAGATCGTGGTCAACGGCGCGCCGGTCACCGGGCCCGGCCTCGACCGGGGGATCGTCTTCCAGCAGTACGCGCTGTTCCCGTGGCGGACCGCGCTGGCCAACGTCGCGTTCGGGCTGGAGGCCAAGGGCGTGCCCAGGGCCGAGCGTACGGAACGGGCGCGGCGGCACCTCGAACTGGTCGGCCTGTCCGGCTTCGAGGACCGCTACCCGCACGAGCTGTCGGGCGGCATGCGCCAGCGCGTCGCCATCGCCCGCAGCCTGGCCTTCGACCCCGACGTCCTGCTGATGGACGAGCCGTTCGCCGCGCTCGACGCCCAGACCCGCGAGTCCCTCCAGGAGGAGCTGCTGCGCATCTGGCAGCACACCCGCAAGACCGTCATCTTCATCACGCACGGCATCGACGAGGCCGTCTACCTGGGGCAGCGGGTCGCCGTGATGACCTCAAGGCCCGGCCGGATCAAGGAGATCATCGAGGTGGAGTTCGACTCGCGCGAGGGCGACCTGCGGGCACACCCGCGCTTCGGCGAGTACCGGCACCACGTGTGGGGGCTGCTGCGCGACGAGGTCGCCGCGGCGCAGGTGCAGGAGCGGACGGCGGCGATCCGGCATGACTGACGCGCGCGCCGACGAGCGGACCCGCCCCGAGGGCGACGTCCACTGGTACGACCTCCCCGACGACGAGCCGGAGCCCGTTCTCACCTCAGGGAAGGAGCCCGCCGTCCCGGTCCGGCCCACCGAGGGGGAGAGCCGGAACCCGGCCCCGGCGAGAGCGAGCCGGAAGGCGGCGCGGAGCCGGGCGGGCGGGCTGGCGCGGCGGGCGGGACGGAACTCCGCCGCGATCCTGCTGCTCCTGGCCGCCTGGGAGGTGCTGCCCCGCCTCGGCGTGGTGGACCCCGTGTTCGTGCCCCCGCTCTCCGAGAGCCTGGCCGCCGGCGCGGACCTGCTGCTCACGGGCCGCCTGCCCGAGCACCTGGAGGCGTCGCTGGCGCGCTCGCTGTCCGGGTTCGGGCTGGCGATCGTGCTGGCCATCCCGCTCGGGCTGCTGATCGGCTGGTACAAGCCGGTCGCCGACTTCCTGACCCCGCTGCTGGAGGTGTTCCGCAACACCTCGGCGGTCGCGCTGCTGCCGGTCTTCACGCTCATCCTCGGCATCGGCGAGACGACGAAGGTGGCGTTCGTCCTGTACGCCTGCTCCTGGCCCATCCTGCTCAACACCATCAGCGGCGTGAAGACCGTCGAGCCCCTGCTGATCAAGTCGGCCCGGTCGATGGGGCTCGGCCCGGTGCGGCTGTTCCAGAAGGTGATCCTGCCGGCCGCCGTCCCCACCATCTTCACGGGCGTACGGCTGGCGGGCGCGTACTCGATCCTCGTCCTGCTGTTCGCCGAGATGGTCGGCGCCAAGGCCGGGCTCGGCTACCTCATCCTCGACGCCCAGTCCAGCTTCCGCATCCCTGACATGTACGCCGGCATCATCACGATCTCCGTGGTCGGCCTGCTGTTCAACCTGCTCCTGATCGGCGTCGAGCGCCGCTTCTCCACCTGGAGGACCACGTGACGAGAAAGCTCCACCTGAACGCCTTCCTCATGGGCGTCGGCCACCACGAGGCGGCCTGGCGGCACCCGCGCACCGAGCCGAGCCGCCTGACCGACGTCCGCCACTACCAGGAGCTGGCCAGGATCGCTGAGCGCGGCAAGCTCGACTCGCTCTTCCTCGCCGACGGCGTGGCCCTGCAGGGCAACGTCCGGCACAACGCGCTCGGCGGGCTCGAACCGCTCACGCTGCTGGCCGCCCTCGCCTCGGTGACCGACCACATCGGCCTGATCGCGACCGTCTCCACGACGTACAACGAGCCCTTCCACGTGGCGCGCAAGTTCGCCTCCCTCGACCACATCAGCGGCGGCCGGGCCGGCTGGAACATCGTCACCTCCGCCAGCGAGGCCGAGGCGCTCAACTTCGGCGTCGAACGCCCCGCGCACTCCGCCCGCTACGCCAGGGCGGACGAGTTCCTGGAGGTCGTCGGCAAGCTCTGGGACAGCTGGGAGGACGACGCCGTCCTGGGCGACCGCGCCGGCGGCCTCTACGCCGACACCGGCAAGATCCATCCCATCGAGCACATCGGCCGCCACTTCGCCGTCAGGGGACCGCTGAACACCTCGCGCTCGCCGCAGGGACGTCCGCTGCTGGTGCAGGCCGGGTCGTCGGAGGACGGCAGGGAGTTCGCCGCCCGGCACGCCGAGGCCGTCTTCACCGCCCAGCAGACCCTGGAGGAGGGCCAGGAGTTCTACAGCGACATCAAGCGGCGGGTGGCCGCCCACGGCAGGCAGCCGGACGACCTGCTCGTCCTGCCCGGCATCTCGCCGATCATCGGCTCGACCGAACGGGAGGCGCTGCACCTGGAGAAGGAGCTCGAAGACCTGATCATCCCCGCCTACGGCCTGGCCCAGCTCTCCCACATGACCGGCATCGACCTGACCGAGGACGACCTCGACCTGCCGCTGCCGGACGTGCCCGTCGAGACCGAGGGCGCGCAGAGCCGGCGCAAGCTCGTCATCGACCTGGCCAGGCGGGAGCGCCTGACGGTCCGGCAACTGCTCAACCGGCTGGCCGGCGGCCGCGGCCACCGCGTGGTCGCCGGGACGCCCGAGCAGATCGCCGACCAGCTCCAGGAATGGTTCTTCACCGGGGCGGCCGACGGCTTCAACATCATGCCGCCGCTGCTCCCGTCGGGCCTGTCCGACTTCGTCGACCACGTCGTGCCGGAGCTGCAGATCAGGGGCCTGTTCCGGTACGAGTACGAGGGCCGCACCCTCCGCGACAACTACGGCCTGACCCGGCCCGCCTCCCGGTACGCCGCCAGGCTGGCAGCGGCGGTGGCCGGATGAGCGTCGTGGCGCTGGTCGGCAACCCCCGCGAAGGCTCCAGGACGAGGACCGTGGCGGTCGAGGCGGCCGAGGCCGTCGCGCGGCGGCTCGGCCTCCCGGGCGCGCACGACGTGGTCGACCTGTCGGCGCTCGGGCCGCACCTGCTCGCCCCCGGGCCCGCGCCCGGCGTCGAGGTGGCGCTGGAGCTGGTGACCGAGGCGAGGGTGCTGGTGGTGGCCAGCCCCACGTACAAGGGGACGTACACCGGGCTGCTGAAGGCGTTCCTCGACCGGCTGCGGCCGGAGGCGCTGGCCGGGGTGGCGGCGCTGCCGCTGCTGGTCATGGGCGACCCGAAGCACGCGCTGGCGGTCGAGGTGCACCTGCGGCCCCTGCTGGTGGAGCTCGGCGCGACCGTGCCGACGCCGGGGCTGGCCGTGCTGGAGTCGCGGCTGCCCGAGCTGGAGGAGATCCTGAGCCGCTGGGCGGACCGCGTCGCGCCGCAGGTGGCCGCGGCCCTCGCGGTCGGCCACCCGGCCACCGCCTGAGACCGGGCGGCTCTCCGGGGAGCGGGCCTCCCCGACCGGCCTGCTGACCGGGCCTTCTTCAGCGGGCCTTCTCAGCGGGCCTCACCGAGCGGGCGGGGGCGCGGGGTCAACGCCAGTCGCCGGACTGGAGCGCCCCCGCCGCCTGCGGTCCCATCGTGACCATCCCGCCGTCCACGAACACCGACGAGCCCGTCATGTACGAGGCGGCCGGCGAGGCGAGGAAGGCGATGACCGCGGCCACCTCCCGGGCGTCGCCCGGCCGCGGGATCGGGTACCCAGGACGGCTCCCGGCCCGCGGCACCCGGTCCTCCTGCCCGGTCATCGGCGTGGCGATCTCGCCGGGCGCGACGGTGTTGACCGTGATCCCGTACGCGGCCAGCTCCAGCGCCAGCACCCGGCTGAGCAGCTTCAGCCCGCCCTTGGCCGCGCAGTACGGCCCCGCCCCCACCCGCGGGTACTCCTCGTGCACGCTGGTGACGTTCACGATCCGGCCGCCGCGCCCCTCGGCCGCCATCCGCCGGGCCGCCCGCTGCGCGCACAGGAACGGCCCGTCCAGGTCCACCGACAACACCGAACGCCAGCGCTCGTAGTCCATGCCGAGCAACGGCTCCGACGACCCCGTGCCGGCGTTGTTGACCAGCACGCCGATCCCGCCCAGTTCCCCGGCCAGCTCGTCGACGACGTGCGCGGCCCGTACCGGGTCGGTCAGGTCGTGGCGGCGCACGGCCGCCGCCTTGCCCGCCTCCCGCACCAGCGCGGCGGTCTCCCGCGCGCCCTCCTCGTCCTCGTGGTAGGTGATCCCCACGTCGAACCCGTGCTCGGCGAGCAGCACGGCGGTGGCCTTGCCGATACCGGAGTCGGCGCCCGTGACGACGGCGACCCGGTCGTAACTGTCGGTCATGCCGTCCCCCTGCCCGCCCCCCGCCGCCTGACGCCCCGGGCTCACGACCCCAGCCCCAACTCCGCCAGCACCGAGCGGACCTTGGCCACCATCGCGGGCTTGTCCCGCCCGAGCCGCAGATCCCGCAGGGTGAGCACGCCGCGGAGCCGGGGCGCGTCCAGCCTGAGGTGCCCCAGGACGATGTCGAGGAAGGCGGTCGCGTCCTTGTCGGCGTAGGGGGCGAACGCCTGGCTCAGCAGGATGCAGTCGGCGTAGGCGCCGGCCAGCTCGGCCGGGTCGTCGCCGCGGCTGGAGAGCAGCCACAGGCGCAGCAGGGCGTGGGCGGGCGACATCGCGCGGTCGGGCCAGTAGCCGGCGACGGTCATCAGCGAGCGGCTCAGCTCGGCCGTGAGCGGCGCCAGGGCGTGGACGAGCAGCTCTTCCTCGTACCCGCAGATGAAGTGGAAGTGGCGGGCGGCCGCCATGAACTCCTCGTGCATCCAGGAGGACTGTCCGCGGGTCTCGTGCCCCGGCCCCCTCTCGAAGGTCCAGTAGAGGTCGACCAGCGGCGGGGCGGATCCCCTGCTGCCCACCCACCTGAGCAGCAGGGTGCGTTCGCCGTCCTGCCACGACCGCTGGACCTCCACGCTGCGGACCAGGTTCGTCCAGGCGTTGTAGGCGATCTGGGACCGCCACAGACGGGCGATGCTCCGCCACCTGCTCACCACCGAGATCGGGGTGCCCGCCGTGACCGCCGGCGCCGGGAACAGCTCCTCGCCGGTGACCTCGTCGCACGCGAGGGTCAGCAGGATGAGCAGGTTGAGGCTGTAGGTGGCGAACTGCATGGGGGCGGTGCGCAGCTCGCGGACGCGGCCGGGCAGGTACGAGCCGAAGCTCGTGGAGCTGCGGAAGTACAGCGCGTCGTGGAACAGGGACAGCAGGGTGCGCTTGAGCATGGTCCGCGAGTCCCGGCTCAGTCCGCGGATCAGGTCCTGGAGGAACTCCAGCACCGACTCCCGGGCCGACAGCGGGTTGTGGCAGAGCAGCGCATGCAGGAAATCGTCGTTCGGCCGGTTGCGCCGGGCGTGTCCGGTGTCCAGTTCCGCCGCGGCCACCAGGGCCTCGACCTCGTGGGTGGTGAGCCGGGCGACGAGATACTCCCCGAAGGTGGAGTGCAGGAACTCGTAGGTCTTCCGCTTGCGGTCGTCCTGCGTCGCCTGCGATTCGTGCACGAAGAAGAAGCGCCCGACGATGAGCTGGGCGGGGTTCAACGGCGTCTGGAACTCGCCGGCCTGGCTGCTCTCCTCGGACAGCAGGCGGAGAAGGTCTCCCGCGAGGTCCTCCTCGGTCGCCCACTGGCTGTTGCGGTTGAACATGGCGAACGCCACCACCGACAGCCGCAGCAGCTCCTGGTCCACGGAACGCTCCAGCGCCTCCTCCGACAGCGCGTCGCCGGACTTGCGGACCTCCCTGCGGGCGAACCTGACCAGGAGCCGTTCGTAGAGCTGCGCCCGGTCCAGCCTGCCCAGCTCGTGCCGCAGGGGATTGCCGTCCATGTCGTAGAGCGCGAGCATCAGCAGGAGGAGCGGCTGCGAGGCGAGTTCGCCGAGCCGGGCGACGGTGGACAGCTCCAGCGGGAGGAGGGAGTGGTCGCCGAAGTAGCCGGCGTTCAGCCGGTTCCACATGTCCAGCCAGTGCCTGACCTGGGTCTCGTTGAACGGTTCCAGGTGGATCACCACGGTCTCCCGCGGCAGGCGGGCCCGGTCGGCCACCACGGTCCGGCTCGTGACGATGACCGCCGTGGGCCTTCCCTGGGCGGCCTCGCGCTCCTGGAACCCGGCCACCTTCTCCAGGTAGTTCGTGCTGCTCACGCCGGTGACCTGGAGCAACTCGTCGAAGCCGTCCAGGATGACCACGCCGACGATGTTCGCGGCCCCGGCGTGCAGGGCGGGCCATCGCGCGCTCTCACCGGTGGCCTGCCGGATGGCGTGCTCGATCTGCGTCTGCAGGTCCTGCTCGGCCGGCACCTCCCGGAGCGGGACGCGGACGACGGCGAACTGCTCCGGCGGCAGCCTGGCCGCCAGGATCTTGGTCAGCACGGACTTCCCCGCACCGGGCTGCCCCAGCACCAGCAGCGGGAGCTGGGTGGCACTCGGATGGGTGAGGTAGCCGAAGAGCAACGCGTGCAGGTCGTTCTCCAGAGGACGGCCCCGCCACCAGCTCCACTCGGCCGGCCGGGACGAGCCGGTCATGACCGCCCGGCGGAAGCACGGGCTGATGTACGCCTGGTCGAGCGTGGGCATGGTCATGTCGTCCGGCAGGTCGGCGCTGGAGATGACGGGCTGGTTCAACGCCGTCCGGTAGTGCTGCGAGAGCGCGTCGCGGATGCCGCCGGGTACGGCCCCCGACACGACCGATTCGAGCAGCCGGCGCAGATCGCGCAGGCCGGTGTCGAGCGATCCGATGACGGCACGGGTGGCCTGACGGTCGACGCGCGCCGCCCAGTAGGCGATCTCGGGCACCTCGGTGCACAGGCGGTGGAACAGCTCGGCGTACTGCCGGCGCGCCGCCTGCGGAACGCCGTCGGTCAGCCAGCGTTCGGCCTGCTCGCGCTGGGCCTCGGTCATGGACTCCCACATGCGCAGCCCGCGCAGGAACGCCAGCAGCCGGGCCGACAGCAGCCGGTAGTAGTCGTCCAGGGCCTCCTCGACCTGCTCGTACGGCTGCGTCGGTCCAGGGCAGGGCAGTTCGGCGTGCAGGAGGTGCTCGACCAGGTCGCCCAGCCGGGTGCCGGTGACGTCCGAGGCCCCGGCGATGAGCACCTGCTCCGACTTGAGCATGCGCAGCTTCCCGGAGCCGAAGTGCTCCTCACCCTGCCGGACGGCCTCGAAGAACGCGGTGACGACGATGACCGCGTGGGCCGCGGCGATCCGCTGGGTGCGCTGGTACCTGCCGAGTCCGGAGAAGCGGTCGTGCAGCGCCGTGCCGAGCTGTCCGCTCACGCGGGCGAGCTCCCCCTCGACGTCGAACAGGCTGACCACCAGCTCGCCCGTCGGGCCGGTGGCGCTGAGCAACAGCCCTCCGACCAGGCGGTCGAGCGCCTTGACCAATTTCCCCTCGCCGCCCAGCACTTTCACGGCATCCGAATAGTTGAACCACCCTACGGTCACACAAGACCTACACCACAACGGAGGATGAGCCGTCTACGGTTGTGTTACTGATGTGACCATATGGTTAGACGTCGGATGAATCAATAAATGGTCCGTTTAGGCGGGCGAAAGCGACGTTGGGTTTAATGTCGATTAAGTAATGAAATGACGTATTTGGAGGGCGTCGGCGAGGTGTCGATTCCTCGCCGACCCCGAAACCCGGTCCCTAGCGGTCGCCTGCCAGGGGCGGCGGCGGGGTGCAGTTGTCGAACATCCTGCAGTCCTCCGCCTGACGCGGCTCCTCCAGCAGCTCCCGCACGGTCAGGCCGATGGGGGAGTCGCCGAGCCTGTCAAGGTCGGACACGATCGAGGACGCGTCGATGAGATCGCTTCGCTGCGGCGCCATGGCCCCTCTCCTCTGAAGTTTCGCGAGGACGTTGATCTGGAAGGTACTGTCTGCGTGCCGGCATTGTTGTCGCCCTATTGTAGCTGTCCGGAAAGCGCTAACAGTGCTGACCGTAATGACCGGCGTGTATGAAACCTGTACGCTAATCAGCATAATGTCGGCCATCTCCATCTTGCCCCTGCCACCAGTGCGGTAATCCATCACTGGGACTCGCGGACGGGAGGCGAAAACGCGTGACGGATTCACCGGAGTCGGTGGCGTGGGGGACCACGGGCCCGTATCCCGCGGTCTGGAAGGTCCCGCCACGGAACCAGAACTTCACCGGGCGTGAGGATCTGCTCGACAGGCTGCGCAGCGGGATCGTCGGCCAGGTCACCGCCGTGGTGGCACACGCCCCCACCCTCCCGCAGGGCCCGCGCGCCCTGCACGGCCTGGGTGGCGTCGGCAAGACCCAGATGGCCATCGAGTACGCCTACCGCTTCCGCGACCAGTACGACCTCGTCTGGTGGATCCCCGCCGACCAGCCGGGCCTCGTGCGATCGAACCTGGCGCAGCTCGCGCCGAGGCTGGGCGTGCCGGGATCCACCATGACCAGCACGGAGGACGCCGCCGACGCCGTGATCGACAGATTGCGCAGCGGGGAGCCGTACGAGCGGTGGCTGCTGATCTTCGACAACGCCGACGAGCCCGAAGACCTCCAGCCGAACATCCCTCCCGGCCCCGGGCACGTGCTCATCACCTCGCGCAACCACCGCTGGGAAGGCGTGGTCGGCACGGTCGCCGTCGACGTGTTCAGCCGCGAGGAGAGCATGCAGTTCCTCGGCAGGCGCATGCGCCGCTCGATCAGCGACGCCGACGCCGGACGGCTCGCCGAGGCCCTCGGTGACCTGCCGCTGGCGCTGGAGCAGTCGGCCGCGCTGCAGAGCGAGACCGGCATGTCGCCGGAGGAGTACCTGCGCCTGCTCAATGAGCGCACCGCGAGCCTGCTGAGCGAGGGCAAGCCCGCCGAGTATCCGCTGTCGATGTCCGCGGCGTGGGAGCTGTCGGTCAGCACGCTCCAGGAGCACCTGCCCGAAGCCATGGAACTGCTGCGCTGCTGCGCCTTCTTCGGGCCCGAGCCCATCCCCCGGGGGGTGTTCCGCCCGGTCAAGGGCCCGGTGCGGCCCGTCATGGCCGAGTTGCTCGCCGACCCGCTCCGGCTGAGCAGGGCGATCAAGCGACTGGGGAAGTACGCGCTGGTCCGCATCGAGGCCGAGCCGGGTGAGGGCACGGTCACCGGCGAGCGCACGATCCAGGTCCACCGGCTCATCCAGGCGCTGCTGAGAGAGGGCCTGGCGGCCGACACCCAGGACCAGATCCGGACGGAGGTGCACTCCCTGCTGGCCGGAGCGGCGCCCGGCGACACCGGCGACCCCGCGAACTGGCCCCGCTTCGACGCCCTGCTCGCCCACGTCGCACCGACCAGGCTGGCCGACAGCCGGCGCGGAGACGTGCGGGAGTTCGCGCTGCGGATCCTCGAATACCTGATGGCCTCCGGCAACCACAACGTCGCGCGCACGCACGTCGACAGCTTCCTGGAGCGGTGGACCGCCGACTCCGGCCAGCAGGACATGAGCGTGCTGCGGGCGCGGCGCGTCAAGGGCGACCTGCTCCGCTTCCTGGGCCGCTACGACGAGGCGTACGACCTGGACACCGCCACGCTCGCCGCGATGCGGGAGGTGGCCGGCGACGAGCATCGCGACACCCTGGTCCTGCGCAACGGCATCGGCGCCGACCTGCGCGGCCGCGGCCTGTTCGTCGAGGCGCGCGAGCACGACACCGAGTCGGTGAGCCTGCACCAGGCCGTGCTCGGCCCCGACAACGCCCGTACGCTCATGGCGGTCAACAACCTGGCGCTCGACCTCGGGCTCAACAGCGACTACCGCGGCGCGCGGACACTGCTGGAAGAGGCGCTGAGGGCGGCTCAGCTCTCCGAGTCGGCCGTGAGCCGGGGCACGGTCCTGAACCTGTGGGCCAGCCTGAGCCGCATGACCCGGCTCTGCGGAGACTACGCCGAGGCCTGCGACATCGGCGAGGAGGCGCTGGCCTACGGCCAGGAGCAGCTCGACGCCGATCATCCGCGCATCCTGCTCACCCAGAAGGACCTGGCCATCGCCCGGCTCAGGGTGGGGGAGGCGGCCGAGGCCCTCGAACTCGCCGCCACCGTGCACGCGCGCTACGTGCGCAACTACGGCATCGACCATCCGAGCACGCTGGGCGCTGCCTTGTGCCTGGCCAACGCGTTCCGGGTCAACGACCTGATCGACCGGGCGTTCAAGCTGGCCCAGGACGCCATGGTGCGCTATCCGCGGGTGTACGGGGCCGACCATCCGTACTATTTCGGCTGCGCCAGCAACGTGGCGGTCCTGCTGCGGGTGCGCGGCGACGTGGAGGGCGCCCGCGAGCTGAACGAACGCGTCATCAACGGGCTGCGGGCCAAGGTGGGCGGTGGCCACCACTACGTGCTGACCGTCTCCGTCAACCTCGCCAGCGACCTGGCCGCCCTCGGCGAGCTCGAAGCGGCCTGCCGGCTGGGCAGGGACACGCATCGGCAGCTCGGCCCCCTGGTGGGGGAGCAACATCCCACCACCCTCGCCTGTGCCGCCAACCTCGCCGCGGACCTGGCCAGGGCCGACCACAAGGAGGAGGCGGACGCCCTGCGCGAGGAGACGCTGCGCCACTACCGCGAGACGCGCGGCATGGAGCATCCCGACGCGCGGGCGGCGGACGAAGGCCGCCATCTCGACCTGGACTTCGACCCCCCACCCGTGTGACGGGCGGGCGCGGCGTTCACCCTCCGCGTTCGCTCCCCGCCGGGGGCGGCCCGGACAGCGGGGCCAGCTCCTCGTGGAGCGCGCCCCGGATGTGCGTGATCAGCCGGTACAGGTCGCGGCTGTAGACGGACGGATTGCGGAAGCCGCTGCCGTCGCGGTACCGATGCGGGTAGAGGCCGCCCCCGCAGATCCCCACGATGTCGCAGGACGCGCACGTCTCCGACATCGCGTCACGGCCGATCTGCCGGGCCACGATGGCCGGTTCGAGCAGGGCCCTGTCGAAGGAGTCGCGCAGCACGTGCAGCGGGGTGCGCGTCGCTCCCTCGTAGGCGGACTTGAGGGTGTCGACCTGCTCGATGCTGCCGTCCGTCTCCACCACGACGACGGCCACGGGCGCCAGCCCGATCGACTCGCTCCTGGACGGGCTGCCGCACAACTGCCGGATGATCTCGTTGAACAGCCGGACGCGGGTCGTCCTGGGCCGGACCGAACGCCAGTGCTCGAAGACGGCGACGAGCCAGTCGCCGTACGGCCGCGCGGTCGCCGACCAGCCGGGCGGCGGGGTCTCCCAGTTGCCGTGCGGCAGCAGGAAGTCGACGGTCGGCGGCTGGAACTCCAGCAGGGCCTTGTAGGTGACGACAGGGTCGTTGGCCAGGTCGAGCGTGCACAGCAGGCCGCTGAACAAGTGGCGATAGGCGGGGGAGGTGAGCCGGGCCAGCCCGGCGCGCACCTTCGGGTAGCTGCCCTCCCCGTCGGCGCGCCGGCGGTGGCGGTCGTGCCCGTCGGCGTCACCGTCGAGGCTGACGCCGACGTACACGTCGAGCTCGGCCAGCAGGTCCAGGAACGCCTCGCTGAGCAGGACGCCGTTGGTCTGCACCTGGACGACCGCGTCCGTCCGCTCGCCGAGCGCCGATCTCAGGGCGTTCACCGTGTACCGGACGTGTGGCATGCCCGCCAGCAGGGGTTCGCCGCCGTGCAGGGTGATCTCCACGCTCTTCAGCTGGTGGGCCTCGGCGTGCTCGGCGATGCGGGCGGCCACGCGGTCGATGGTCGGCTTCGCCATGCTGCGCGGCTGGCGGCGCCAGCTCTGGTCGGCCATCTCGTACATGTAGCAGTAGTCGCAGGCGAGGTTGCAGCGGCTGTGCAGCTTGAGGATGAACTGACGGAAGGCGGTGGGGCGCCAGCCGGACTCCAGGAGGAGCCCGACGTCGAGGTCGGCAGGCCATTCGTTGCCGCCCGGACCGGGGGGCGCTCCGCCGTCTCCGTGCACGTCGATCAGCTCCTGGGACGAATGTGCTCCTCCATCATGGCCGCAGGAATCACGCTGTCAAAATCCCTTCGCCGGTGTTTCCGGGCTCACCAGGGGGAGGGGGCCGGGGGTGTGACCACTGGGGGGCGGTCGTCGCAGGTGAGGGTGTTGGGGAGGAGCCAGGGGGCGAGCCAGCCGTCGTTGCCGCCGCCGTCCGTCAGTGAGAACTCCGAGCCGGACGGGGTGAAGTGGAAGGTGCCGCAGTTGTTGACGGCGACCGCGCCCACGTTGCGGGCGTCCACGTTCTCGAAGGTGGCCGAGCCGGCGGCGCGGGCGCTGAGCACCGAGGTGCCGGTGCCGTCCACCCGGACGTCCTTGAAGCGCAGGTTCGTGATGGAGTAGAGGTCCTTGACGGGCCAGTCGGCGACCAGCATCACGGCGTTGTAGGTGTTGTCGAGGTAGTGGTCGCCGGTCACCCGGACGTCGGCGTCGATGTTCCGCTCCAGGGCGTAGAACCAGATGGCGCCGAGGCCGATGTTCCAGTTCAGCTCGTACGTGCCCGCCCGCACGGTGGTGTTGCCGGTGATGTCCAGGCGGCCGGTGAACGGCTCGGCGCCGAAGCGGGAGCCGACCTGCAGCGCGCTGCCCTCCCGGACGGGGTCGGCGACCAGGTTGGCCGAGACCGTGTTGTCCGTGCCGCCGTAGATCGCGATGCCGTTGGCCAGCACCGGCGTCTGCACGGTGTTGTGGTCGAACGTGTTGCGCGCGTTCGCCGTCCTCTCCGACCACATGGCCAGGCCGTCGTCGCCGGAGTTGCGGACGAAGTTGTCCGACACGACCGAGCCGGTGACGCCGGTGTGCAGGTTGAGCCCGTCGGCGATCTGGTCGGCGATCACGTTGCCGGTGACGTGGGTGCCGCTCATGGGCCCGTCGAACCAGAGGCCGACCTTGGTGTGGTGGATGTGGAGGCCCTTGATCGTGGAGTCGCTCATCGCGCCGCCGACGCCGTTGACCTGGTCGGTGTCGATCCGCTCGCGGACGTCGCCCTCGATGGCGAACCCGGACAGGTGCACGTTCCGGCTGCCGCCGTCCTTGGCGTCCTTGCCGTAGAAGCCGACGCCGGTGTGGACGGACCCGTCGGGCGCCGGGGTGTCGAGGGCGACCTCGCGGCCCTTGATGATCGTGTACCAGCTTCCCGCGCCGGTGATCGTCACGTCGTCCACGACGATGTGCCGGTTCACCTGGTACGTGCCGGGCGGGACGTACACCTTCAGGTGGGTGCGCCGGGCGAAGGCGACGGCCCGGTCGAAGGCGGACGAGGACTCGCGGCGGCCGGACGGGTCGGCGCCGAAGGCCAGCACGTTGGCCGCCACCGGCTCGATCCGCGGCGGGGCGACGAGCTCGGAGTCCAGCAGGTCGATGACCGTCCAGGCGGCGCCGGAGCCCGCCGTCAGCCGGATCCGGTCGCCCGCCCGGTACGTGCGCCCGAGCAGCAGGCGCTGCTCGTCGTAGAAGTGGCTGGGCCGGAACGGCTTGGTGATCGCCGGGGCCGGGGTGGTGGCGCTGGGCACACAGGAGCACTCGGTGATCCACCAGTCCGGGTGCAGCAGGTCGGCGCCGGGGTCGTTGGTGAAGGGGTACTGGTTGTACAGCCACGAGTACTGCGAGGTCAGCGTCATGGTCGCCCGGTGGCGGCCGTTGACCGCCACGTCCAGCGGCGCGGTGATGCCGCCGCCCGAGGGCGCGTCGGGGATGCTGTAGCGCACCGTGATCGCGTTGGCCGCGGCCGGGAGGGTGAACTCGACGTGCCGTCCGGGGGTCAGCCTGACGGCCCGCCGCCCGGACGCCTCGGCGGGCAGCGTGTACGCGCTGCGGTCGGGGCCGATGACCGTGCCGTCCGTCGCGGCGTTCTCGGCCTCCTGCTCGGCGAAGCCGACGCGCGCGCCCCGGCCGGCGACCAGCGCCGGGTCGAGGGCGGCCCGCGTCACGACGGGCCGCTGTGCCGTGGTGGCGGCCTCCGCGGGGACGGCGATCGAGACGAGGGGGAGGCCGAGAGCCGCGGCGAGCACCGCCACGACCCTCCGGGATGTGCTCGTGAGTGACATCCGAAGCTCGATTCTCTCGGGGGGTGAGGTGACAGTAGGACCCCACGACCCCGGGACACAAGGCTCCTGCGAAGGAGTTTCGTAACGTTGTTGTCGAGCTTCGAGACACTATCGATTTCTTGCGACAGTTACGCAAACTGCTTGCAAGCGGCCGTCATGGGAGCCAGCTCACCCGGCCGTGCAGCGCCGCGTACCCGACGAAGGCCACCACGTCGATCAGCGTGTGCGCGATCACCAGCGGCATCGCGCGCCCCCACCGCTGGTACAACCGCCCGAACACCAGCCCCATCACCACGTTCCCGACGAACCCCCCGAACCCCTGATACAGGTGGTAAGACCCCCGCAACACCGACGAAACGGCCACCGCCCGCCACGGCCCCCAGCCCGCCTGGTCCAGCCGGTGCAACAGGTAGCCGGCGACCAGCACCTCCTCCAGCACCCCGTTCTGCGCCGCGGCCAGCAGCAGCACCGGCACCCGCCACCACACCTCCGGCAACTGCCCCGGCACCACCGTCAGGTTGACGCCCAGCGCGTAGACCACCAGGTAGAAGGCCAGCCCCGTGCCGCCGATCGCGGCGGCGAGCAGCGCGCCGCGCAGCGTGTCGCGGCCCGGCTCGCGCAGGTCCACCCCGATCGTCCGCAGCGACTCGCCCGACCGGACCAGCAGGTACGCCACCAGCGCGACCGGCGCCACCGAGATCGCGATGTCCACGAGCTGCAACGTCAGGTCCAGCCACGGACGTCCCGGCGCCAGCGAGCCGACGAGCACGGCCTGCTGCCCCTTCAGCTCCTTGGGCGCGGTCAGCGCGCCGATCAGCCGGACCAGCGACAGCAGCCCGCTGGCGCCGAGCGAGACCGACAGCACGACGAGGATCTCGGCCTTGATGAGTCTGGGGCCGAGGGCCGGAGCGGGTGCGAGTGACTGGGTGTGCATGGGCCGCAGAGTAGCCGTCCATCGCTCCGATCCGGATAAAGCACCCCTTGTCGGCGGGTCTCGGGGCTCGATCGGGTCACCGTTCGGGTTCGTGGCCTGATGTCACACTTCCCGCCCCGGGGTTCTCTCAGGGGGCATGAACGACATGATTCTCGTCACCGGTGCCACCGGGGCGTTCGGACGTCCGCTGGTCGAACTGCTCACCGCCCAAGGGGCCAAGGTGCGGGCCGTCACCCGTTCGGCGGGGCCGGTGCGGCTGCCCGCCGGGGTCGAGGTCGTCGAGGGCGACCCCGCCCGCCCCGACACCCTCGCCCATCACCTGGACGGCGTCACCGCCGTCTTCCTGCACCCGCGCGCCATCGGCGACGGCGCGCCCGGCCTGCTCGCCCGCGCCGCCGACCGCGGGGCGCGGCGGGTGGTGGCCCTGTCCGCGATGAACGCCGACGACCCCCTCGACGAGCAGCCCTCCCGCTTCCGCGGCGACCGCAACAAGGAGGCCGAGGCCGCGGCCGTGGGCAGCGGCCTGGAGTGGACCAGCCTGCGCGCCGCCTCCTTCGCCGGCAACGCCCTCCAGGCGTGGGCCCCGCAGATCCGGGCCGGGGACGTCGTCCGGTACGTGCACGCCGGCTTCCAGGAGGTGCCGATCGACGAGCGGGACCTGATCGAGGTGGCCGCCAAGGCGCTGCTCGGCGAGCACCCCGGCGAGCACCCCGGTGGCCACTCCGGCGGGCGGCTCGGCGGGCGGCTGGAACTGACCGGGCCCGAGTCGCTGACCCATGCCGCGATGGTGGCGGTGATCGGCGAGGCGATCGGCCGGCCGCTGCGGTTCGAGGAGATCCCGCCGGAGGCCGCCGAACGGCACCTGGTCGCGGGCGGGCTGCCCGAGCCGTTCGTCCACGCCCTGCTGGCCCGGTACGCCCGGTACGCGGCCCGCCCGCAGCACCCGGTCACCGGGGACGCCGCCGCGGCACTCGGCCGTCCACCCCGCACCTTCGCCACCTGGGCCACCACCCACGCCCCGGCCTTCCACCACCCCTGACAAACCCGCCCCACCCTCCGCCCATCGGCCTGAACGGGCCGCGGCTCGTCCGTGGGCGTTTTTTCACCTGTACGGCCGGGATCGGAGGTTCTCGTGGTTCACTCCACCGCCTACGTCGTCACCGCGCTGGTGACGATCGGCTTCAACGCCTTCTCCGGGTTCGCCGCCATGACCCGACTCAAGCCGGTCATGCGGACGCTCGGCCCCGCGCTCGACCGGGCCGGGGTGCCGGAGTCGTGGTTGGTCTGGCCGATCGGCGCGCTCAAGGCGGCCGGCGCGGCCGGGCTGGCGCTCGGCCTGCTGGGTGTGCCCCTGGCCGGGACGGCGGCCGCGGCCGGGCTCGTCCTCTACTTCGTCTGCGCCCTCTTCACCCACCTGCGCGTCGACGACCGCTCGCCGCAGTTCTACCTGGCGATCGTGTTCCTGGCGCTCGCGGTCGCCACCCTGGCGCTGGACCCCGCGCTGGTGGTGCGGCTCTGAGCGGTGGTGTCGCTCTGGGCGGTGGTCAGTCCCGTTCGGGGACGGCCAGCTCGCCCAGGAGCGACCAGTCGTCCTGCGGGACGTTCGCGTTGACGATGCGCGGCGTCTCGGCCAGGTAGCCGGGCAGCACCTGCTGGGCCTGCTTGAAGTGCGCCGACGTCACGTGCGCGGCTCCGGCGTCCTCGTCGCGGAAGGCTTCGACGAGGACGTACTCGGCCGGGTCGTCGAGGCTGCGCGACCAGTCGAACCACAGGCAGCCCGGCTCGGCGCGGGTGGCCTCGGTGAACTCGGCCGAGATCTCCGGCCAGCGGCCGGCGTGCTCCGGCAGGACGCGGAACTTGGCGGTGATGAAGATCATGACGAGAACTCTCCGTGGTCGGTGGCGTTACGGCACGAGACTAGCCGCAGACCACCGCCCGTCCGCGTCCGCCACCAGGCGCGCCGGACGCGCCGTGCCACCGACCGCACCACAGGCCACCGCCCGTGCCACCTGGTCACGCCGCTGACCGGCGTCAGGCCGCCTGGTCACGCCACTGACCGGCGTCAGGGCCGCCTGATCACGGCGCAGGCCGGCGCGTGGGTTACTTGATCACGCCGCAGGCCGTTCGGCCGCCTGCGTCGCCGGTTCTGAGGGTGGCCTCGTCAGGGCCGTTCGGGGCGTAGCGGGCGGGGATGTTGGCCAGGTTGTCGGGGAGCGCGTGCACGACGATCGCGCTGCCGTCGGCATCGGTCAGCTCGCGCAGCCCGAACCGGTCGGTGACGATCGACGCGGTGCCCGACCCGTCCTTGCCGACCAGCAGCGGCGGCAGGTCGCCCGAGTGCCCGGCGTGGCTGCCGCCGCCGGCCAGGTCGAGGTGGCCCCCGGCGGTGAAGAAGGGGGAGACCTGGCCGGTCGCAGGATCGACGGCCTGCGGGTCGCACAGGCCCGTCGTGTGGATGTGGAAGCCGTGGAAGCCGGGCGTCAGACCTTTGACGGAGACCGAGACGCGCGCCGTCCCGAACCCCTCGCGCAGGATGCTGAGCCTGCCGACCGCGACGCCGTGGGTGTCGCGGATGACCACGGGCCGCGGGTCGCCCGGCCGCGAGGCGGTGGCGTCGGCCACCGCTCCCGCGCCGATCGCGGCGACCCCGGCGGCGAGTGCGAGGCAGAGCGCCAGATGTGTCCGGCTGAACGTCCGTGCCTTGGGCATGGAGAGACCGTCCCTCGTGAGGCGGAGATGTGCGGACTCATCGAGGGTATGGGCGGGCCGCGTGCCCTGTCGTATAGCTCTTGAGTCGCCGGTCGGCGTTATGGGGCCGGGGCGGGGATGCGGGAGCGGTGCGTGCCCGTCACCCGAGTTCCTCCGCGTCGAGCTCGCCGAGGCCCTGCTCTCCCGGGTCAGGCTCCCCCAGAGCGGGTTCTCCCGCGTCGGGACGGTCGGCGTCCCCGCGGGGACGGGCGGGCGCGCAGTCGTCGCCGCAGCCGCCGAAGCGTCCGGTGTCGATCGGCGCGAACGGCGTGGCGGGCACGCCCTTCAGGGCCGCCGTCATCGTGTCCTTCCAGATCGGCCCCGGCAGCGAGGCCCCGGCCACCAGGGGGAAGTACCGGCCGCCGATCGTGGTGTTCACCAGCTTGTGCCGCTGCGAGCCGCGCGGGTCGCCGATGCTGACCGCGCCCGCCAGATCCGGGGTGAACCCGGCGAACCAGGCGGAGGCGTACCCGTCGGTCGTGCCGGTCTTGCCCGCCGCCGGACGGCCGATGCCGCCGACGCCGCGCATCGTGCCCTTGGTGAACACGCCCGACAGGATGTGCGCGGTCGCGTCGGCGATGCCCGGGTCGAGCGCCTGCCGGCACGACGGCCGGTACGAGGTCGTCCGGCCGGGGCCGGTGCCGGAGGCGGTGATCTTGGTGATCGCCATCGGCGTGCAGTACTTCCCCTGGGCGGCGATGGCGGCGTACGCGTTGGCCACCGTCACCGGGTCCATCTCGTTGATGCCGAGCGTGAACGTCTCGTACTCCTGGAGCTTGCGCCCGTCGGCCCGGAGGGCGCCGAGCGACTTGGCCGTCTCCACCGTCCGGCACAGGCCCACCCGCTGCTCCAGCGCCATGAAGAACGTGTTCACCGACCCCCACGTGCCGGTGCGCAGCGTCTTGAACCCGGGGGTGCCCTCGTCGTTGGTGACCGTCCAGGACGGGTCGCCGACGCCGCCGCCGGCGCAGTTCTTGAAGGCCGCGGCGGAGGGGGCGTTGTAGCCGTTGCCGACGGTGATGCCGTCGTCCACCTTCATGCCCTGCTGGAGCGCCGCGATCAGGGTGAACGTCTTGAACGTCGAGCCCGCCTGGAAGCCGATCAGCCCGCCGTGCCGGGCGTCGGCCACCGCGTTGTAGGAGATCTGCTTCTTCCTGGCCGAGGAGCCGTAGCCGCGGCTGGCGGCCATGGCCCTGATCGCGCCGGTGCCGGGCTGGACCAGCGCCTCGGAGGCCAGGGCGTTGTCGGTGGCGTCGACGTGCTTCTTGATCGCCCGGTCGGCGGCGGCCTGGGCCTTCGGGTCGAGCGTGGTGTAGATCTTCAGGCCGCCCTGCGCGAAGGCGCGTTCCCTGGCCTGGCGCGTGCCGCCGAAGGCCGGGTTGATCAGCAGCTCGCGCCGGACGTACTCGCAGAAGTACGGATAGTCGCTGTCGCCGCAGCCGTTGGGCAGCCGGACGTCCTTGAACCCCAGCTTCTTCGCCTTGGCCGCGGACGCCTGCTCCGGCGTGATCCTGCCGAGCTCGGCCATCCGGTCGAGCACCACGTTCCGCCGGGCGCGCAGCAGCTCGCGGGCCTTCTTGCCGCGGCTCGGGTCGGTCGTGTTCGGGTCCTGCACGGCGCCCGCCAGCGTGGCGGCCTGGGCCAGGTCCAGCCGGGACGCCGGGACGCCGAAGAAGCGCCGGGCCGCGGCCTGCACGCCGTTGGCCCCCGCCCCGAAGTAGGCGATGTTGAGGTAGCGGCGCAGGATCTCGTCCTTGCCGTACTTCTTCTCGACGCCCATCGCGTAGCGCAGCTCCTTGAGCTTGCGGGCGTAGCTGGCCTCCAGGGCCTTGTTCTTGTCCTGCTCGGTGTCGGCCGCGTTGAGCAGGACCTGCTTGACGTACTGCTGGGTGATGCTCGAACCGCCCTGGCTGAGCCGGTCGGAGCTGAGATTCTTGACCAGGGCGCGCACCGTGCCCTCCACGTCGATCGCGCCGTGCTCGTAGAACCGGTCGTCCTCGATGGCGACGACCGCCGTCCGCATCACCTCGGCGATCTGGTCCAGCCGGACGATCTCCCGGTTCTGGTCGTAGAAGCGGGCGATCACGTTGCCGCGGGCGTCGTACACGGTGGAGGTCTGGGAGAGCGGCGGCTCCACGAGCGCCATCGGCTTGAGGTTCAGCTCCTCGGTGGCGGAGACGACCAGGCTGCCGGTGCCGCCGACGGCGGGGAGCGTGATCGCCGCCGTCAGCAGCCCGGCCGACACCGCCGCGACCGTGAGCCGGGCGACGTTCGACAGGCGAGTGGGCATGCGGGAGCACCTCCGGGCGGGAACATGGGTGAGCCCGGACATGACAACACAGGACAAAAGACGCTGTCCAAGACCGATATCAACTTTGCGGTGATATCGATTTCGATATCACCACAGCGTGCGGGCCACGCGCGAGCACCCGTCGCGCGTGGCCGCCTGGCGTCAGATCATCGTCGGCGCAACCGGCTGCACCTGGTTCTCGACGTGCTCCTTCAGCCGCATCAGATCCTGCCGCAGCTTGCGCGCGGGATGCGCGCCGAGCAGTCCGGCGATGGCGTGCCCGGCCGCCCCTGCGATGGGGTTGTAGCACAGATGGACCTGGACGCGCGTCCTGCCGTCGGCCTGGGCGTCCACGCGCAGCACGCCGCTGTGGGCGATGAGCTCGCCCTCGGTGGACTTCCAGGCGATCTCCGCGCCCTCCTCGCGCCTGGTCTCCGTGGCCGTGAAGCGGATGCGCGTCCCGGCCGGGCCCCTGATCACCCAGTGGGAGCGCAGTTCGTCGGCCGACAGCCGCACCTCCTCCACGTCCGGCATGAAGCGCGGGAACAGCGAATAGTCGCTCACCAGCGGCCACACGGCCTCCAGCGGCGCCGCGATCGAGACGGCCGCGTTGACGTGGATCGCCTCGCGGCCGGCGTTGACGCCGGTGAGGCGGCGCAGCGGCAGGTTCGTCGCCGCCCGGACGGCCAGCGCGGACGCGGCGCAGCGGGTCAGCCAGGACAGCGGCCCCGGCAGCTTGCCGGTCATCGCCCAGATCGACGCCGCGGCCCCGCCCGCGAGCAGCCTGGTCGTGGGCGACCAGCGCTGCTGCATCAGCTCGGGCACCGCCTTGCGCCGCCTGCCCTGGCCCTGCAGCCGGGGCGAGTCGGTGCCGTCCCTGTGCACGTGCCAGTTGGTCTCGACGTGCTTGACGCCCGGGATACGGCGCACCTTCTGGCGGGCGCGCTCGTCCTCGCCCGCGAGCACGTCGCCGGTGAGCGTCACGACGCGCTCGTGCACGTCGACCTCGACGGCGTGCGGGTGGCTGATGTGGCGGCCCAGTTCGGCGCGTACCCGCTCGTGCAGGACGCGGTCGTCGGCGGTGCCGCCGGTCAGGCGGTACCTGGCCGCCGCGGCCGATCCGCGGCCCCTGTTGGACAGGTCGCGGCCGAGCACGCCCAGGCCGTCGCGCATCTCGTGCGTGGCGTGCGAGCCCTTGTCCCGTACGCGGGCGCGGCGCGTACGGCCGCGGTCCGGATCCAGCAGGTACGTCACCGCGGCCCCGGCGCACGCGCCGAGCACGGCCGCGGCGATCGGATGGGACCGCCTTCGCGACTCCGTGTGGACGATCTGAATGCGCCGCGGAGCCTGTTGCCGCGATTCTCCGCCGGTTTTCCGCAGTTCCCCGCGGATTTTCCGCGGTTCCCCGTTGCTGGAGCTCATGCCCCGAAAAGCAGTCGTGCGCATGACCACAATCCCCCTCGCTCGCACTACCCGCTGGCCGTGGCCTACCCCGCAGGTCACAGCGCTAACGAGGGGGTCTTCGGGAGGCGTTGGTCGTCCTCGATATCGGGCATAAAGGTATAAGCGGTGATTTAAGGGGAGTTTTTACGATGAATAGTACGGTTCGCACCGCGACGCAGGCGTTCTGGATCGACGCCGGGCACGGCGGTGGGCAGGAGCACTACGGCGAGCAGCTGCGCAGGTGGCGGCACGCGTTCGCGGCCACGGGCGGGGAGCCGGGCGCGAGCGGCGTCACGCTGGATCCGCTGCACTTCGCGCTGGCCGCCTGGGAGGTGGCCACCCGGCCGGTCGCCGATCTGCCGTACGTGCGCACCCATCCCCGCGTCCTGGATGCGACCTGCCACCGCGCCGAGGACGCCCGCGACCCGCTGGCCGTGGTCGAACTCGCCGCGCCGCCGCCCGTCCCGCTGCCGGACGGCTGGTCGAGCTGGCGGCACGTGGGAGAGCAGGCGTACGCGGCGGGCACCGAGGGCGCGCCGACCGTGCTGAGCACGCTGGAGCTGCGCATTCCGCTGTCCGGGGACCGGCTGCCGACGCCCACCCGGCCGCGCGCCGAGGGCCTGCCCAACCTGGACGACGCCCAGGCGTCCCTGGAGGCGTTCGTGGCCGAGCTGAACGCGGCGGTCACCCCGTTCCTGCGCGAGCTGGACGGCGCCGAGGGCGTCCTCGACACCGGCGGAGCGTCGCTGGCGCAGTGGCTGCGTACGCAGATCGAGGCCGACAAGGCCACCGCGGAGGCGGCCGGCGCCGGGGCCTGGCGCTACCTCACCGCCTCCGGCCCCGTCGCGGCCCCGGTACGCCAGGGTCCGGGCGGCGCGCGGCGGCTGGAGTTCGGCGGCGGACGGGCGGTCACCCGCATCGGCTTCCACGACGACGACCTGCTCCACCCGGTCGAGGCGATCCACATCGCCCTGCACGACCCGGCCGACGCCATCGCCCGCTGCGGCGCGGAGCTGGCGCTGCTGAACGAGCACACCCCGCCCCTGACCGCCGGGAACGCCGGGGAAGCCGGGGGCGCCAGGGAGGCGGCCTGCCCGCTGTGCGGCGAGGCCGCCGGATCGCCCTGCCAGACGCTGCGCCACCTCGCCTACGGCTACCGCCTCCGCCCCGGCTGGCGCCCCGAATGGAGCCCCTCCCGCTGACGGCCCGAGCCCTGACCGTTCAGAGGTAGTTGCCCTCGCCCTGGACGCTGGCGCCCTCGGGGAGGGGCAGGGCGCGGCCGGCGTGCAGGCCGAGCTGCTGCTGGCGGGCGGCGGCCTGCTGGAGCTGGAGCCCGGCCTGGATGCCCTGGAACACGCCCTCCAGCCAGCCCACGAGCTGGCCCTGCATGACCCGGATCTCCATCTCCGTCGGCGTCGCGCCGTCCGGGGTGGGCCGCAGGCGCTCCAGCTCGTCGCGCAGCTCCGGCGCGACCGCCCCCGCGACCTCCTTGATGGCCTGCTCGTAGATGCGGTGCATGCGCTCCCGGGCGCGCTCCTCCAGGTGCACGCCCTTGGCCTCCTCCAGCAGGCTGCGGGCCATCGCGCTCACGCGGAGCAGGCGCGCGGGCTCCTCGACGCGTTCGATGTCCGCCTTCACGGCATCGCGCAGGTCGTGCTCCCGCTGCTCGTCCCCAGAAGCTGGATGCGGCGTCGTCGTCATGTCCTCAGTCCTCGTTCACGCAGGTGGGCGGCTCGTTACCGCCAGCAACAGCCCTTCCCGGTGCCCCGCCGTTCACTCGTGGGAGCGGCCGGAATCCTGGGTAGGGGTCACCCTCATGAACCGGCAGAATGACGATCCCGAAGACGAGTTCTTCGCCCCCGTGCTGCGCGAGCCGCCGCCCCCGGACGAGATCAGCCGTTCCGGCGTGGTGAGCGACACCGGCGTGCCCGGCGTGCACGGCGGCGGCGAGGGGCACTGGTCCCCGCACCCGCCGCCGTCGAACGCGCTCGGCCTGCGCCTGCTGGCCGCCGCGCTGCTGCTGCTCGCCGGGATCGTGCTGGCGGTGCTCGCGGTGCTGGCCGGACGGCTTCCGCTGGCGCTGCCGCCCGCGATCCTGGCCGTGGCCGCCGCCGTCTACCTGGTGGTGTTCGCGCGGCGCCGCGCCCGCGACGACGGCGGCCCGCCCACCTTCGGCTAGCGTGCGGACGCCGGCGGGGTCGCTGCCTGGGGTTTCGGGTCGCTTGTGGGGGTACACGCCCGCTGAGGAAAGAGGAGCCGTGATGTCTCTCATCGACAGTGACTGTGTACGCAAGCTGCTGGAGTCCGAGCACGCCGACGCGACGCTCGTGTTCGTCCGGGGCGACTGCGTCGTGCTGCGGGCCGCGGAGATCGACGACGCCCACCGGGGGCTCGTGATCGCCAGCCGCGAGGACGTCGTGTCCCAGCTCCCCGACGGCGCCGCGACGAGCGGGCAGGCCCTCGACGACCTCGCCGTACGGCTGGACAACGTGGTGCGCGACCTGGGCGCCTGAGCCGCGGCGAGCCCGCCCGCATGTCCTGAATATGCAAGCCGCCACGTCCACCAGGCGAAAGACGGCGTCGGCCCCACCGGGATTCACTTCCGGGAACACGACACGAAAGGGGCCGTTCACATGCCTGACAACCCTGCCGGCGAGTTCTGGAAGGACCTGCGGCCGATCGAGAACTCCTTCCGGCCGGACGCGCTGCCCGAGGTGTACCTGTCCAAAGTGGCCACCGACGACGACCGGTACTACGTGCCGTTCACCGAGACCGTCGGCTCCCGGCCGCTGTGGATCAACGTCAAGGACAACAGCTGGGCCGACATCCTGCGGGCCAAGGAGGCCGGGCTGGTCAACCGGCACTACCACCCGCACGAGGTGTTCGCGTACACGATCTCCGGCAAGTGGGGCTACCTGGAACGCCCCTGGACGGCGACCGCCGGCGACTTCGTCTACGAGGCCCCCGGCGAGGGCCACACGCTGGTCGCCTACGACAGCGGCGAGCCGATGAAGACGTTCTTCATCGTCAAGGGCCCCCTGGTCTGGCTGGACGAGAACGGCGACCCCGACGGCTTCTTCGACGTGCACGACTACATCAAGATGTGCCGCGAGCACTACGAGAAGGTCGGCATCGGCGCCGACTACGTCAACTCCCTGTTCCGCTGACCGCCGCCCCGCCGCATCCCCCGAAATGAGAACGTCATGACCGACATCGCGGCCGCGCCGGACACCAGGGCCGCCGACCGGTACGAGAACCGCCTCCTCGTCATCCTCTTCCTGTCCTTCGGCTTCGTCTTCTTCGACCGGCAGGCGCTGTCGTTCCTGGCGCCGTACATGGACCAGGACTTCGGCCTGTCCAACGCCGAGCTGGGCACGCTGTCCGGCGTGCTCGCGCTCACCTGGGCGCTGGCCGGGATGTTCGCCGGCCGCCTGTCCGACGTGCTCGGCAGGCGCAAGCCCATCCTGGTCGCGGCCGTGGTGCTGTTCTCGCTGTTCTCGGCCTCGTCGGGGCTGATGGGCGGATTCGCCGGGCTGCTGGCCGCCCGCGCGCTGATGGGCACGGCCGAGGGCGCCGTGCTGCCGATGGCGCAGTCGCTCATGGTCGAGGCCAGCCGGGAGCGTCGCAGGGGCTTCAACATGGGCCTGTTGCAGGGCTCGTCGGCCGGGCTGCTCGGCGGCATCGTCGCGCCGCTGGTCGTGGTGTGGATCGCCGAGACCTACGACTGGCGGATCGCCTTCTACGTCACGATCGTGCCGGGGCTGGTGATGGCCGCGCTGATCGCGAAGTTCGTCCGCGAGCGGTCGCCGCGGACGGCGGCCGAGGCGCCCGCCAAGGAGCCCAGGGTGCCGCTGGGCGAGGTGCTGAAGCTGCGCAACATCGTCGTGTGCATGCTCATCGCCTGTTGCTACCTCACCTGGTTCGTCACCATCATCACCTTCACGCCGACGTACCTGACCCAGGTGAAGGGCTTCGGGCCCGGCACGATGAGCGGCGTCATGACCTGCCTGGGCGTGGCCTGGGTGCTCTGGGGCTTCGCCACCCCGGCCATCTCCGACCGGCTGGGACGCAAGCCCGCGCTGATCGGCTTCACCGCGCTCGCCGTGTTCTGCCCGCTCGCCGTGGTCTACGTCGAGAGCCCGGTGCTGCTCGGCGCGATCATGATCGTGACCTACACCGGGCTCGGCTGCTTCACCCTGTTCATGGCGACGATCCCGGCCGAGACCGTGCCGCGCGGCGCGCTGGCCACCGCGCTCGGCGTGATCATGGGCGTGGGCGAGCTGGCGGGCGGCTTCCTGGGCCCGATGGTCGCCGGCTGGGCCTCCGACCAGTGGGGGCTCCAGGCCGCGATGTTCATCGCCGCCGGTGGCGCGCTGGTCGTGGTGGGGCTCGCCTTCGCGCTGAAGGAGACGGCCCCCGCCGTGCTGCGCAGGGCGGCCGCGTGAGGGCCGCGGTCTGGCACGGGGCCAAGGACGTGCGGGTCGAGGACGTCCCCGTGCGCGAGCCCGGCCCGGGGCAGGTGACGATCGCGGTGGCGTACTGCGGGATCTGCGGCAGCGACCTGCACGAGTACGCCGACGGCCCGCACGCGATCCCCGTGGGCGAGCCGCACCCGGAGTCGGGCGTCCGCGCGCCGGTCGTGCTCGGCCACGAGTTCTGCGGCACGGTCACCGGGCTGGGCGCCGAGGTCACCGGCCTGGCCGTGGGCGACCGGGTCGCGGTGGAACCGCACTACCGGTGCGGGAGCTGCCCGCGCTGCCTGGCGGGGGAGTACAACATCTGCCGACATTTCGGTTTCGCCGGGTTGATGGGCCACGGCGGGCTCGCCGAACGGGCGACGGTGCCCGCGTACATGCTGCACCGGCTGCCCGAGGCGGTGCCGCTGGAGCAGGCGGCGGTGTTCGAGCCCGCGGCCGTGGCCCTGCACGCGGTGCGGCGGGCCGGCATCCGCGACGGCGACACCGTCGCGGTCCTCGGGCTCGGCCCGATCGGGCTGCTCGTGGCCCGCTTCGCGGCGCGGGCCGGCGCGGGCCGCGTCGTGGCCGCCGACCGCTCGCCCGCCCGCCTGGACCTGGCCCGCCGCCTCGGCGCGGAGGCGGTGCCGGGCGACGGCCTGGCCGAGGCGGTCGGCGGGGAGGGCGCGGACGTCGTCTTCGAGGCCGTCGGCTCGGAGGGCACGCTGCGCGCCTGCCTGGCCGCCACCAGGCGCGGCGGACGGGTGGTGTTCCTCGGGCTGACCGGCACGGTCTCCCTCGACGCCTTCGCCCTGGTCAACAACGAGCAGACGATCGTGACCAGCGTCGGCTACCGCGACGTCTACCCGGAGCTGATCCGCATGGTCGCCGAGGAGGGCGTGGACCTGGCCGCGATCGTCACCGCGACCATCCCGCTCGAACACGTGGTCCGCGACGGGTTCGAGGCGCTGCTGCGCGGCGAGGACCAGGTCAAGGTGCTGGTACGACCCCCTCACGACGAGGGGCGGCTCTCATGACCGACGGATTCGCCCCCGGGCTGTTCGCCGGACGGCACGCGTTCGTGACCGGCGGCACCTCCGGCATCGGCGCGGCGACCGCCGTGCTCCTCGCCGAGCTGGGCGCCGCCGTGACCGCGCTCGGCCTGCCGCCCGCCGACCCCGCCGAGCTGCCCGTCCACCCGCTGGTCCGGGTCGTGGAGCACGACGTGCTCGACCGGGGCGGCCTGGCCCGCCTGCTGTCGGCCGGCGACCCGCTGGACGCGCTGGTCAACTGCGCGGGCGTCAGCCACGACCGCGAGGAGTACGACCTGGCCCGCTGGCAGCGCGTCATCGAGGTCAACCTGACCGCCACCATGGTCGCCTGCCAGGCCGCCCGCCCCGCGCTGGCCGAGCACGGCGGCGCGATCGTGAACGTCTCCTCCATGTTCGCCTTCTCCGGCAGCAGGGACCGGCCCGCCTACAGCGCGAGCAAGGGCGGCGTCTCGCAGCTCACGAAGTCGCTGGCGGCCGAGTACGCCGCCGACGGCATCAGGGTCAACGCCGTCGCCCCCGGCTTCGTGGTCACCCCGCTGGCCCGCGGCGTGCTCGACGACCCACCGGCCCTGGCCCAGGTGCTGGCCCGCATCCCCGGCGGACGGCTCGGCAGGCCGCGCGAGGTGGCCACGGTGGTGGCGTTCCTGTGCTCGCCGGCCGCGTCGTACGTCACCGGGGCGGTCCTCCCCGTGGACGGAGGCTATCTGGCTGTGTGACATGTCACCTAAGCTGAGGGTCCCCCTGACAGGCACGAACGCGAGGAGGGTCGCCTTGTCCGCCGTCTCCGTGATCTCCCAGGCCACGACCGAGCACGTCGAACCCGCCGAGCGCATCCACTTCTGGGAGGACTACAACCGCAGGGCGCTCGTGGGCCTGTCGTGCACGTCGTACTCCGAGCACGGCCTGCTGGCCAGGCAGACCAACATCGAGCTGGCCGGGCTGCGGCTGGCCGAGATCGCCGGGAACGCCCACGCGATCGAGCGCAGCCCGCAGACCGTCAGGTCCACGCCGAAGGACTCGGTGTTCGCGACGCTGCTGCTCAAGGGCGAGGCGGTGTTCCTGCACGAGAACGGCTGCCTGGCGGCCACGGCGGGCGAGCTGGTCGTCTACGACACCCGCCGGCCGTACCTGTTCGGGTTCTCCTCCTCGATGCGGCAGATCCTGGTGGACGTCCCGCGCGACCTGTTCGCGCAGGCGTGCGTGGCGGGCGGGCTGCCGGGGCCGATGGTGTTCGGCAGGGGGACGGCGCGCGAGGGCGCGCTCGTGGCCGCGCTGCGCTCGATGATCGGCGGCCTGGCCGCCCTGCGGTCCGCGCCCGACCCGGCCGAGGCCGAGCGGGCCGTGCTCGACCTGCTCAGGCAGCTCGCCGAGGAGCGTACGGGCGGGCGTCCCGGGCCCGACGCCTACCGGTCGCAGCTCATCGTGGCCGAGGACTACATCGACCGGCACCTGCACGACCCGTGCCTGGGGGCGGCGCAGGTGGCCGGGGTCATGGGCATCTCCGTACGGCACCTGGCGCGCATCTTCGAGTCCACCGGCCGCTCGCCCGCCCGGCACATCGTGGAACGCCGGCTGGTCCGGGCGCACGCCGAGCTGACCGGCCCCGGCGCCCGGGAGACCACGATCGCCGACGTGGCGCACCGGTGGGGCTTCTCCAGCCAGGCCCACTTCGCCCGGCTCTTCCGCACCCGGTACGGGCTGACCCCGAGCGAGGCCCGCGCCGAGGCCACCCGCTAGCCGGAGGGCCGTCCTCAGGGAAGGCGGCCGGTGTGCGCGAGGTCGGCCTCCATGCGGGCGGCCGTCGTCCTGAGCTCGGGCAGCACGTCGCGCAGCAGGTGGTCGCGGCTGGCCCTGCTGGCGTGCGTGGCCACGTTGACCGCCGCCACCACGCGCCCGTCCGGCCCGCGCACCGGGACGGCGATCGACCGCACACCCTCCTCCAGCTCCTGGTCCACCAGCGCGTAGCCGTCGGCGGCGGCCTGCCGTACGGCCGCGGCCAGCCCTTCGGGCGAGGTGACCGTGCGCCGGGACAGCGGCTTCGGCTCGATGGCGGCCACCCGCTCGGCGGGCAGCCCGGCCAGCAGCACCCGGCCCATGGAGGTGGCGTACGCGGGGAAGCGGGTGCCGACCGTGATGTCGACGCTCATGATGCTGACCGTGGGCACCCGGGCCACGTAGACCACGTCGTCGCCGGACAGCACCGCGACCGACGCCGACTCGCGTACGCGGGCCACCAGGTCGGCCAGGTGCGGCTGTACCACCTCGCCGAACGTGAGCCCGGACAGGTGGGCGTAGCCCAGTTCGAGCACCTTGGGCAGCAGCACGTGGCGGTCGCCCTCGGCGGCGGCGTAGCCGAGGCCCTCCAGGGCCTGCACCGCGCGCCGGACCGTGGCGCGGGGCAGCCCGGTCGCCCGCGCGGAGTCGGCCAGGGTGCCGCCCCCGCGCACCGACCCGAGCGAGACCAGCACGGCCAGGCCGCGGGCGAGCGACCGGAGGTACCCCATGCCCAGCTCCTCCTTGACGGCCCGCGAGCCGTCGACGCCGGCGGGCGCGCGACGCGGCTCCCGGGCCCGGACGGCCAGGGCGGCCTCCATGTCCGCGACCGTGGCGCGCAGGCGGGGCAGGGCGTGCTCGCGCAGCCCCGCCATCGTGTGCCTGCTGGTGTGGCTGACCACGCTGACCGCGCAGACCGCCTTGCCGTCCGGGTCGCGGACGGGCAGCGCGACCGCGATCAGCCCCGGCTCGATGAGCTGGTCGTCCTCGGCCCAGGGCGCGCCGGGGTCGAGCAGCGCCAGCCCCGCCGCGCACCGCCCGGCGGGCAGCAGGTCGCCGACCCGGAAGGCCACCGACATCGTGCGCCGCCGGGTGAACTGGCCGACGAAGCGCACGCCGTCGCCGTCGCGCACGGCCAGGGAGACCGACTCGTCCAGCTCGGCGGCCAGCCGCTCGGCCAGGGGCGACAGGGTCTCCTGGAGGCCGTCGCAGGCCAGATAGGCCGCGCCCAGCTCCATCAGCGGCGGCGCGAGCAGCACGTCGCGGCCCTCGGCCCGCAGGTGACCCAGGTGCACGAGCGTGGCCAGCACGCGGTCGACCGTGGACCTGGCCAGCCCGGTGGCGCGTACGAGGTCGGTCGCGCGCATGCGCCGCCCGGGGTCGTCCGCCAGCACGCGCAGCACGGCGAGGCCGCGCTCCAGGGTCCCGGCCGGTTCCATCGGCGGCTCCTCGTCCAGATCGGGGGGCTTTGACAGGAACGCTCCCGTTACAGATACTCGAACCATAATAGTGAACTAAAGTTCGCAGAGCGAACACCTCGGCGAACTTGCTCGGCTGAACGGAGCGTCGTGCGGAGAGACAAGGTGGTCGCGACGGCCGCGGAGGCGCTGGCCGGCGTGCATGACGGCGCGTCGTTCGCGGTCGGCGGCTTCGGGCTCAGCGGCATCCCCAACGTGCTGATCCAGGCCCTCTACGACACCGGCGTGACCGGCGTCGGCGTCGTGTCCAACAACTGCGGCGTCGACGGCGGCGGCCTCGGCATCCTGCTGGCAGCCGGGCGCATCGCCCGCGTGACCGCCTCCTACATCGGCGACAACAAGGAGTTCGCCCGGCAGTACCTGGGCGGCGACATCGAGGTCGAGCTGACCCCGCAGGGCAGCCTGGCCGAGCGGCTGCGGGCCGGCGGCAGCGGCATCCCCGCCTTCTACACCCCGGCCGGGGTCGGCACCCCCGTCGCCGACGGCGGCCTGCCGCTGCGCCACCACCGCGACGGCACGGTCGCCGTCGCCTCGCCGCCGAAGGAGGTGCGCGAGTTCGACGGCCGGGAGTACGTCCTGGAGCACGGCATCCGCACCGACTTCGCGCTGGTCCGGGCGGCCAGGGGCGACCGGTCGGGCAACCTGGTCTTCCACCGCTCCGCCAGGAACTTCAACCCGCTGGCAGCCATGGCCGGGCGGATCACCGTCGCCGAGGTCGAGGAGCTGGCCGAGCACATCGACCCCGACGAGGTCCACCTGCCGGGCGTGTTCGTGCAGCGCGTACTCCCCCTCACCCCCGAGCAGGCCGCGGACAAGGGCATAGAGAAGAGGACGGTCACCGAATGAGCTGGACCCGGGACCAGATGGTCGCGCGGGCGGCGGCCGAGCTGCGCGACGGCGACTACGTCAACCTCGGCATCGGCCTGCCCACCCGCATCCCCACGTTCCTGCCCCCGGGCGTGGACGTGGTCCTCCACTCCGAGAACGGCGTCCTCGGCGTCGGCCCGTACCCCGCGCCCGCCGACGTCGACCCCGACCTGATCAACGCGGGCAAGGAGACGGTCACCGTGCTCCCCGGCGCGTCGTTCTTCGACTCCTCGTTGTCGTTCGGCATGATCCGAGGGGGTCACATCGACGTGGCCGTGCTCGGCGCGATGCAGGTCTCGGCCCGCGGCGACCTGGCCAACTGGATGGTCCCCGGCAAGCTGGTCAAGGGCATGGGCGGGGCCATGGACCTGGTGCACGGCGCGCGCAAGGTCATCGTGATCACGGAGCACAACGCCAAGGACGGCTCCCCGAAGATCGTCGAGGAGTGCTCGCTGCCCCTGACCGGCCGGCGGTGCGTGCACCGGATCGTCACCGACCTCGGCGTCCTCGACGTCACCGAACAGGGGCCGGCCCTGGTCGAACTCGCGCCAGGGGTGAGCCTGGAAGAGCTGCGCAACCGTACCGACGCGGAGGTCATCGCATGAAGGACGTCTACATCCTCGACGCCGTCCGCACGCCGTTCGGCCGGTACGGCGGCGCGCTGGCCGGGGTACGCCCCGACGACCTGGCCGCGCACGTCGTCGCGGCGCTGGTCGAGCGCACCGGCCAGGAGAGCGCCGACGAGGTGCTCCTCGGCAACGCCAACGGCGCGGGCGAGGAGAACCGCAACGTCGCCCGCATGGCCGCGCTGCTGGCCGGGCTGCCGGTCACCACGCCCGGCGCGACCGTCAACCGGCTGTGCGGCTCCGGCATGGAGGCCGTCATCCAGGCGTACCGGGCCATCGCGGTCGGCGACGCCTCGGCGGTGATCGCGGGCGGCGTGGAGTCGATGACCCGCGCGCCGTGGGTGCTGCCCAAGCCCGACCGCGCCTTCCCGGCGGGCGGCCAGGAGCTGGTCTCCACGACGCTCGGCTGGCGGCTGGTCAACCCGAGGATGCCCGCCGAGCACACGGTCGCGCTCGGCGAGGGCGCGGAGCTGATCGCCGACAAGCACGGCATCACCCGCGAGGAACAGGACGCGTACGCGCTGGGCAGCCACCGGAAGGCGGCCAAGGCGGCCCTCGACCGCGAGATCGTCCCCATCGCCGGCCTGACCAGGGACGAGGGCATCCGCGACGACACCTCCGCCGAGGCGCTGGCCCGGCTCAAGCCGGTGTTCAGGAGGGACGGCGGCACGGTCACGGCCGGCAACTCCTCCCCGCTCAACGACGGCGCGGCGGCGCTGCTGCTGACCGACGAGGAGGGGCTTCGCGGCCGCGAGCCGCTGGCCCGCATCACCACGAGCGCCGCGAGCGCGCTGGAGCCGCGCTACTTCGGGCTCGGGCCGGTCGAGGCCGTGCGCAAGGCGCTGGCCAAGGCGGGCAAGGGCTTCGGCGACCTGTCGACCGTGGAGCTGAACGAGGCGTTCGCCGCGCAGGTGCTCGGCTGCCTGGCCGAGCTGCCCGAGCTCGACCCCGCCCTCGTCAACCCCGACGGCGGCGCGATCGCGATCGGCCACCCGCTCGGCGCCTCCGGCGCCCGCGTCACCGGCGCAGTGGCCCACCGGCTGGCCGCAGCCGGGTCGGGCGTCGGGCTCGCCTCCCTCTGCATCGGCGTCGGCCAGGGGCTGGCCGTCGTACTCGAAAGGTAGCGTCCATGTCCGAACCACTCACGCAGGCCGACATCGACCGCGAGATCGCCGCGCTGAGCGAGGCCCGCGGCGACCGGCCGGCCGACCACCCCGCGCGCGACTACGCCCCGTACCGCAGCACCCTGCTGCGTCACCCCAAGCAGCCGCTGGTCGCGCTGAAGGACCCGGAGGCGAGCGAGCTGTCCGGCCCGGTGTTCGGCGTCACGGACGTGACCGCGCTCGACTCCGACCTGACCCGGCAGCACCTCGGCGAACCGCTGGGCGAGCGGATCACCGTGACCGGCCGCGTGCTCGACCGCCAGGGCCGTCCGGTACGCGGCCAGCTCGTGGAGATCTGGCAGGCCAACGCCGCGGGCCGCTACCTGCACCAGCGTGACGACCACCCGGCGCCGCTCGACCCCAACTTCACCGGCGTGGGCCGCTGCCTGACCGGCGACGACGGCGAGTACCACTTCACCACGATCAAGCCCGGCCCCTACCCCTGGCGCAACCACCTCAACGCCTGGCGGCCCGCGCACATCCACTTCTCGCTGTTCGGCACGGCCTTCGCCCAGCGGCTGGTGACCCAGATGTACTTCCCCGGCGACCCGCTGTTCCCCTACGACCCGATCCTGCAGTCGGTCACCGACGACGGCGCCCGCCGGCGGCTGGTCTCCACCTACGCGCACGACCTGTCCAAGCCCGAGTGGTCGCTCGGCTACCGGTGGGACATTGTGCTCGACGGGCCCGCCGCGACCTGGATGGAGGAAGGCCGATGAACCCCACGCCCTCGCAGACGGTCGGCCCGTTCTACGGCTACGCGCTGCCCTTCCCCGGTGGCGGCGACCTCGCCACCGGCGGCATCACCGTGCACGGCCGCGTCTACGACGGCGCCGGCGACCCGATCCCCGACGCGCTGCTGGAGTTCTGGCAGGCCGACCCCACGGGCGACCTGTCCGGCGCGCCCGGCTCGCTGCGCCGCGACCCGGTCGACGGCGCGGTCATCGGCCGGCACGGCGTCGACTTCACCGGGTTCGGCCGCGTCCCCACCGACGCCGACGGTCACTGGACCCTGCGCACGGTCGAGCCGGGCAACGGGTACATCAGCGTGTGCGTGTTCGCCCGCGGCCTGCTCCACCACCTGTTCACCCGCATCTACCTGCGGCCCGACGCCTTCCTCGACTCGTTGCCGCCCGAGCGGGCACGCACGCTGGTCGCGGTGGAGGAGCGGGAGGGCGTCCACCGCTTCGACATCCATCTGCAGGGCGAGAAGGAGACGGTCTTCCTTGACTTCGGCTGACCCCGTCGCGGGTGGTTCGGGGGATCTCGGGTTGCTCTCGCCCATGCGTGGCGGGGTCGAGGCGACCGGCGACGTGGCGGTCCTCCAGGCCATGCTGGACGCCGAGGCCGCGCTGACCCGGGTCCTGGCCGGGCTCGGGCGCGCGCCCCTGGAGGCGGCCGACGCCGTGACCGCCGCGGCCCGCGCCGAGCTGTACGACCCGGCCGGGCTGGCCGCGCGGGCCCGTTCGGGCGGCAACCCGGTCATCCCGCTGGTGGCCGACCTGCGCGCCGCCGCCGGGCCGTACGGGGAGCACGTGCATGCGGGCGCGACCAGTCAGGACATTCTCGACACCGCGCTCATGCTGGTCGCGTACCGGGCGCTCGGGCCGGTCCTGGGCGACCTTGACCGGGTGGTCGCCGGGCTCGCCACGCTGGCGCGGGCCCACCGCGACACCCTCATGGCCGCCCGTACGCTTACCCAGCAGGCCGTGCCGACCACGTTCGGGCTCAAGGCGGCGGGCTGGCGGAAGCTGGCCATCGACGCCGGAGACCGCCTGCGCGCCGCCCGCGAGGCCCTCCCGGCCCAGCTCGGCGGCCCGGCCGGCACCCTCGACCGCTTCACCGCCCCCGCCGACCCCGACGCCGACTCCGCCACCCCCGGTGGTGGCGGAGGGGAGGAGGCGCTGGAGGTGGTCCGGCGGTTCGCCGGCGAGCTGGGGCTGGCGGCGCCGACGTTGCCCTGGCACGTGCTGCGCACCCCCGTCGCCGACCTGGCCGGGGCGCTGGCGTTCACGGCCGGGGCGCTGGGCAAGCTGGCCGCCGACGTGCTGGTGTTGTCGCGTACCGAGATCGGCGAGGTGTCCGAGGGCGTCGGCGGCGGCTCGTCGTCGATGCCGCACAAGCACAATCCCGTACGGGCCACCATGATCGCCGCGGCGGCCCGCCAGGTCCCCGCCCAGGCCGCCGTCCTGTACGCCTCCATGGCCGCCGAGGACGAACGCCCGCCCGGCGCCTGGCACGCCGAATGGCAGCCGCTGCGCGAGGCGCTGCGCCTGGTCGCCGGCTCCGCCCGCGACGCCGCGGAACTGGTCGCCGACCTGCGGGTGCATCCCGGGCGCATGCGCGCCGCCTTGACCGTCGCCGGACCGCCCGGCGCCGCCGCCGCCCTGGTCAAGCGGGCGCTGGAGGAGGAGTGACGTTGTTGCAGCACCGGGTGGACGGCCCGGAACACGGTGAGCCGATCGTCCTCGGCCCGTCGGTCGGCACCTCGGCCCGGGTGTGGGAGCCGCAGGTCGCCGCGCTGGCCCGCCGGTTCCGCGTGGTCCGCTTCGACCTGCCGGGACACGGCGGCTCGCCGTCCCTCGGCGTGTCCACGATCGACGGCCTGGCCGGGCTCGTCCTGGAACTGGCCGACGACCTGGGCCTGGACGCCTTCCACTACGCCGGCATCTCGATCAGCGGCGCGATCGGCGCCACACTCGCCCTGCGCCACCCCGGACGCCTGCTGTCCCTGGCGATGATCTGCTCCTCGGCCCGCTTCGGCGAGCCCGGCGGCTGGCGCGAGCGGGCGGCGCTGGTCCGCGAGCGGGGCACCGCGCCGCTGCTGGAACCCACGGCCGGACGCTGGTTCGCCGGACCCCCCGACCAGGCGCTCCTGGACGACCTCGCCGCCGCCGACCCCGCCGGCTACGCCGCCTGCTGCGACGCCCTGGCCGGTTACGACCTGCGCGCCGAGCTGCCCGGCATCGCCGTCCCGACGCTGGTCCTGGGCGGCCGCGACGACCCCGCCACCCCGCCCGCGCACGCCAGGGAGCTGGCCGACGGCATCCCCGGCGCGACGCTCGTCGAGGTCCCGGGCGCGGCCCACCTGGCCGGCGTCGACCAGCCGGAACGGGTCACCGCCGCGCTGCTCGCGCACCTGCCCGCCACCCCCGGCATGCGGGTGCGCCGGGAAGTGCTCGGGGACGCCCACGTCGACCGGGCCGTCGCCCGTACCACCGCCTTCACCAGGGACTTCCAGGACCTCATCACCCGCTACGCCTGGGGAGAGATCTGGACCAGGCCCGGCCTCGACCGGCGCACCAGAAGCTGCGTCACCCTCACCGCGCTGGTCGCGCACGGGCACCTCGACGAGCTGGCCATGCACGTCCGCGCCGCCGTGCGCAACGGACTGACGGCCGACGAGATCGGCGAGGTGCTGCTGCAGAGCGCGATCTACTGCGGGGTGCCCGCCGCCAACGCCGCGTTCGGCGTCGCCCAGCGCGTCCTGACCGAGATATCAGGGGAGACCACATGACCATCACCCGTGACCTGCTGATCGGCGGCAAGAACGTCCCCGCGCAGGGCGGCCGTACGACCTCCGACCTGGCCCCGTACACCGGCGAGGTGTACGCGACCGTGGCCGCCGCGGGCGTCGAGGACGTCACGTCGGCCGTGGACGCGGCGCAGGCCGCCTTCGACGGCTGGGCCGCCACCAGCCCGTTCGCCCGCCGGGCGATCTTCCTCAGGGCCGCCGACCTGCTCCAGGAACGCGGCGAGCAGGCCGTGGCGCTGATGGCCGCCGAGGTCGGCGGCACCCGCCCGTGGGCCCTGTTCAACGTCGGGCTGGCCGCGAACATGCTGCGCGAGGCCGCCGCCGCCATCACCGCGCCGCGCGGCGACGTGCTCACCGCGCAGGAGGAGGGCGTGCTCGGCCTGGCCGTACGCGAGCCGCTCGGCGTGGTCGCCGCCTTCTCCCCGTGGAACGCGCCGATCATCCTCGGCGTGCGCTCGGTGGCCGCCGCCCTTGCCGCGGGCAACACCGTCGTCATGAAGCCCAGCGAGGACGCGCCGATCGCCTGCGGCCTGTTCGTCGCCGACCTGCTGCACGAGGCCGGGCTGCCCGCGGGCGTGCTCAACGTGGTCACCAACGACCCGGCCGACGCCGCCGTGATCGCCGAGGCGCTCATCGCCGACCCCCGCGTACGCGCCGTCAACTTCACCGGCTCCACCGAGGTCGGCCGGATCATCGGCACCCACGCCGCCCGCCACCTCAAGCCCGCCCTGCTCGAACTGGGCGGCAAGAACGCCATCATCGTCCTGGACGACGCCGACCTCGACCACGCCGTGGACGCCGCCGCCTTCGGCGTCTTCATGAACGCGGGCCAGATCTGCATGTCGGGCGACCGCGTGCTGGTGCACGAGTCGCTGGCCGGGGAGTTCGGTCGCAGGTTCGCGGACAAGGTGCGCGCGCTGCCCTCCGGCGACCCGTCCCGGCCGGAGACGGTGATCGGGCCCCTGGTCAGCGCGGACGCCGCGGCGCGGGTGGCCGGCCTGGTCGCCGACGCGGTCGACAAGGGCGCGACGGTGCTGGCCGGAGGCGGCGAGCCCGAGGGCGCGGTGCACCCGGCCACGGTGCTGACCGGCGTGTCCAAGCACGCCAGGTTGTACTACGGCGAGGCGTTCGGCCCGGTGTGCGTGGTCGGCACCTTCGCCACCGACGACGAGGCCGTGTCCCTGGCCAACGACACCGAGCACGGCCTGACCGCCGGGATCATCACCGAGAACGGCACCCACGGCCTGCGCGTGGCCCGCCGCCTGCGGACCGGCATCGTGCACGTCAACGACCAGTCCGTGGGCGACGAGCCGCAGGCGCCCTTCGGCGGGGCCGGCTCCTCCGGGTACGGCCGCTTCGGCGGCCGGTGGGGCCTGGAGGCGTTCAGCAACACCCGCTGGATCACCCTGGCGACCGAACAGGCCCACTACCCGTTCTGACGGCCCGGCCCGTTCCCACGAGCTGACCGCCCGGCCCGCTCCTGGGAGCGGCGGGCCGGTCGGTCAGCCGGACCGCCGCCGGGTCAGTGGGCGTACGCCTGGAACTCGGCGGCCCGCACCTGCTCGCGCGCCGGGCTCGCCGTGGCGCAGTCGGTCGCGGAGCCGGGGTCGGCGTCCTGCTCGCCCGCGTAACGCGGGTTGCCGGTGCACTGGCTGCTGACCACCCGCAACATCAGGTGGGTGGCGCTGGTCGGCGGCACCCGGAAGGAGCGCACCAGCAGGTCCGCGCCGCGCGGCCGGGGCAGCGTGGCGTCGAACGCGTCCGCCGGGCTGGTGTAGACCTTCCGGAAGCTCGCCGGGTCGGCGCAGTCGGCGGCGCAGGCCAGCACCTCGAACGCGCGCAGCGCCGAGAACCTGTTCTGCCCGCCCGGGTCGGCGGCGTCGCCGACGTCGGGCCTGAGCATCGCGCTCACCTGGACCCTGCGCACCGTGACCGGGCGATCGCCCGCCAGGTCCACGACGACCGACCGGCCGGCCGGCGCGCCGGTGCGCGAGGCCCAGTTCGTGGCCTCGGTGTCGTCGATCAGCCGGGCCTGGTTGACGCCGTCGCCGGTGGCCGTCGCGCCCGCCGCGGCCGAGGCGAGGTTGCGCGGCGGTGACAGCGGGAGCGGCAGCTTCACCCCGGCCACCACCGGGAACGTCAGCCGCGTGTGCCCGAACCCGGCCCCCGCCACCACGAACCGGTACGTGCCCGGCGTCATCTCCACGGTGTCGCCCAGCGGCGTGGCCGGGTCGGTGTCGGCGACCGGCACCGCGCGGCCCTCGTAGTCGCCCACGTAGAGCCGCAGGGCCGCGTCCTTGGCCTCGCCGAGCGGCTTGAGCTGGAGGAGGCCGTTGCGGCCGGCCGGGTCGGCGAAGCTCGGCGTCGGGTCGGGGTCGTTCGGGCCGTTGCTGGCCGCGCCCTTGCCTAGGCCGTGCTCGGCGAACGCCCGCCACAGGATGTCCTGGTTCGCCCCGTCGAAGCGGATGGCGTCGGCGGCCAGGATCGCGTCCCGGTGATCGACGTAGCTGACCGCGCCGGAGGCCATCAGCAGCAGGGCGTCGTACGAGAGCTGCGCCCACCGCCGGTTGCCCGGGCACCGGTCCACCGCCACCTTGCCGTCGGCGCAGTCGCGCTGCCGGGCGGGCGTGCCCTTGCCGTACCGCTTGACGAACGCCTCGCGGACGTCGAACTGGGTGGCGGTCCAGATCTCGCCGTCGGCGTGCACCTGCGCGCCGACCAGGTCGTAGGCGATGTCGCTGTAGTTCAGCGGCGACCTGGACATGTCGTAGTTGCGGATGCCGCGGGCGCGGTCGCCCGTGACGTACGGGCCGATCACGTACGGGGTCGCGCCGGAGGAGCGGAAGCCGTACTCGTTCAGGTACTCCATGGCGAACAGGTCGGAGGTGCTCTCGTTCATGGCGCCCGCCTGCGCGCCGCTCCAGCCGGCGTTCGGGCCGCCGATCATGCGGCCGGAGATGGCGTGGGTGTACTCGTGGCCGATGACCGACATGTCGTAGTCGCCGTCCACGCAGGGGGAGTAGAACGAACCGGCGATCGGCTGCCACAGGTACATGTTGGTGATCGGGGCGACGCCGTCGGGGCCGGTGATCTGGTTGGCGTTGTCGCGTACCGACGACACGCGCGCCCCGGCCTGGGCGTTGCCCTGCTCGGGGTCGTTGCCGAGCCCGCCGCGGTCGCCGTTGTCCACCTGCATGTTCCAGGCGGACTCGGTGAAGCCGAGCCGGTAGGACCAGTCGTGCATGCGGTTGTGCATGACGTTGAGGTTGGCGATCGCCGCCTCCAGGTCCGCCTCGCCCGGCTGGTCGAACGTCGCCGGGTCGCACTTGGCCCGGTTCCAGGTGTTGCGCCACGGGTAGACGTAGCGGCGGTCCGGGGAGGGCGCGTTCGCGCGGGTGCCGACGGTGAACGGGTCGCCGTTCGCGCGGTTCTCGTACGTCCGGGTGGCGTTGCCCGCGCTGGTCAGGGTCGGCGTGCCGGTGGCGTGGTCGACGTCCCAGGGGCGGCCGGTCGCCGGGTCGCCGCCGGTGGCGAGGTCGCAGCCGGGGCCGGCCGCCTGGCACCAGGTCCGCCGGGTGTCGGTGGAGGAGTAGTCGCCGGGCGGGTTGGCCGGGAAGGCGGCCCAGCGCGGGTTCTCGGGGTCGAACTGGTCGACCAGGTTCTCGCGGGTGAGGATGCCGCCGCTGACCGCGTCCACGTGGGTGGTGTAGGCCGCGGCCTCGCCCTCCCCGCCGCCGATCAGGACCACCTGGTACGCGCTGTGCACGCCGTCCGGCGCGGGCACGGCCACCTTCGTGACCTGCTTCGTCGTCGCCGTGGCCAGGTCGATGCCGCCGTCGCGGGCCGCGATCTCCAGGGCCCGCGCCTCGCTGATCGCGGCGGCCGGAGGCGCGGCCTGCTCGCGGGCGAGCGAGGAGGTCACGTGCCGCACCTTCCCGTGCGCGACGCCGACCGCGACGAGCCCGTCCACCCCCGCGGGCAGCCCGCCGAACTTCTGGCGCAGGAGCACGGCGTGACCGGCGCCGAGCGGGTTGACCGCGACCTTCTCCAGCCCGGCGACCTCCTCCGCCGACAGGCCGAACAGCGGCTCGTTGGCGGCCAGGTAGGCGCGGGCGGCCTTCTCGGGGTCCTCACCCAGGCCCTCGGCGAGCGGCGCCGCGCCGGTGACGACGGCGGGGGTGCCGAGGGCGTTCCAGCGGATCTCGGCGCCCGCGGCCCGCGCGGCGACCCCGGCGGGCGGCGGGACCCGGCCCTGCCGGTTGTCCAGGTCCGGCCTGCCGTGCTGCTCGGCCTGGAAGTCGTGGACGATCGGGGCCTGTCCGCCGGGTTCGCCCCGCGCGGCGCCGGTCATGGGGAGGGCAGCAGCGGTGACCGCGAGGGCGATCACGGCGCTGCGTAACCAGGGTCCATTCGACACAGTTCCTCCTGGGTGCAGAAGACGCGCGATTGACGCCCGTCCCGCAAGAGGTAACACCGCTCCGGGGTCCTGACAAGATCGGGTAGAGCCTCCAGAAGTGTCCAGTTCTTGACACCGCCCCGTAATCAACCTATAGGTTGATAAACCAAAAGGTTGAACAAGGAGGTGGAGATGCTTCTTCAGGACAAGGTCGCGGTGATCTACGGCGGAGGCGGCTCGATCGGCGGCGCGGTGGCCCGCGCCTTCGCCCGTGAGGGCGCCCGCGTCTTCCTGGCCGGCCGCACCCGGGCCCCGCTCGACAAGGTCGCCGACGACGTCCGCGCGGCCGGCGGCACGGCGGAGACGGCCCTCGTGGACGCGCTGGACGAGCAGGCCGTGGACGCGTTCACCGGCTCGGTGGCCGCCCGCGAGGGCCGCATCGACGTCTCGTTCAACGCCGTCTCCGTCCAGGACGTGCAGCGTCCGCTGGCCGAGATCTCCGTCGAGGACTTCCTGCGGCCGATCCAGGTCGCCGCGCGCACCCAGTTCCTCACCATCAGGGCGGCCGTGCGGCACATGACCGGGTCGGGCGTCGTCCTGCTGTTCGGCGGCGGCGGACCGCAGACGCAGCCGGGGCTGGGCGGGTTCAAGGTGTCGCTGGACACCATGGAAGGCATCCGCCGCCAGTGGGCGTGCGAGGCCGGGCGGCAGGGCGTGCGCGTGGTCACCCTGATCACCGGCGGCGTGCCGGAGAGCATCCCCGCCTCGTACCCGGGCAAGGACGCGCTGGAGGCGGAGCTGCGCGAGCCCACCCTCCTCGGACGGCTCGCCACCCTCGCCGACGTGGGCGACGTGGCGGCGTTCGTCGCCTCCGACCGGGCCAGGACCATGACGTCGGCGACCGTGAACGTCTCCTGCGGCGCGATCGTGGACCATTAGGGTCAGCGCCGCCCTGGAAGGAACGTACGCACCGATGCCCGACGACCAGCTCAGCCTCACCTTCGCCGCCCTGGCCGACCCCACCCGGCGGGCCATCCTCGCCCGGCTGGCCGACGGCGAGGCGACGGTCAACGAGCTGGCCGAGCCCTTCGACATGAGCCTGCAGGCCGTGTCCAAGCACCTGAAGGTGCTGGAACGCGCCGGGCTGATCAGCCGCGGACGCGACGCGCAGTGGCGGCCGTGCCGCCTGGAGACGGCGCCGCTGGAGGGCGCCTCCGCGTGGATCGACCGCTACCGCGACCGCTGGACCGGCAGCTTCGACCGGCTCGACCAGGAGATCAGGAACCTCCGGCGCAGCCAGGAAGGACGTGACCATGGGTGAGACCGAATTCGTCATCGAACCCGGCCGCCAGGACATCATCATGATCCGGGCCTTCGACGCCCCCAGGGACGTCGTGTTCCGGGCCGTCACCGACCCGGCGCTGATCCCGCGCTGGTGGGGCCCCCACTGGCTGGACACCCGGGTGGAGGCCATGGAGGTCGCGCCGGGCGGCCGGTGGCGATTCGTCAACATCGACGCCCGTGGCAGGGAGTACGCCTTCAGCGGCGTCTACCACGCCGTCGTGCCGCCGGAGCGGTACGTGCGCACGTGGGAGTTCGAGGGCACGCCGGGCGAGGTGGCCCTGGAGACCGTCCGGCTGGAGGAGACCGGCGGCGGCACCCGGTACGTGGCCCGGTCGGTGCACCCGTCCGTCGAGGCCCGGGACGCGATCGTGCGCGCCGACGGCCCCAAGGGCGGCGCCCACTCCATGAACCGCCTGGCCGAACTCCTCGCCCGCTGACCGCGGGCCTCCTACTTCGGGCAGGCTAGGCGGCAGCCGCCGAAGCGGGTCGTGTCCGGTTCCGGGAACCGGGTCTCCGGGACCCCGCGCAGCGCCTCGGTCATCGAGGCCCGCCAGATCGGGCCGGGGATCGTGGTGCCGTCCACGACGTCGTGCCGGCGTCCGCCGATGGGGACGTCGGTCAGCGCGGGCGTCGGCGGCACGCCGGTGAAGCCGAGGCTGACGGCGGCGGCCAGGTCGGGGGTGTAACCGGCGTACCAGGTCGACTTGTAGTCGGTGATCCTGCTCGCCAGGCCCGCCGCGTCCCGGCCGAGGCCGTCGGTGCGCAGCAGGCCGGTCACCGCGTCGGCGACGGCGGCCTCCAGCGCCTGCTCACAACGGGGGCCGAGGGCGTGCAGCACCTTGCCGGAGTCGTCGCGGACCTCCTTGACCGCCCGCGGCGCGCAGCGCAGGCCGTGGGCGGCCAGCGTGGCGTAGGTGGCGGCGACGGTGACGGTGTCCGTCTCGTTACCGCCGAGGGTGAACGCCTCGTACTCCAGCAGAGGCATCCCGTCGAAGCGGGAGAGGCCGAGCCGCTGGGCGGCGCGCACGGTCGCGCAGAGGCCGATCCGCTCCTCCAGCCGCATGAAGAAGGTGTTCTGGGCGGCGCGGGCGCCCGAGCGCAGGGTGGTGAACGCGCCGCCGCTCCCGCCGACGCGGTCGGTGAAGGTGAAGGCGGGATCGCCCATGTTCTGGCCCTTGCAGTTGGTGAAGGACTCTTGGCCGGCGGCCTGGTAGGAGAGGGATCGGGGGAAGCCGTCGTCGTAGCGGAAGCCGCCGGACAGCGCCGCGGCCAGCGTGTACGCCATCGCCGTCGAGCCCTGCGACAACCCGTGCGCCCCGTCGCCCTTGCTGGCGGCCAGCGCCCTGATCTCGCCGCTGCCCGGCGCCACCATGGCCTCGACGGCGACGGGGGTGTCACCGGGCCGGACGCGGGCCTCGACGGCCCGCTGCGCCGCCTGCTGAGCCCGCGGGTCGAGGGTCGTCGCGACCACCAGGCCGCCCCGGGTGAGCAGGCGCGGGTCGAGCGCGGTCAGCTCGGCGCGCACCCGATGGCAGAAGGCCGGGAACCGGCCGGTCGCGCAGTCGGCGTCCAGCTTCCCGACGACCTGACCGCCGCCGTCGACGATCACGCTCTCGCGCACGACCGAGGGCGCCACCGCCAGCCGCTGCCTGCCCTGCCCCTCGTCGGCCGTGGCCGACAGCAGCAGGACGCCGCCCCAGACGGCCGCCGCCACCACGACGACGGTGAGGACGAGGAGAAGTCGTTTCATCGGTGCCTTCCAGAAGAGATCGGTGCCTTCCAGAAGAGAAGGTGCGGTCGGCCCGATTCTGGCCGACCGCACCCCTTTCGTGCACCGGAGTCAGACGATCACACCCGCTGCCACAGGGCGGGCACGTTCGGCGGCTCCCAGCCGGGCAGCGCCGTGTGCGGCTGCACGCAGCGGTAGGTGACGTTGTTGTAGACCACCTGGTCACCCGACTTGTACGCGGTCCCCGCGGTCCAGTTGCCGGCCGGACCCTGGGTCGGGGTCACCGTGGGCGTGGGGGTCGGGGTCGGGGTGGGCGTGGCAGTGGGCGTCGGAGTGGGCGTCGGAGTGGGCGTCGGGGTGGGCGTCGGCGTGGGGCCGCCGGGGCCGACCTGGAGGTCGACGCAGTTGTAGAAGGCGTTCTCGGTGTCGGCGATGTTCCAGATGGCCAGCAGCTTGATGCGCCCGGTACGGCCGCCCAGGCTGACCGAGTGCGTCACCGTCGCGCCCGGTTCCCTGCCGTGGTCGTTGAACAGGGCGATCCGGGTGCCGCCGACGTAGTACTCCCACGTGCTGGTCGCGTGCCGGGCCTCGATGAGCCACTTGAAGTTGACCGTGTCACCCACGGTCGCGGCGGGCCAGGCCTTGCTGTCGTCGTCCAGTGGCGCCCACCGGGCGTCGCCGCCGCTGCAGTTGCGCAGGCCCTTGGGGCCCTCGACGCTCTGCGGCTCCCAGATGATCTGGCCGCAGTTCTTGACCTTGCCGGCCGCGCAGTTGGCCTGACGGCTCGGTGGGTCGGAGATGTAACCGTGCGCCGAGGCCGGCGGGGAGAGCGCGACGACGGTGGCGACGGAGACCGCCGCCATGGCTAAGAAGGTCCATACTCTGCGCATGTCACCGTTCCTTCATGCTGGGGGATGCTCCCAAATATAAAGGAAAGTTTCCTAACGGTAAATGGCACAGTCAGCGCTTTTCCGACCCCGAGTCAGGGTGGCGGCCGGTGACCGTCCCGTCTCCCTCCGGGCAGGGGCCACCCGGCCCCGCGTGGGCCCGCGCGGATCGCGGGAGCCAACAGGTGGTGACATGTCGTGACATCGCCTAGGCTGAGGTGGCCGAGGGGAGTACTTCGCAAGCGCCGGCCCGGTCAGTACGGACGTCCCTGACGTCCCCGGGCGGCCGCCCGCGCGATCGGCGCACGGGCGAAGGAGACCTCGAACGATGACGCGCGTTCGAGGAGGACCCATGCCCACGGGCATATCCCAGGCTGCCCCCGCCCTGACCACCATCGCCACGCCCACCCTGTGGCTGGTCGCGATCGCCGGGCTCGTGCTGCTGCTGGGCCTGGATCTGCTGCTGACCAGGCGCCCGCACGAGGTCCGCATGCGCGAGGCGGCCGGTTGGTCGGTCTTCTACCTGATCCTGCCGGTGATCTTCGGGTTCTACCTGTGGGCGGCCCACGGCGGCGGCGTCGCCGTGGAGTTCTTCACCGGCTTCGTGGTGGAGAAGTCGTTGTCGGTGGACAACCTGTTCGTGTTCATGTTGCTGCTGGCGGCCTTCGCGGTCCCGCCCGCGCTGGCCCGGCAGGTCCTGTTGTACGGCATCGTCGGCGCGCTCGTCCTGCGCGGGATCTTCATCTGGCTCGGCGCCGCCGCGCTGCAGAGCGGCACGTGGGCGTTCCTGCTGTTCGGCGCGATCCTCATCGTCACCGCCGGCAAGATCCTCAAGGACGTGCTCGGCGGCCACGAGCAGCAGGTGGACATCTCCTCCATGCGCAGCGTCCGGCTGGTGCGCCGCTTCGTGCCGGTCACCGACGACTACCGCGGCTCCCGGCTGGCCGTGCGCGAGGGCGGCCGGCTGGCCCTGACGCCGCTGGCCCTGGCCGCGATCGCCGTCCTCGGCACGGACATCGTCTTCGCCGTGGACTCGGTGCCGGCCGTGTACGGCGTGACCGAGGACCCGTTCCTGGTCTTCGCCACCAACGCGTTCGCGCTGATGGGCCTGCGGGCGCTGTACTTCGTGCTCCAGGGCGTCCTGGCCAAGCTGCGCCACCTCAACCACGGGCTGAGCGTCATCCTGGCCTTCATCGGGGTCAAGCTCATCCTGCACTGGGCGCACGGCGTCTGGGACTGGATGCCGCAGATCCCGACGCTCGCCTCGCTCGGCGTGATCGTCGTCGTCCTGACCACGGTGACCCTGACCAGCCTGTACGCCAACCGCCGCGACCGCGAGAGGGAGGCCGCGAGCTAGTTCACCGCTCCGACGCCCGGGTGCCCCCGACGGGAGAGCCGGCCGTCATGTCGGCATGACGACATGGTCGCGAGACGCTTTCAGGGAAGGACTCGCGCCCATGACGATCTCTCTTGACACGAGCCGGTACACGGTCGGGATGGCCACGAGCCCCGCCGACCTCCGGGCCGCCCAGCGGCTGCGGTACGAGGTCTTCGCCGAGGAGATGGGGGCGCGGCTCGACAGCCCGGTCTCCGGCCTCGACGTGGACAGGTTCGACGCCTACTGCGACCACCTCCTGGTACGGGAGGGGCGGCGGGTGGTGGGCACGTACCGGCTGCTGCCGCCGGGACGGGCCGACCGGCTCTACTCCGACACCGAGTTCGACCTGCGCGCCCTCGCTCCCATCAGGAAAAACCTGGTCGAAGCCGGACGTACCACCGTTCATCCGGATCACCGGGACGGCGCGGTGGTCGCGCTGATGTGGGCGGGGATCGCCCGGTACATGGTGAGCGGCGGCCACCAGTGGCTGGCCGGCTGCTGCTCGGTGCCGCTCGACGACGGCGGCGCGCTGGCGGCCGGCGTGGCCGCGCGGGTGCCGCTCGGTCCCGAGGAGTACCGGGTCACACCGCTCGTGCCCTGGCCGGGCGACGGCGCGCCGCGCTCGGACCGGTTCGTGGCGCCCGCCCTGCTCCGCGGCTACCTGCGGCTGGGCGCGTGGGTGTGCGGGCCGCCCGCGCACGACCGGGACTTCGGCACGGCCGACTTCTTCGTGCTGCTGTCGATGGCCCAGGTGAACACCCGCCACCTGCGCCACTTCCTGGGCGGGACGCCGTGACCGGCCCGTGGCTGCGTACGGGCCCGTGCACGCCGGACATGTGCGTGCGGGCCGCGGTCCTGGGCGCGGGGATGGCGCGCCGGGCGCTGCGGCTGCTCGCCGCGGTCCTGGTGGTGCTGGCCGGGGTTCCGGTCGCGCTGACGGCCCGCCACGTGCGCGCCGACGTACGGGCGCGCGCCACCGGGACGTGGGCCCGGCTCATGCTGCGCGCCCTCGGCGTCCGCCTGGAACTCGTCGCCGAGGAACCACGGGACCCGGCCGGGGGTTCGGAGGCAGGTGGGGAGGCCGGGGCGCTGGTGGTGGCCAATCATGTGTCGTGCCTGTCCGCCCTGCCCTCGGCGGTCGCCGCGGTCGCCGGGGCGCTGCGGGCGGGCGACACCGTCGTGGCCTTCCCCGAGGGCACCACGTGGTGCGGGCAGGGGATGGGCGACTTCCGTCCGGCGGTCGACGCCGGCGCCGTCGTACGGCCCGCGACCCTGCGCTACCGCGAGGGCGACCGGCCGGGCGCGCGCCGTCCTGGCCAGGGACGCCGAGGCGCTGGTGCGCGCGGCGATGGACGGTCCTCCCGCGCGGGGGAGGACCGTCGCTCACTTGCCGAAGCCCGCGGTCAGCCCGCTGAGCAGCTGACGGCGGCCCACCACGTAAAGGATCAGGATGGGCAGCGTGGTCAGGACGACCGAGGCGAGCACGGCGGGCACGTTCACGCTGTACTGGCCCTGGAACGTCCACAATGCCAGCGGCAGCGTGCGCTTGTCCGGGCTCTGGGTCAGGATCAGCGGCAGCAGGAAGCCGTTCCAGATCGTCAGCGCGTTGTAGATCGTCACCGTGACCACGGCCGGGCGGGTCAGCGGGAACGTCAGCCGCCAGAGCAGGCCCCAGTCGGTGGCGCCGTCCAGCCGCATCGACTCGAACAGCTCCTTGGGCACGTCCCTGATGAAGTTGGACAGCACCAGCACCGACAGCGGGATCGCGAACGCGATGGAGGGCAGGATCATGCCCAGCAGCGAGTCGTACAGGTGCAGCCGGATGATGATCAGGTAGATCGGGATGATCGTGGCCTGGAGCGGGATCGCCAGCCCCATGAGGAACAGCGAGTTCACCCCGCGCAGGAACCGCCCGCCGCCCCGCACGATCGCGTACGCCGCCATGAACGACACCCCGACGGCCGGGACCACCGCGCCGAGGGTGACGACGAGGCTGTTGAGGAAGTACAGCGGGAAGTCCGACTCCAGCACCACCTTGTACGCCCCGAGCGTCGGCTCCGACGGCGGCGCCAGCGGGTTGGAGGCGTAGTAGGAGCGCTGCTCCTTGAAGCTGGTGATGACGATCCAGTAGATCGGCACCACCACGATCGCCAGCCAGATCCACCCGGCCACCCCGGCCACCCAGTTGCGCCGGGCCGCGGCCGGCCCGCCCGCCCGCGGGGACGCGCCGGCGGCCCGCCGTGCCGGCTCGGTCAGCGTCGTCGCCATGTCAGGCCCCTTCCAGCTGGCTCGCCGAGGCGTCGCGGCCGCCCAGACGGCGCAGCAGCAGCGCCAGCGCCAGGCCCACGAGGACGAGGATGACCGCGATCGCGCTGGCCGGGCCCATCAGGTTGGCCTGGAACCCCCGCTTGTACATGTCGAGGGCCAGCACCCGCGTGGCGTCGCCGGGCCCGCCCACGGTCAGCACGAAGATCAGGTCGAAGAAGGTCAGCGACCCGACCACCATCAGCGTCGAGGACGTGATGATCGTGTACTTGAGCTGCGGCAGCGTGATGCTGAAGAACGTGCGGACCCGGCCCGCGCCGTCGAGCTGGGCGGCCTCGTACATCGAGCGCGGGATCTGCCGCACGCCGCCCTGGTAGATCAGCGAGTGGAACGGGATGAACTGCCACGACACCACGAAGATCACCACGCTGAAGGCGAGGACGGGCTCGCCCAGCCAGTCCTGGGCCAGCAGGTCGAGGCCGAGCCCGGCGCCGAGCCCGAAGTTCGGGTCGAGCAGCGACTTGTAGGCGATGGCGATGGCGGCCGAGCTGAGCAGCAGCGGGATGAAGTAGAACACCGACAACAAGGCCCGGTAGCGCTGCTGACCGGCCAGGAACACCCCGAGCAGGATGCTGGCCGGCGTCTGCAGCGCCCAGGACGCGGCCATCACCAGGAACGTCACCCACAGGGCGTGCGGCAGCCCGGGGTCGGAGAGCACGGCCTGCCAGCTGGACAGGCCGGCGAAGCCGATGTCGCCGAGCCCGTCCCAGGAGGTGAAGCTGAGGACGAGGACGCCGATCAGCGGGATCACGCCGAAGGCGACGAAGAACAGCAACGCCGGGACGGCCAGCCAGGCCAGGGAGCCGCGGCCCCCTCGCCCGGCGGCCGCCGGCGTCCCCCGCCCGGCGGGGATCGGGATCACGCTCACTTGCCGATGACCGCGTTCATGTTCGTCTGGAACTGCTGCGGCGAGATGGACAGCTGGAAGAGCTTGGCGATGTTGTCCAGCAGCACCTCGGCCGCGGTCGGGCTGAGCGCCTGGTCCCACGACTGGGCGAAGGTCTGGGCGTTGCTGGCGATGCCGTAGACGAACTTCAGGAAGTCGGCGTCGGGGGAGGAGGCGAAGGCCGCGTCGGCGCCCTTGACGATCGGGACGGCGCCGGTGTCCGCCCACTCCTTGACCTCGGTCTGGTCGAGCACGCCGCTGGTGAAGAACTTCTTGGCGAGCTCCTTCTGCTCGGGGGTGGCCTTGGCGGAGATCGACAGGTACTGGCCGGGGTTGCCGACGGTGTTGCTCGGGTCGCCCTTGCCGCCGTCCACGGGCGGGAAGTTCATGTAGCCGAGGTGGCCGCCGGGGACGAAGTCGCCGCCGTCGTTCTTCATGCCGCCGTACGTCCAGCCGCCGTGCAGCATCATGGCGGCCTTGCCGGTGTAGAGCAGCGCCTGGTCGGCGTTGGAGTCGGCGGTGATGGAGGAGAAGCCCTTGATGAAGCCGTTCGCCTTGATCAGGTCCTGCATCTTGGTCAGGGCGTCGAGGGCGGCGGGGTTGGACCAGGCGTCCTTCTGGCCCTCGAACACCGCCTGGAACACCTCGGGGCCGCCGATCCGGTCGAACAGGAACTCCAGCCACATCATGTTCGTCCAGCGCGACTGGCCGCCGAGCGAGAACGGCGCGATGCCCTTGGCGTTGATCTTGGGCACGATGTCCATGATCTCGCCCCAGGTCGTCGGCGGCTGCACGCCGACCTTCTCCAGGACCTCCTTGTTGTAGTACAGGACGATCGGCTGCACGGTCTCGCACGGCATGGCGTAGATCTTGCCGTCGACCGTGGCCGCGCCGAAGGAGGAGGGGAACAGCCGGTCCTTGACGGCGGCGTTCTCCGCGAACCACGACGTCAGGTCCTCGACCTGGCCGGCCTGCACGTAGCTGCGCAGCGTGCCGCCGCCCCAGCCCCAGATCAGCGTGGGGGCCTGGCCGGCGCCGATGGCGGTCTTGATCTTGGTCTTGTAGGCGTCGTTCTGGAACGGCGTGCCCTCGATCGGGGTGCCGGGGTTCGCCTTGTTGAAGCGCTCGATCGCCCGGCGGCGCACGCCTTCCTGCGGCTCGACCGACAGGTACCAGTAGGTGGCCTTGGCGCCGCCGCCGCCACCTCCGGTCGGGCTGCCGCCACCCGCGCGGGTGGGGCCGGACGTGCCGCAGGCGGCGAGCGCGGCTCCCAGGGGCAGCCCCATGGAGAGGCTGAGGAAGGTGCGGCGAGAGGTTGACCTGGTCTCCACGCTGATCTCCGTACTCGAATGCCGTGGCCTGGCCGCGGCTCGGTTGTCCTTGGGACGCGTTGGCCCCGCGGTCGGATCGGCAACCCCCCAATGCCGCTCGTCCACTCGCCCTTGAGTGAACTCGTCGAAACATTTGCGACATGACCGCGCGGCACGTCAATCTAGATTTCGACCATTACCGTGTCAAGACCCTTACCGGGGAAACCGGCTCTGGGCGGGCGCCGGGCCCGTGTAGTACTGTCGCGCGGGCAACTAGCTGGCCATTCCATCAGCTTTGCGGCATTGTGCAGGTGGCGGGCATGGCCTCGAAACATTTCGAAAATTTGCGGCAGGAACTCTTGAAGGAGTGCAGTTCATGACGGCTCTAGATCGGACCCCGGCGGATCGGGTCCTCGGTCCGTGGCTGGACCCGGCGCTTCCCGTGGCCGAGCGGGTCGAGGCCCTCCTTCAGGAGCTGACGCTGGAGGAGAAGGTCGCCCAGCTCGGCAGCCGGTGGGTGGGCAACGACATGGCGCACGGGGAGGAGCCCCCCGTCCCCGACCCGGACGCCACCGGCACCCACAACGTGGCCCCGATGCAGGACGTTTTCGCCGCCTCGGGCACCGTCCCCTTGGGAGAGGCCGCGCGGCACGGGCTCGGCCACCTGACCCGCGTGTTCGGCAGCGTCCCGGTGACGGTGGCCGAGGGCGCCGCCGAGGTGGTGCGCCTGCAACGCGAGGTCGTCGGCCTGTCCAGGCTCGGCATCCCGGCCGTCGTGCACGAGGAATGCCTGACCGGTTTCACCACCTACGGCGCCACCGTCTACCCGGCGGCCATCGCGTGGGCCGCCACCTTCGACCCGGACCTGGTCGAGCGCATGGCCGCGGCCATCGGGCGGGACATGCGCGCCGTGGGCGTGCACCAGGGCCTGTCCCCGGTGCTCGACGTGGTGCGCGACTACCGGTGGGGCCGGGTCGAGGAGACGATGGGCGAGGACCCGTACCTCGTCTCGATGCTCGGCGCGGCGTACGTGCGCGGCCTGGAGAAGGCCGGCGTGATCGCCACGCTCAAGCACTTCGCCGGGTACTCGGCCTCACGGGCCGCCCGCAACCACGGCCCGGTGCCGATGGGCCGCCGCGAGCTGATGGACATGATCCTGCCGCCGTTCGAGGCGGCCGTCACCCTGGGCGGCGCCCGTTCGGTGATGAACTCCTACTCCGACGTGGACGGCGTGCCCGCCGCCGTCGACTCCTGGCTGCTGACCGAGCTGCTGCGCGAGGAGTGGGGCTTCACCGGCACCGTCGTGTCCGACTACTGGGCGGTCCCGTTCCTGGCGACCATGCACCAGGTGGCCGCCGACCCCGGCGACGCGGGGGCGCAGGCGCTCGCCGCGGGCGTGGACGTCGAGCTGCCCGACACCCTCGGCTTCGGGGCCGGCCTGGTCGAGCGGGTGCGCCGGGGCGAGCTTCCCGAGTCGCTGGTCGACCGCGCAGCGCGCCGGCTGCTCACCCAGAAGGTGCAGCTCGGCCTGCTCGACCCCGGCTGGACGCCGGAGGGCTCGGTCGCCGGCGTGGAGAACGCCGAGCTGGACTCGGCCGCCAACCGCGCCCTGGCCCGCGAGCTGGCCGAACGCTCGATCGTGCTGCTCGACGCCGGGACCGCGCTGCCGCTGCGGGCCGGCCTCGGCCGGGTCGCCGTCGTCGGCCCGTGCGCCGACGACCCGCGCACGTTCATGGGCTGCTACGCCTTCCCCAACCACGTGCTGCCCCGCCACCCCGGGCTCGGGCTCGGCGTCGAGGCCCCGACCGTGCTCGACGCGCTGCGCGCCGAGCTGCCCGGCGCCGAGATCACCTACGAGCCGGGGTGCGCGGTGCAGGGCGGCGACCGGTCCGGCTTCGCCGCGGCGACCGCCGCCGCCCGCGAGGCCGACCTGTGCGTGGCCGTCGTGGGCGACCTGGCCGGCCTGTTCGGCCAGGGCACGTCGGGCGAGGGCTGCGACGCCGAGGACCTGCGGCTGCCCGGCCTCCAGGCCGACCTGCTGGCCGAGCTGTTCGCGACCGGCACGCCGGTCGTCGTGGTGGTCGTCTCCGGCCGTCCGTACGCGCTGGGCGAGGTGCACGCCGGAGCCGCCGGGCTGGTCCAGGCGTTCATGCCCGGGGAGGAGGGCGGCGGGGCGATCGCCGGTATACTGACCGGTCGTGTCCAGCCTGGAGGCAAGCTTCCCGTGCAGATACCCCGCCATCCTGGCGGGCAGCCGGGCACCTACCTGCAGCCCCCGCTCGGAGCCGACAGCAAGGGCATCAGCAACCTCGATCCCACCCCGCTGTTCCCCTTCGGGCACGGCCGCTCCTACACCTCCTTCGAGGTGGGCGACCTGCGCCTCAGCGCCGACGAGGTGCCGGCCGACGGCGAGTTCACCGTCTCGGTCACCGTCGCCAACACCGGCGACCGGGCCGGCGACGAGGTCGTGCAGCTCTACCTGCACGACGTCCTCGCCCAGGTCACCAGGCCGGTGAAGCAGCTCACCGGCTTCGCCAGGGTCCGCCTCGAACCGGGCGCGAGCAGCCGGGTCTCCTTCCTCGTGCACACCGACAGGACCGCCTTCACCGGGCGTGACCTGCGGCGCGTCGTGGAGCCTGGAGACGTCGAGGTGCTCGTCGGCACGTCCGCCGCCGACCTGCCGTGCCGCGGCGTGGTCCGGCTGACCGGGCCGGCGCGGCCGGTCGGCGCCGGCAGGCGGCTGGTCACCCCCGTGGAGATCCGAGGAGGAACAGATGCCGGCTCCTAGGCGCGCCACGCTGGCCACCGTCGCGGCCTCGGCCGGCGTGTCCGTCGCCACCGTCTCCAAGGTGCTCAACGGCCGCAGCGACGTGGCCCCGGCGACCCGTTCGCTGGTGGAGTCGCTGCTCCAGCAGCACGACTACGTGCCCGCCACGCCGCGCCGCGCCGAGGCGGGCGGCCCCGCCACGGTCGAGGTGCAGTTCGACGACGACCTCAACGCCTACTCCACCGAGATCATCCACGGCGCGATCGAGGCCGGCGACGAGCTGGAGACGTCGGTCGTCGTCAGCATCAGGAAGAGCCACCAGCGCGCCGGCGGCTGGGCGCGCGACCTGGTCGCCGCCGGGCGGCGGGCGCTCATCGTGGTGACCAGCGAGCTGACCGGCGCGCAGCTCGGGGCGCTGTCGCGGGCCCGGCTGCCGCTGGTCGTGATCGACCCGCTCAACCTGCCGACCACCAGCGTGACCAGCGTCGGCTCGACGAACTTCGCCGGCGGCCTGACCGCGACCCAGCACCTGCTCTCCCTCGGCCACCGCCGCATCGCCTACATCGGCGGCCCGCCGACCTCGGCCTGCAACCAGGCCCGCCTGCACGGCTACCGCGCGGCGCTGGAGGCGGCCGGCGCGCCCGAGCCGCCCGGCTACGTCCGCACCGCCCACTTCCACTACCAGGACGGCCTGGTCAACGGCGCGAGCGTGCTCGACCTGCCGCGGCCCCCGACCGCGATCTTCGCCGGCTGCGACGAGATCGCGCTCGGGGTCATGGAGGCCGCCAGGTCGCGCGGCCTGCGCATCCCGGAGGACCTGAGCATCGTCGGCTTCGACGACACCCAGATCGCGCGGATGGCCTCGCCGCAGCTGACCACCGTGCGCCAGCCGCTGCGCGAGATGGGCCGGGCGGCCCTGCGCACCGCGCTGCGGCTGGCGGCCGGCGAGCGGATCGACTCCCACCACGTGGAGCTGGCGACCGAGCTGGTGGTACGCGGCTCGACCGCCCCGGCGGGCCCTGCGGAAGGCTGCCCTACGGAAGGCTGCCCTACGGAAGGCTGAAGGCCAGGAACACCGACCCGTACGGGTTCGGGTACGGCGTGAAGGAGTACCCGGACTGGACGTACAGCATGCCGTGCGACACCACGGCCCCGCCGCCGCCCGAGACGGCCCCGCCGCGCCCGGTCAGCCCGTTGACGCCCTGCACCTCCTGCATGGTGTCGTAGGTCCACACCACCTCGCCGGTGCGCGCCGAGTAGGCCCGCATCTTGCCGTCCATGCTGCCCTCCCACACCAGGCCGGGCGTGCTGGAGACGGCCGGGGTGTGGCCGAGCTGGCAGACCTGCGGGTACTGGGCCGCGCCGCCGGTGGCGCAGCCGTCGGCCGGGTTGGGCGTCTCCCACAGCAGATGCCCGGTCGCCGGGTCGAGGGCGAACAGGATGCCGGGCCGGGCCATGTACGTGGCCACGTACAGGCGTTCCCCGTCGAAGGAGGTGCCCCACTGGACGCCGGACAGGCCGCCGCCGGGCATCGGCTTCGACAGCTGCCGCTGCCAGACGACCTTCCCGGTACGGGCGTCGAGCACGTGGTACACGCCCGCCTTCTGCCCGATCCCGACCAGGGTGCGCCCGCCGGTCCTGAACACGTTGGGCGCGGCCCCGAGGTCGAAGTCGAGCGCGGTGCCGTCGGGGAAGTTGGGGCAGTACTCGCGGTCCTCGGGGGTGGGCAGCGAGCACTCCAGCCGCCAGGTGTCCACGTCGGTCATCCGCCGGGTCCAGCGCGGCCGGCCGGTGTCGATGTCCAGCGCCAGCACCGAGTCGTAGTGGCCGGCGCTGCCGGTGTAGTTCTGGCCGGTGCCGACGTACAGGGTGCGGGTGAGCGGGTCGAGGGCGGGGGAGCCCCACACGCCGCCGCCCGAGGGGGCGTACCGGGGGACGCCGTTGGGCCAGGTGCCGTCCTGGCGCGCCTTCGGCACGGTGTTGAAGCGCCAGATCGGGCGGCCGGTGTCGGCGTCCATGGCGTCGAGGTGGCCGCGGAAGGTGCAGCAGGCGTGCTCCTTGCCGATGATGTTCTCGCCGCTGGAGACGCCGACGTAGACCCGGTCGCCGAAGACCAGGGGCGAGCTGGTCACGATCGCCGTGACGGTGTCGTCGAGCCTGCGGGCCCAGGCCAGGCGGCCGGTGCGCTGGTCGACGGCGTAGAACCAGCCGCGCACGTCGCCGAAGTACACCTTGCCCCTGGCCACGGCCGGGCCGTCCTGGACCTGGGTGCGGCCGGTGCCGACGGTCGTCAGGTCGAACTCCCAGCGGGCGGCGCCGGTGGCGGCGTCCCTGGCGTACAGCTTGCCTTCGGGGGAGCCGAAGTACACGGTGTCGCCCACGACGGCGGGCTGGCTGCGCGGCGTGCCGGCCTCCTTGGGGTAGGCGAAGGCCCACTTCAGCGCGAGGCCGCCGACCGTGCGCGGGTTGATCGCCCGCTCGGCCGCGTTGTGCCGCCAGCCCAGCGGGCTCTGCTGCCACATGGGCCAGTCGCCCCCGGCCGCCGCCTGCGCGGGGGCGGGCCCCTGCAACAGCGCGAGGCAGAGCGCGGTCAACAGCCGGATCATGACGTCGCCTCCTTGTTCCAGAACGCGCACTGGTGCTGCCTGGCGATCTCCCGCGTCAGCTGGCTGTCACCGGCCGGGGCCAGGGACATGACGGCGGGGTCGGCGCGGGTGTAACGGGGCCAGAGCGGGGTCCCCTCCGCGGTCGGGTCGCCGGTGCGGGCGAAGCCCGTCCACTGGGCGACGAGCTGGGCGCCGAAGGAGCGCTGGTTGGCGTCCAGGTCCTTGACGTCGGAGTACAGGAAGGGCATCTCGCTGACGTGGAAGGCGCCGTTCGGCTTGGTCTGGTCGAGGAAGAACAGCGGGGGCGCGTCGGTGTTGTCCACCTGGAAGGCGTACACCGGGAGGTGCGCTGCCAGCCGTTCGTCGTTGAGCAGCGCCGGGCAGACCGAGTTGCTGTCGGCCACGATCGTCCGGTACGCGATGAACGCCGCGGGCGCGGGGAACCTGGCCAGCGGGTAGCGGGCGAGAACCTCGGGGGCGAGGGCGCCGTACTGCCGGCGGACCAGGGTCTCGTACTCGGCCGGGGTGTCGGCGGACGGGAGCTGGACCTCGTCGCGGCCCACACCGTGCATGAGCGAGACCCTGTTCACCCTGCCCTTGGCGAACGCCCGCGACGGCGACATGGTCAGGATGCGGCCGTCCACGATGGGCGCGATCGTCCCGCGGTCCGGGCCGAGCCCGTCGGAGGACTGGTCGAGCAGCGCCTTGACCGGCTGGGCCCGCAGGCACGCGCCGGGGTCGGCGGCCTGCTCGCAGCCGAGCGCGGTGGCGAACCTGGCGCCCTGGGCCTGCGCCTCGGCCTGCGTGGGCAGCTCGGCCTTGCAGTCCTGCGGCTGCCAGAAGGTGTTCGCGCCGAGCAGCGAGTTGTACTCACCGCTCTGCACGATCCCCTTCTCGAACAGGCCCTTGGCGGTCGGCGACGCCGTGTGCGCGCAGACGCTGGACCCGCCGGCGCTGGCCCCGAAGATCGTCACGTTGGCGGGGTCGCCGCCGAAGCGGGCGATGTTGCGCCGGACCCAGCGCAGCGCCTCCTGCTGGTCGGACAGGGCGTAGTTGCCGGCGTTCGGGCCGAACGCCCGGTGTGACAGGAATCCGAAAATGCCCAGCCGGTAGCCCACGCCGACGTGCACCACGTTCCCGGCCCTGGCCAGGTAGGAGCCGTCGGACGGGGAGCCGTACCGGAAGCCGCCGCCGTGGAACTCCACCATGACGGGCAGCTTCCGCGCCCCGGCGGGGGTGGCGACGTTGAGCTTGAGGCAGTCCTCATCCTCGGAGGGGGAGCCGAGCAGCTCCGCCTGCGGGCACGGGCTGCCCCGCCCGGTGCCGGAGAGCACGCCGGGCCACGGTGTGGGCCGGCGCGCGGGCGTCCAGCGCAGGTCGCCGACGGGCGGCGCGGCGTACGGGATGCCGAGCCAGGAGCGCAGGCCCTCGCCCGCGATCCCGCACACCTGGCCCGAGTCGGTGGTGACGGTCGTGTCGGGCGCGCAGGCGGGCGCGCCGAGCGGGGCCGCCGTCGAGGGCGGGGTGGTCAGGCCGAGCGTCGCGATCACGACGAGCGCGCTCAGCCCTGGTCGGAGCTTCAACATGCGCAAGTTCCCTCAGCAGATTTACTCGGAATCTTGCGCATCGTGTCAAGGCGAGTCAGCCGGATCAATGGCGGCCGTCATACCGGACCGCCATCACGCCCGTATGATCACCGCACGGGGCAGAACAGCTAGCGGTCGCTCCACTTGATCTCGTACGGCTTGAGCGTCAGCTCCTTGCCGTCCACCGTCGTGGTGACCTGCTTGTCGACCGTGTTGACCGCGAGCAGCCGCTGCGGCTGGGCCAGCACCCGCACCCGCGGGTCGGAGGAGGTGACCGGGTCGATCTGCGCGCCCGCCGGGAACCACCGGGTGAAGTCGCCCACCAGCTTGCCCGTCGGCATCAGCGCGCCCGTGCGCGGCTCCCACATGCAGGCCCTGCACTCGCCGTCCTTGGCCTGCGGGTTCCAGTACAGGGCCGTGCTGGCGCCGCTCTTGGCGAACTCCATCATCGAGGCGGCCTGCACGGCCAGCCGCATGGGCTCGTCCCAGACGGTGCCGTCCTCGGGCACGAAGTACCACTCCGACCACCACACCGGCAGGTCGCCGGTCTTCTCGCGCAGCCACTTGGTGATCGCGCTGAACTTGGCCAGGGCGCCGAACGCGTCCGGCAGCAGTTCGTGGGTCTCGGTGGGGGAGGCGCCGTCCACGACGACGAAGTCGGCGCCCTTCTTGTTCTTGAACCAGTACTCGAAGGCGTCGAGGGCGTGCTGGTTGACCGCCCCCCACGGGCCGCGCAGCTCGGTGTCGCCCTTGCTGTCGCTGTCGAAGCCCAGGTACGGGCCGCCGACCTTGGCGTCGGGACGGACCGCCTTCACCGCGTCGTACACCTTGTTGTACAGCTGGGTGTAGCCCTTGTAGTCCGCAGGCTTCTTGTGGTCACGCCAGAAGCCCTTGAACTCGTTCCAGACCATGAAGTACTTCACGTCCCGGTACCGCTCGGCCACGGTCGCCGCCAGCTTGGCGAACTCGTCGAAGTACTCCGGGTACGGCGCGTCCTCCAGGTGCTCCTGCCAGGCCGACTCCTCGGTCGGGCCTTCGGGGCCGCCCTTCATCCAGTCGGGGGCGCAGCACAGCGTGATGATCCCGGTGCCGCCGGACTCCCGCATGAAGTTCGTCCGGCTGTCGAGGTCCTCCCAGAAGTAGTCGCCCCGGCGCGGCTCGGGGTTGAGCGCGCCGAAGCCCATGATGTGCTGGTTCTGCAGCATCGGCGTCTCGGACAGCGCGCGGGCGACGTCCTGTTCCAGGCGCGGGGTGATGTTGTTGGCGCTGACGCCGGTGTGGGTCAGCCCCCAGCGCGGCCAGTCGGCTTCCACGGGCGGCGGCTTCTGGGCCTTCGCGGTGGCGGCGGGCGGGGACGCCTGCGGCGGCTGTGCGCCGGTGGTCTCCTGGCCGGTGGTGGCGCCGAGGGAGCATCCGGCGGCCAGCACGGCCAGGGCGGCGAACCCCATCACGCAGGCGGTCAACCGGCCGGAACGCCGCGACACCGTCCCCCCGCTAACTCTTGACACCTGAATCCCCACCTGGTCCTCGGCGCTTTTTGCCTAGAGGCTTCCATGCACCCGCAAACGCGGCAAACCAGTGGGACGGATTCACAGCCAAGCGTTACCTGGCGTTACCTTGCGGACGCGGCGGCGCTCCCGGCGCCCCTGGCGCGCCGGGAGGCCGCCGCGTCCTGTCCCTAGCGACCCTGCAGACCTCTGACGTTGTCCCCGAACGTCCAGCCCTTCGAGCCGTCCCAGTTGATCGACCAGGTCATCAGGCCCTTGAGCTGGCCGTTGAAGGCGTTCCAGCCCTGCGACACCAGCGAGGGCGCCATGTACCCGCCGCCGGCTCCCGGCTGCGCGGGCAGGCCGGGAACCTGCTTGTCGTAGGGGACGGTGATCGTCGTGCCCTGGATGGTCAGGCCGTTGTTCAGGCAGGTGGTCTGCACGGTGAAGCCCTGCACGGTGCCGGCGGAGTAGGAGTCGCCGGAGCAGCCGTACATGCTGCCGTTGTAGTACTGCATGTTCAGCCACCACAGGCGGCCGTTGTCGGCGTACTTCTTGATGATCGGCAGGTACGCGCCCCAGATGGACCCGTACGTCACGCTGCCGCCCGTCACGTACGCCGTCTCCGGCGCCATGGTCAGGCCGAACCCGGCCGGCATCTGGGCGAGCACGCCGTCGATGATCCGGATGAGGTTCGACTGCGAGGCCGAGAGCTGGGTGATGCTCCCGCCGCCGGTCAGGCCGGTCTCGATGTCGATGTCGATACCGTCGAAGTTGTACTTCTTCAGGATCGGCACGACGGTCGCCACGAAGCGGTCGGCGACGGCGCTGGAGCCGAGGTCGATGCCGGCCGCCGCGCCGCCGATGGACATGAGGATCGTCGCGCCCGCGGCCTTGGCCTGGCACATCTCGGCCGGGGTGGCGACCTTGACGGTGGCGTCCATGCCGTCCTCCCACAGCACGGTGCCGTCGGAGCGGATGACGGGGAACGCGGCGTTGATCACGTTGTAGCCGTGCTGCTTGATGCGCGGGTCGGTGATCGGGATCCAGCCGAGCGGCGGGTGCACGCCGTTGATGGCGCCGTCCCAGTTCTCCCAGTAGCCCTGGATCACCTTGCCGGCCGGGCGCGGCTTGGTCGGGCAGGTGGTGTCGGTGGGCGTCACGGTGGGGGTCACGGTCGGGGTGACCGTGGGCGTCACGGTGGGCGTGACGGTCGGGGTCACCGTCGGCGTCACGGTCGGGGTGACTGTGGGGGTGACCGTGGGGGTGGCGGTGCCGCCGGGGCCGTCGAAGTTGACGTCGTCGGCGTAGTAGGTGCCCTGCCCGTACCAGCCGTGCAGGAAGATGACGGCGGTGCTCTGGTTCGCCGTCGTCGTGAACGACACGCTGAGCTGCGTGTACGCCGTCGCCGACGAGGTCCACGAGGAGGAGCCGCCGGTGACGCCGAGGTAGACGTAGCTGCCGCGCACCCAGGCGCTCAGCGTGTACGTCGTGCTCGGCCGCACCGACACCGACTGGGTGCACTGCGCGGTGTCGGACCCGCTGGCCGCCGCGGCCAGCGCCTTGGTGCCGGAGTGGACCGGGGTGGAGACCACGGACCCCAGCCCGCCGGTGCACGACCACGGCGACAGGGACCCGGTCTCGAAGTCCGGGTTGGTGAGGAGGTTGGCCGCCTGGGCGGAGGTCTGGACGACGAGGACGCCCAGTGCCGCCAGGACGGAGGCCAGCAGCACGACGAGGAGACGGCGCGTTCGCTTCATGGTGGACAACCCTTTCGTCGCCCGAGCGCGGGCCCGCGACCAGCGGGTTCATCGGATTATGTAAAGAAACTTTAAAGTTGTCCACGCGGCTTCCATACCACTTTGGTCATATCGCGGACGTGTCGTCCGGGCCCCCGCGGACCCGGACGACACGTCGGGACGGGCTCAGTTCACGTTGAGCGTGAACGTGCTCGTCGTGTTGCGGATGTCGGTGGCGTTGCCGCTCAGCCGCAGACCGTTGAACGTGGCCGACCCGATCGCCGGGCCCTGTCCCGGCTCGGGCAGCTCGTTCACCCAGATGCCGAAGCCGGACTTGGCGTCGAAGGCGTCACCGCTCCTGCGCGCCCCCGAGATCGACACGTTCGTGAACACCGTGTCGGTGACCGGGTTCAGCGGCGTGCTCGGGCTGGAGTAGCCGGTCTGGAACATGATCCCGCTGTAGGTCGGGTCCACGATGTCCACGTCGGTCACCCGGATCGCGGTGAACTTCTTGGACGAGGAGAAGATCCACAGCGCCGGGAACGTCTGCTGTCCCCAGAAGTGCCCGCCGGAGCGCACGAGCGAGATGTTCTCGAACTTCGTCTGGCCCGGCCCGAAGTCCCGCATCGGGATGCCGAAGTCGAGCGAGCTGATCGTGATGCCCGAGTAGACCAGGGTGTCGGCGATGTAGGCGTTGCGCACGACGTTGTTCTGGCCGCCGTACACCGCGACGCCCGCGGCCCGCCAGGTCAGCAGCGAGCTGATGTTCTCGAAGACGTTGCCCGACTGGTCGGCGTTGACGTTGTCGATCGCCGCGAACAGCGCGAAGCTGTCGTCGCCGGTGGCGCGGGTCTCGACGTTGGTGATCAGGTTGTTCGTGCTGCCGTTGGTGAAGTTCGCGCCGTCGGCGAAGGTGTTCCTGATCCGCGAGTTCCTGATCGTGACGTGGTCGACGTTCGTGCCCCAGAACATGCAGATCTGGTGCTCGACCCAGATGTTGTCGATCGTCATGTTCGAGACCTTCGACAGGTCGAAGATCTTGCCGGGGCCGTCGATGCGCGAGGTGTAGTTGCCGAAGTGGGCGAACCCGGCGAACGTCGAGCCGTTCGACGACGCCTCGGTGCGCCAGCCGACGTCGGTGCCGTCCTGGCCGGAGGGCGAGACGAACCTGGTGTACCAGGGGCCCGCGCCGACCACCTTGACGGCCTTGCCGTACACCTGGAACTTGCCCGTCGTCTGGTACGTGCCGGCGGGCAGGTAGACGCCGGTCAGGTTGCTGTCCTGGCGCGCCTTGTCCAGGGCGTTCTGCACGTCCTGCTGGGAGAACCCGGCCGGTACGGCGTAGTGCGCGGGGTCGGGGTTCGCGGCCGGGGAGACCTGCTCCAGGCTGACGAAGTCGATGGCGTAGGTCGTGGTGTTGGCCGGGTCCTTCTGCAGCCTGATCCTGCTGCCCTTGGGGACGGTGGTGTTCAGCATGACGTTGGCCTCGTCGTAGATGTGCCGGGCCGGGCCGGCGCCGGGCGAGTTGCCGGGGCTCGCCTCCGCGCCGTACAGCCAGGCGTACTTCGAGGTCAGGTCGATGGCCTTGTGGAAGGCGCCGTCGACGTAGATGTTCAGGGTCGAGTTCGTCCCGCCGCCGCCCGGGGCGTCCGGGATGGAGAAGCGGGTGACCAGGGTGTTGGTGTCGGCCTTGGTGGTCCACTCGACGTAGGAGCCGTTCTGGTTCAGCGTCACCGCGCGACGGCCCGACGCCTCGCCGGCCACCGTGCCGACGTCCCTGCTCGGGCCGACGACCTGCGCGCCGCCGCCGGTCACGCCGTCCTCGGCCTCGTAGGTGTCGTACGGCATGTTCGCGCCGCGGCCCACGAAGAGCTGCTGGGTGCTGGTGTTGTTGGCCTGCTTGACCGGCAGCTCGTTGGCGTCGTTCGCGATGACGGTCTTCACCGTGTACCTGCCGTTGGCGGCCGTCCAGGTGCCCAGGGTGACGGGCGCGGTGGTGGCGCCGGCGGCGATCGCGCCGCTGTGGGAGCCGGTGAGGGTCCTGACGACCGTGCCCGCCTCGTTCGCGACGGTCAGCGTGACGCCGTGCGCGCCCGCCGCCGAGGCGACCGTGCCCTGGTTCTTGATCGCGACCGAGAACGTGACCGTGCTGCCGCCGGCCGGGTTGCCCGGCGTCCAGGAGACCGGCGAGGCGACCAGGTCGGAGGTGTCCACCGGCTTGACCACCAGCGGGGACGGGCCGGTGAGGGAGTTGTTGGACTCGTTCTGCTCGATGACGGTCCCGGCGTCGTCGGCCTTGGCGGTGACCGGGTAGTTGCCGGCGTCCCGGGCGCCGATGTTCGCGGTCACGGTCGCGGAGGCGCCGGCGGCCAGCGCGCCCACGTTCGCGGTGGCGACCTTGGCGGCGCCGAGGGAGAAGGCGACGTCGGTCGCGGCCGACGGCGCGTTGCCGGCGTTCCTCACCACGGCCGCCAGCGTGACGGCGTCGGTCTCCACCGGCGCCTGCGGCGTCCAGGACAGCGAGGTCACGGTCAGGTCCGGGTTCGGCGCGGGCACGCCGATCACCTGGAGCTCGGCCACCTGCCCCGCCGGAGCCCCGGTGTTGGCCGTGAACGACAGCCGCACGTCGGCCACCCGCGCGCCGACCGGGACCGTCACCGTGTTCCCCGAGGCCGGGTCGAACGTGTACGACGCCGAGGAGACCAGGTTCGTGAACCCCGAGGCCCCCTGCTCCCGGCCGAGCACCTGGAAGGTCTGGGTACGGGTGCTCCACACGGCCGCCGGGTCGAGCCTGACCACGACCGAGGACACGTCGGCGTTCGCGCCGAGCTGCACGGTGAGCGTGTTCGGGTAGCTGCCGCCCGCGCCCTCCCAGTACGTCGTCACGCTGTTGTCGTTGGCGTTGGCGGCGACGTAGGTGTGCACGTAGGAGGAGGCGGTGATCGGCTTGCCGGCGGCCAGGTTGGAGCCGCCCCCGCCGCTGCCGGTCCGGGTGACGGTGTTGCTCGGCGGCGACTGGTTGCCCGCCGCGTCCCTGGCCCTGACGTGGTAGGAGACGGTGAGCGTGCCGGGCTGGTTGTCGGTGTAGGTCAGCACGTTCCCGGCGACGCTGGCGCGCAGCGCGTTGTTGGCGTAGACGTCGTAGCCGGTCACGCCCACGTCGTCGGTGGCGGCGGTCCAGGTCAGCTTGATCTGGCCACTGGCGGGCTCGGTGTAGGCCAGGTTGCCGGGCGCGGCCGGGGCCTGGGTGTCGCCCGAGCCGGGGCCGTACACCTCGAACTCCGAGACCTGGGCGGCGGGCCAGCCGGTGTTGGCGGTGACCGTCACCCGGACGTACCGGACGGTCGCCGCGGTGAAGGTGATCGTCGCCGCCGGGGCGAACGTGCGGACGGCCGAGGCCGAGAGGGTGGTGGTCGGCGGGTTGTCGGTGCCGCCCTGCACCGTCAGCGTCTGCGTCCTGGACTCCCACGTGGAGGGCAGCTTCAGGACCAGCTGGTTCACGCTGACGGCCGAGCCGAGGTCCACCTGGATCCACTGGGGGAAGGCGTTGTTGGCGCTCTCCCAGTAGGTGGCCTGGTTGCCGTCGGTGGCGTTGCCGCCGCCGTACACGTCGGTGCTGCTGCTGACCGTGACGGGCTTCCCGGCCGCCAGGTTCGGGCCCGCGGCCGCGGCCGGAAGGGCCGTCCAGCCGATCATCGCCAGGGCGACCGCCACGGCCGCCGCGAGCGGTCGTAAGAGGGAAGGCTTGCGCTTCATGGGGGGTGTCACCTCTCGTCAGGCTGGGAGGGTTGCCCGCACCTTAAGTTGACCAATAGAAATGCGCAATGTTTCTACTTCATTTCGCAAATAATCGACTGCGGGTGGGCATCCCGCCTGTCTTGAAGGAGCCAGCTCAAGAGCCCTGCACGACTCGCGGTTCTCGTGGGCAGTGACTGCAAGGAAGGGCGCAAGCTGTTGCAAGTGTTTGCGGATTTGGTCGTATAGTTTGCGCATGACCCGACGACTCGGAGACGTGGCCAAGAAGGTCGGCATGAGTGAGGCGACCGTGAGCCGGGTGCTCAACGGCAAGCCCGGCGTGTCGGAGGCCACCAGGGAGGCCGTGCTCACGGCGCTCGACGTCCTCGGGTACGAGCGCCCGACCCGCCTGCGCGGCGACCGCGCCCGGCTGGTCGGCCTGGTGCTCCCCGAGCTGCAGAACCCGATCTTCCCCGCGTTCGCCGAGGTCGTCGGCGGCGCCCTGGCCCAGCAGGGCTTCACCTCCGTGTTGTGCACGCGCACGGTCGGCGGGGTCAGCGAGGCCGACTACGTGAGCCTCCTGCTCTCGCAGCAGGTCTCCGGCGTCGTCTTCGCCGGCGGGCACTACGCCCAGGCCGACGCCTCCCACGGGCACTACGAGCTGCTCTCCGAGCGCGGGTTGCCCACCGTCCTGGTCAACGCCGCGGTCGAGCACCTGGGGTTCCCGCAGGTGTCGGCCGACGACGTGGTGGCCGCCGAGATCGCCCTCGGCCATCTGCGCAGCCTGGGCCACGAGCGGGTGGGCCTGGTGCTCGGGCCGCGCGATCACATGCCGTCCCGGCGCAAGCTCGCCGCCGTGGCCGACCAGGTCGATCCCGCGCTGGTCGAGCACAGCATGTACTCGCTGGAGGGCGGCCACGCGGCCGCCGCCCGGCTGGTCGCCAAGGGCGTCACCGGCATCGTGTGCGCCAGCGACGTGCTCGCGCTCGGCGCGGTGCGGGCCGTGCGCCGGGCCGGCCTGTCGGTGCCGGAGCACGTCTCGGTGGTCGGGTTCGACGACTCGGCCCTGATGAACTGCACCGACCCGCCGCTGACCACCGTCCGCCAGCCGATCGACGCCATGGGCCGGGCGGCCGTCGACCTGCTCATCGCGCAGATCGACAAGCACGTGGTGCCCGCCGACGAGCTGCTGTTCGACCCGGAGCTGGTGGTCAGAGCCTCGACGGGACGGGTGCGCGACCCCCTCTGAAGGCGACTTCCAGTGACCTAGTCGTTATCTTGCAATCCCATGTCGAAACATTGCGGACATCTGAGCGATCTGCCATTGTGAGCGCACAGCGGGGCGCCTCACCGTCCCCCGGCTTCGTCAAGCTTCGGAAGGGTCAGATCGATGAAGAGATCGGACTATCGCAGGACTGTGGGGCTGCTCCTGGCGGCAGGCCTGAGCATGAGCGCCGCGGCCTGCGGCAGTGACGACACCAAGCCCCAGGCACAGAACAGCGCCTCAGGTGCCGCGCAGGTGAACATCACCGTCGCCTGCCAGCCCGCGAAGTCCGCGCCCAAGGAGCGTCAGGCCTGGGACGACGACGTGGCCGCCTTCCAGCAGGCCCACCCCGGCGTGACGGTCAAGAGCACCGACCAGCAGCCCTGCTTCGATCCCAAGACCTTCGGGCCGAAGATGGCCGGCGGCCAGATGGAGACCGTGTTCGTGGTGCCGGTCACCAACTACGCCGACGTGATCGGCAAGGGCCAGGGCCTCGACATCACGCAGTACACCGGTGAGATCAAGAACTGGAACGACCTGCGCCAGGACGTCCGCGACCTGGTCACCAAGGACGGCAAGGTCTACGGCGTCCCCAACGTGCACTACAGTGTCGGCCTGGTCTACAACCGGGCGCTGTTCACCAAGGCCGGGCTCGACCCCAACACCCCGCCCAAGACCTGGGACGAGGTCCGCGAGGCGGCCAAGAAGATCGCCGCGCTCGGCGGCGGCGTCATAGGCTACGGCGAGTACTCCGGCGGCAACACCGGCGGCTGGCACTTCAACCAGGCCCTGTACGGCCGCGGCGGCGACATGGTCTCGGCCGACGGCAAGACCGCCGCGTTCAACTCGCCCGAGGGCAAGGCCGTGCTGCAGTTCCTGAAGGACCTGCGCTGGGTGGACAAGAGCACCGGCGCCAAGCTGTTCAACGCCTGGGAGCCCCTCATGCAGGCCATGGGCTCGGGCAAGGTCGGCATGATGCTCGGCGCCCCCGACGTCGTCACCGACGTGGTCAACAAGTTCAAGGGCGCCTCCACCGACTACGGCATCACCGGCTTCCCCGAGGCCAAGGCGTCACTGAGCGGCGGCGAGGCGTTCTTCGTCAACCCCAAGGCCACGCCCGAGCAGGTCAAGGCCGGTCTGGCCTGGGTGGACTTCCGGTTCAACACCGTCGACAAGGGCCGCTTCGACTTCGCCCGTGGCAAGGCGCTCGGCAACCCGGTCGGCGTGCCGGACAACGATGTCTACGGCGCCTCGCCCACCGGCAAGGCCATCCAGGACGGCCGCAAGGCCAGCGCCACCCTGCCGGTGGAGAACTACCAGCCGTACGTGGACGCCTCGGCCACCATCCCGCCCAAGATGGAGCCGCCGCACGCCCAGGAGCTCTACGCCATCCTCGACGTGGCCATGTCGGCCGTGCTGAGCCGCGAGGACGCCGACGTCGACCAGCTCCTCGCGGACGCCGAGACCAAGGCGAACGCCATGCTGGCCAGCAAGGGCTGAGCGGAACGTGAGACCGGGGCGCCGCGTCCGCCGGCGCCCCGGTACGTCGAGTCGGTGATCGGAGACACCCCATGAGCATTGCCACCGCCGGAACCGCGCGACGGCCGAGGCCGCCCTCGCCGCTGCGCCGGGCGTTGCGGAGGAACCTGACGGCCTACGGGTTCATGGTCGGGGCGCTGTTCTGCTTCGTACTGTTCTCCTGGTACCCCATCGTCCAGGAGTTCATCCTCGGCTTCCAGAAGACCGACCTGGTCAACGAGCCCGAGTGGGTCGGCCTGGAGAACTTCAGGACCGCCTTCGCCGACCCCGCCTTCGGGCCCGCGTGGCTGAACACGCTCACCTTCACCGTCCTCGCGCTGGTGCTCGGCTACGGGCTGCCGTTCGCGGTGGCCATCCTGCTCAACGAGCTCCGCCACTGCCGGGCCTACCTGCGGTTCGTGGTGTACCTGCCGGTCATGCTGCCCCCGGCCGTCGCGGTGCTGCTCTTCCGCTGGTTCTACGACCCCGACGTCGGCCTGTTCAACCAGATCCTCGAATTCTTCTCGCTGCCCGGCCTCAACTGGATCTACTCCACCGACACCGCGCTGCTCTGCCTGGTGCTCGTCTCGACCTGGATGAACATGGGCTCGGCGACCCTGATCTACCTCGCCGCGCTGCAGAACATCTCGCCCGACCTCTACGAGGCCGCCGAGCTCGACGGCGCCGGCGTGTGGAAGCGGATCAGGCACATCACGATCCCGCAGACCCGGCTGATCCTGCTGCTCATGCTGATGTTGCAGATCGTCGCGACCATGCAGGTCTTCATCGAGCCGTACCTGCTGACGGGCGGCGGCCCCGAGAACGCCACCGCCACCGTCGCCTTCCTGATGTTCCAGCAGGCGTTCACCTACAGCAACTACGGCGCGGGCGGCGCGCTGGGGATGATGCTCATGGTCGTCCTGCTCGCCTTCGCCGCCGTGCAGCTCCGGCTGACCCGCGAGGAGAAGAGCTGACCATGTCGAACGCCACCCTGCAACGCCCCGCCGCGCCGTCCTCGGCAGGACGCCGGGCACGGCGGCGGCCGCCCCGGCGCATCGAGGTGCAGTTCCGCACGATCATCTCCCCGCACCAGCTCAACAGCCGGTGGGGGCGGCGCGTCTACTGGACGGTCCTGGTCGCGACGGTCGTGACGTTCACGGTCGTCTTCCTGCTGCCGATGTACTGGATGATCACCGGCGCGCTGAAGTCGGCCGAGGAGTTCGCCCAGGTGCCGCCCACGCTCTTCCCCGAGAAGCTGAACTTCGGGAAGTTCCTGGAGGCCTGGGAGCTGTTCGACATCGGCACGCTGCTGCGGAACACCGTCGTGTACGCCGGCGGCGGCTGGCTGGTCACCATGGCGGTCGACGTCACCGCCGCGTACGCGCTGTCCAAGCTGCGCCCGGCGCTCGGCAACGTCATCCTCGGCGCGATGCTGGCCACCCTGATGATCCCGCCGATGGTCGTGCTCATCCCCACCTATCTCGCCATCCACGACGTGCCGATCTTCGGCTGGGACCTGCTGAACAACCCGTGGGGCCTGTGGCTGCCCGCCGCGGCCAACGGCTTCAACATCTTCCTGCTCAAGAGGTTCTTCGACTCCATCCCCCGCGAGCTGCTCGAAGCCGCCCAGATCGACGGCGGCGGCCCGTTCCGCATCCTGTGGTCGGTGGTGCTGCCGGTCTCCCGCCCGATCCTCGGCGTGACGTCGATCTTCACGATCGTCACCTCGTTCAAGGACTTCATCTGGCCGCTGCTCGTCATGAGCGACAGCGAGAAGATGACGCTCAGCGTGGGCCTGGCCCAGACCGCCGGGGCCGTGTCGCAGGACCAGGTCATGGGCGGCCTGGTGATCGCCAGCATCCCGACGATCATCGTCTTCTTCATCTTCCAGCGGCACATCATGGCGGGACTCACCGCCGGCAGCCTCAAGGGCTGAGTGCCTCCACCTATGGCAAGGAGTTGTCTTCAGCATGTCCGAAACGTGGTGGCGGGGAGCCGCGATCTATCAGGTCTACCTGCGCAGCTTCGCCGACGGCAACGGTGACGGCGTGGGCGACCTGGCGGGGCTGCGGGCACGTTTGCCGTACCTGTCGACGCTCGGGGTGAACGCGATCTGGCTCAACCCCTGGTACCCGTCGCCGCTGGCCGACGGCGGGTACGACGTGGCCGACTACCGGGACATCGATCCCGTGTTCGGCACCCTGGCCGAGGCGGAGGAGTTCATCGCCGAGGCGCACGAGCTGAACATCAGGATCATCATCGACGTGGTGCCGAACCACAGCTCGACCGCGAGCGAGTGGTTCCGGGAGGCGCTGCGCGACCCGTCCGTGCGCGACCGGTTCTGGTTCCGGGACGAGCCCGGCGAGTGGCAGTCGATCTTCGGCGGCCCCGCCTGGACGCAGGTGCCCGACGGCCAGTGGTACCTGCACCTGTTCGACCCCGGGCAGCCCGACCTCAACTGGACCAACCCGGACGTCCACCGCGAGTTCCACGACGTGCTGCGCTTCTGGTACGACCGCGGCGTGGACGGCATCCGCATCGACTCCGCCGCACTGCTCACCAAGCCCGACGGCCTGACCGGCTCGTACGAGGACCTGGACGAGGTCCACGACGTCTACCGGAGCTGGCGCCTGATCAACGACGAGTACGACGACCGCGTCCTGGTCGGCGAGGTGTGGCTGCCCGACCAGGAGCGCCTGGCCCGCTACCTGCGCCACGACGAGCTGCACACCGTCTTCAACTTCCCGTTCCTGGCCTGCCCCTGGGAGCCCGCCGGCCTGCGCCAGGTGATCGAGCAGACCCTCGCCACCCACACCCCGCTCGGCGCCCCGCCCACCTGGGTGCTGTCCAACCACGACGTCGCCCGCGTCGTCACCCGGTACGGCCGCGCCGACACCTCCTGGGACCACGGCGACCGCAGGGACGGCGCCCCCTCCGACCTGGAGCTCGGCTACCGCCGGGCACGTGCGGCGGCGCTGCTGGCCATGGCGCTGCCCGGCGGCATCTACATCTACCAGGGCGAGGAGCTGGGCCTGCCGGAGGTGGACGACATCCCCGACGAGCTGCGCCAGGACCCGATGTGGCGGCGCTCGAACCACACGGTGAAGGGGCGCGACGGGTGCCGGGTGCCGCTGCCGTGGTCGGGCGACGAGCCGCCGTTCGGGTTCGGCACGGCCACGCCGTGGCTGCCGCAGCCGGACGCCTGGAACAAGCTCACCGTCGAGGCCCAGACCGCCGATCTGGGCTCGATGCTCAACCTCTACAGGAACGGGCTGCGCATCCGCGCCGAGCGGCTCGGCGACGGCACGCTCACCTGGCTCGACCTTGGGCCCGACGTGCTCGCCTTCACCCGGGACTCCGGCCTGACCTGCGTGGTCAACCTGGGCCCCGGCCCGGTGCCGCTGCCCGCCCACGACACGGTCCTGCTGGCCAGCGGCGCCCTGGACGGCGACCGCCTGCCCGCCGACACGGCGGCCTGGCTCGCCTGACCGCCCCGGCGTCCTGCCTCCGCCCGCGGCCGGGGGCGGGGTCGCGGTCGGGGGCGCGGTCGTGCCTGTCCTGCGCCCGGCCTGCCCGGGCGCGGGACCGTGTCCGGCCTGTCCCGGGCGCCGGAGTTCGGCCGGGTCAGCTCTGGACGCGCAGGTCGGCGAAGAGGGCGCGGTGGTCCGAGCCCGGCAGGTCGAGGATCCGCGCGTCCACCGCCCGCGTGCGCCCGTCCGTGAGCACGTGGTCGATGGCGACCAGCGGCGGGATCCGGCGCATCGGCCAGGTGGGCACCAGCCCGTTGCCGGTGGCCGCCGCCGCGTCGGTGTAGCCGGTGCCCAGCAGCCGCCGGAACACGGCGTGGTCCAGCGTGGCGTTGAAGTCCCCGGCCAGGATCCGCGGCGCGCCCGTGGACGACGCGGGCGGCAGCGTCCCGACCCCCGCCTCCCACTCCGGCACGGTCGAGGGCACCGGCGCCACCGGATGCACGACCACCACCTCCACCGAACCGCCGGGCAACGCCGCCTCCACGACCGGCATGTGGTGCCCGACCGGCTGGAACAAGCCCGTACGCTCGGTCAGCGGGTAGCGCGCGTACACGCCGCTGCCCACCGGCCCCCACGTCTCCGGCTTGGTGACCTGGTACGGCAGCAGCGTCTCCAGCCCGGCCGCCGTCAGCCGGTCGCGTTCCGACCAGGTCAGCTCCTGGAGGCTCAGCACGTCCACATTCAGCGTGCGCACCAGGTCGACGATCGTGCGGGCGTCGCCGCGGCCGCCGTTGAGGTTGGCGGTCAGCACGCGCAGCGGACGGCCGGTCGCGGCGTCCGCGCCACCGGGCAGGGCGCGCGGGAGCACCAGCCAGGCCAGGCACACGCACACCGCCAGCATGACCGCGACCGCCGCCCTGCTGCGGGCCAGCGCCGCCACCCCCAGCATCAGCAGCGCCGCGATCCCGAAGTACGGCGTGAAGGACACCAGCGGGACCAGCGGGAAGCCCGACTCCAGGCCGCCGAGCCGGACCGCCGTCCCCGCCGCGAAGAGCACCGCGACCGCCGTCGCCAGCCGCCGCCGCCACACCCGGCGCGGACGCGTCCGCACGGGTTCCATCGCTTCGTCCGTCAGCACAGCCCGAACCCTAGGCCGCGATTCTTAAACGCAGATGAGCGTCAGGCGGGACCGAGGCTCCACGCGCTGAGGAGAGCGTCGCCGCCGGCGCCCACGACGACGGGACGGCCCTCCAGCTCGGCCAGCGCCAAGGCCCGGATCTCGGCGCCCGGCCCCGGGCCCAGCTCCCCGATGACCTTGCCGTCGGCCAGGTTCCAGACGCGGACGACCGTCTCGCCGCCGCCCGGCGCGTGCGCGACGACCGCGACGGGCCTGCCGCCGAGCGCGCCCACGACCAGGGAGGACGTCCCCCGGTCGTCGGGGCTGCGGCGGCTGAACGTCCACTTCTTCCTGCGCCTGCCGGTGGCCAGGTCGTAGACGCGCAGGGTGGCGTCCAGGTGGGTGGAGACCAGGACGGGACGGCCGTCCAGCTCGCCGCAGGCGAGCAGCTCGATGCCGCCGATCTCGCCGGTCTTGTAGGTGTGTGTCACCTTTCCGTCAGACAGGCGGCGTACCCGGACGCGGTTGCCGCCGTCGCCGGTGACGAGCACGTCGTCGCCGCCGAGCCGGCCGAAGGCCAGGCCGTTGACGCCCTGGAAGTGGTCGGTGACGGCGGGGCCGATCTGGCGGCCGGTGGCGATGTCCCACAGGCGTACGACGCTGTGCAGGTCCTTGAGGCTGTCGTACTTCTGGGTGACCGCGACGCCGCGTCCGGCGGTGGTGACGGCGATGACGGGGTCGGCCGCGCTCACCCTGCCGAGGACGCCGCCCGCCGGGTTCCACAGCCGCGTCCCGCCGTCGCGGTGCCCGGTGGCGGCCCTGCCGTCGCCGCAGGCCACGGCGGTCGCGGCGGCGCCTCCGTCGCCGAGCCTGAGGACGGTCGCGGGCGCCGCGGCCAGGTCCCAGACTAGCGCCACGCCCTTGGACGTGCCGCAGACGACGGTGGAGCCGGCGGCGGCCAGGACGGCGGGCTCGCCACTGCCGGCGGGCAACGGCACGGGCTCCCTGACCGGCGCGCCGAACGGCTCGACCGCGGGGGCCGGGCCGGTGGACCCCGTGGGAGATCCGGTGGGGTCCGCTGTCGGGTCCGCTGTCGGGTCCGCTGTTGGGTCCGCTGTTGGGTCCGCTGTCGGGGACGTGCCGGGCGCGGGGCTCGTCGCGGCCGTCGCGGGGGCCGTCGGCGTGCCCGACGCCGGGGGGTCGGTCGGGTCGCCGGTGGGGCCGGGGTGCGGGTCGTCGGCGAGGCTGTTCGCGGGACGCAGGAGGAGGAACGCGGACGTGGCCGCGGCGGCCACGGCCGCCGCACCGCCGACCATCACGGCCCGCCGGCTGACCCGCCGATCCGCACCCGGCCTGGTCGGCTCCCCGTGAAACGCGGGCCCGGTAGCCCCGGCCCCGGGCGGCGGAACCGTCCCCGGGCCCGTCGCCCCGGCCCCGGCAGGGGGAACCGCCGCCCCGGTCGCGGGGGGAGGGGCCGTCGCCGGGGAATGCGCCGGGCCAGGGGCGGCGGGCGCGGCGGGTGTGTGCGGCGGGCTCGGCGGGACGGGGGGAGGTGGCGGGGTCTGGAGGGAGGCCGGGTGGGGGGTGCCGGGGGCGCTGATGAGGTGGCGCAGGAGGGCGGCGGGGGTGGGGCGGGCGGCGGGGTCCTTGGCGAGGCAGGACCGGATCGGCTCCACCAGGCGGGCCGGCAGGCCCGTCAGGTCGGGTACGCCGCTCATGACCTTGTGCAGGATGGCGGCGACCGTCTCCCCGGCGTACGGCGGATGACCGGTGGCCGCGAACACCATCGTCCCCGCCCAGCTGAACACGTCGGACGCCGGCCCGACCCGCTCACCCGCGAACTGCTCCGGCGACATGTACGCCGGCGTCCCCATCGGCGCCGAGGCCATCGTCGTCGCCCCCAGCGCCTTGGCGATGCCGAAGTCGATCACGATCGGCCCCTCGGGCCCCATCAGCACGTTGCCCGGCTTGAAGTCGCGGTGCACGATGCCGGCCTCGTGGATGGCGGCCAGCGCGGTCAGCGTGGAGATCGCCAGCCGGTCCAGCGCGCCCCCCGTACGCGGCCCCGACTCCCGGACGAGCCTCTGCAGGGTGTCGCCCGCGACGTACTCGCTCACGATGTACGGCCGCCCGTCGGCCACCCCCACGTCCAGCACGGCGGCGGTGCAGAAGGCGGCCACCCGGCGCGCCGCCTCGGCCTCGCGCAGGAGGCCCCGGGTGACGGCGTCGTCCTGGGTCAGGTGGCTGTGCAGCAGCTTGACCGCGACCTCGCGGCCCGTGCCGTCGACGCCCTTGTAGACGACTCCCTGCCCGCCGGAGCCGAGCACGCCGAGCAGCCGGTGGTCGCCGATCCTCTCGGGATCGCCCGGCCGGAGCGGACGGACTTCCGGCATTCCGCTCCCTTCCTCGGGCACGTACGGGGACATGTCGGCGAACCACACCCTAGGGCCGTTCGGCCGGGCCCCGGAAGGCGGGGCCCGCGCCGGATGGCAGGATCGAATCCGGCACCGCCCAGGAGAAGCCGGCACCGCACAGGAAAGGCGTCCAGATGGCTCCGAGGATCGCGACCGCCCGCCACGTCGACCTGCCCGAACTTCTCGACTTCCTCCGCCCCCGGCATCACGGCCTGCTCTCGACGACCCGCGCCGACGGGCGTCCCCAGCTCTCGCCGGTCTCGTGCGGCCTCGACGGCGAGGGCCGGATCGTGGTCTCCACCTACCCCGAGCGCGCCAAGGCCCGGAACGTGCGGCGCGACGAGCGCGTGTCGATGTGCGTGCTGTCCGACGACTGGGACGGCCCGTACGTCCAGGTGGACGGACGGGGAGAGGTCCTGGACCTGCCCGAGGCCCTCGACGCGCTGGTGGACTACTACCGGTGCATCGCCGGCGAGCACCCCGACTGGGAGGAGTACCGGGAGGCCATGCGCCGCCAGAACAAGTCGCTGATCCGGATCTCGATCGACCGCTGGGGGCCGATCGCGACCGGCGGCTTCCCGGCCGGTGCGACCTCCGGCGGCTGAGCGCGCCGCCGTGGGCCCGCCGCGTCAGCGGGCCAGCACCTCGCGCAGCACGTCGGCGAACTCCTTCGGCCGGTCGACGAAGCCGCCGTGCTCGCCGGGGAACTCGACCGGCGGCGTGCCGAGCAGGTCGGCCAGCGCCTGCGAGGTGCGGTAGGTGAGCAGGCCGCCCGACTCGGCCCCGATGCCCACGACGACCCGGGCCGGTCCGGCCTTCAGTGCCGCGACGTCGGGGACGTAACGGGTGGTGCCGCGCAGCTCGTGCAGGAAGAAGTGGGCGGCGTCGGCCAGGTCCTGCTCGGGCGACTCGCTCGGCGGCGGGGGCGGGGCGTCCTCGCCGCCCTCGAAGCCCGCGGTGGCCATGAACTTCCCGAACGCCGCCCCCGGGCCCTCCCGGCGGAACGTCTCGATGATGTCGTCCACCTCGGCGCGCCGCTGGGCCACGTCGGGCAGCAGCTCCAGCACGGGCGGCTCGTGCGCGACGAGCGTGCGCACGCGGGTGGGGTGGCGGGCGACCAGGGCCAGGCCGGTCACCGCGCCGCCGCTGCTGCCGAGCACGTCGGCGGACTCGGCGCCGAGCGCGTCCATGATCGCGATCGCGTCGTCGGCGCGCAGGGCCGGGGTGGAGTCCTGGTCGGGGTCGTCGAGCGTGCTGCCGGACACGCCGCGCGGGTCGTGCGTGACGACGGTGTGCTCCCCGGCCAGCTCCTCGGCCAGCGGGACGAAGGCCTCGGCGTTCATCGGCGCGCCCACGAGCAGCAGCAGGGGGCCGCTGCCGCGGACGTGGTAGCGCAGGCGGCCGCCCGGGATGTCGAGAATGTGCGTGGTGCTCATCGGTGTGGGTCCTTCCTCGGAATCGGGGTGACGCCGGGTTGGACTCCCGCGGGCGCGCGAACTCATCGGTCCTGCGGGCAGCTCGTCGAAATCTCGTGATCAGGGCTCTTTGACCTCGTCGAACAGGTTCTCGACGGCCGCGACGATCCGCCGGGTGGCCGGGGAGACGGCGTCCGGGCCGTCGAACGGGTGCGCCGTGCCCTCGGCGACCCCCTCGACGGTGGCCAGGTCGGCCCCCGGATGGCAGACGACGTCCGGCTCGGGCAGGTTGGCCAGCAGGAACTCGCCCTGACCCGCCCGCGCGTCGGACGGGTGCGCCCCCCGACGCACCCACCGCAGGTGTCCCGACCTGTCCAGACGGTAGACGCCGGAGCCCTGGGCGGCGACCACGCGTACGGGGGTGTCGCGGTCCAGGCGGACCCTGACGTGGAAGGGGCCGCCCGGCCGGGCCGCGCGCAGCAGCGTGCGCTGGTTGAACTCGTGCGCGTCCCCCAGCCAGGTCACCGGCCCGCCGAGCATCACCGACAGGTGGGCCAGCACGAACGGGGGCAGCCCGGCGGCCTGCTGGTTGACCGACGACACCTCGGTGCCCTCGTGGTGCCGCCACTTGATCGACGACAGGTAGACCCGCTCGTCCGGCGTGAGGATGGCCTCCACGCTGAACAGGCCGGCCGCGCCGTACCTGCGCCAGGCCCAGGACGCGATGCGCTCGGCGCACTCGACGAGCAGCGCGGCTGCGGACGTCGGCCAGGGACGCGACCAGTCGTCGCCCGTGCTGCGCATCGGCCCCGCGCCCAGCTCGGCGATCCCGGCCGAGGTGTGGGCGGGGCGGTCGGCGTACACCCGGACGCCGCCGTCGCCGCCGGGCACGCTGAGCACCGCGATCGTGCACGGCCAGCCCGGCACGTACGCCGCCACCCGGTACGGCCCCAGCAGCCGGGCCGCCCGGGGCATGTCCCTCTCGTCGGCGACGACGACGGTGCCGTGCCGGTCCGCCCGCCCGCCCGCCTGCACCACGACCCGTTCGGTGCCGACCGCGCGCCGCAGCTCGGCGAGTCCGGGCAGCCGCTCGACGTGCACGCAGGGGACCCGGGCCACCGCCGGCACGCCGGCCGCCCGCAGCAGGTCGTCCAGCAGGTGCTTGGCCTCGATCGCGGCCCGCACGTCGGCGTCGATGGCCGCGACCACGCCGCCGGGGCCGGCCAGCTCGCGCAGCCGGGCGTTGTCGTACCAGGTGAAGACGACCGGCGGGCGGTCCAGCTTGAGCAGGTGCCGGGCGGCCTCGTGCCGGACGCGGGGCAGCCAGGCGCGCCGGTCGGCGACCGAGCGGGTCCTGGTGCGGTCCTCGGCGGCGACGACCATGCCGGGCAGCGCCGGGTCCCAGGCCGAGTAGCAGCCGATGCTCAGAGCCGGGCGCAGCGCCCCGATCGAGGCCGGGCCGGTGTAGCCGGTGCGCAACGCCGTGCTGAACCGTTCGACGCACACCAGCGGGCGGCCCGCCAGCGCGGTCGTCAGCTCCTCGTGCGCCGCCTCCTCCAGCCCGGTCACGCGCCGGTCCTCGCCGTCCAGCCCGTCCATCAGACCTCCCTCGTCGCAACCGGCTCAGGACCGTCACCCGGGGGCCACGGTCCGCACCCTTGACGATGAGCCATGTCCGGCGGACCGTCGAGGCCACCGCGATGTGAAGCGATGTGAAGACGAGATGCCGCCCCGGCGTACCCTCCCAGTCGTCAACCGGGCGCTCGCGGCGTTGATCGAGCAGGCGGGGTGGACGCACGCGGCCACCGCGCGGCACGTCAACGCCGTCGCCGCCGAGAGTGGCGAGCGCGTGCACTACGACCGCTCGGCGGTCGGCCACTGGCTGACCGGCACGATCCCGCGCCCCGAGGCGGTGCGCGCGGCGATCGAGGCGTTCCGCCGCCGCCTGGGCAGGCCCGACCTGCGCCCGGCGCATCTGGGGTGGCCCGAGCCGGGCGGGTGGCCGTGGTCCGACGACCCCTGGCGCGGCGACCCGGTCGCCCGGCTGGCCGTGCTGGGGGAGGACGACCTGCTCAACCGGCGCACGTTCACCCTGGCCGCCTTATCCGGCTTATCCGGCTTATCCGTTCTGTCGGGACGTCGTCCGGCGCGTCAACCAGCGGGACGCGCGGGGGCCCGCCGGGCGGGGGCGGGCGACGTCGAACGCATCCGCGCCACCACCCGCGCCTTCGCCGACCTGGACGACCTCTACGGCGGCGGCCACGGCCGCGCCGCGGTCGCCGCCTACCTGTCCCGCGAGGTCACCCCCCTCCTGCACGGTACGACCGGCCGCCACAGGCCCGACCTGTTCGCCGCCGCCGCCGAGCTGAGCTACCTGGCCGCCTACATGGCCATGGACGCCGGCGCCCACGCCCTGGCCCAGCGCTACTACATCAGCAGCGTGCGCCTCGCCGACGAGGCCGCCGACCTGCTGCTGCGCGCCACCGCCCTGCGCAGCATGGCCGTCCAGGCGGCCGAACTGGGCCACGACGGCGACGCGCTGGCCCTGGCCGAGGCGGCCGCGTCCGCGCTGGCCGGGCACGGCCCCGCCCGCACCCAGGCGTGGATCACCGGCATGCGCGCCGAGACCCACGCCGCCGCCGGGACCCGCTGGGACGCCCTCCGGCTGCTCGGCCGCACCGAGACCCAGCTCGAACGCGCCGACTCCGCGCCCGAGTCGGAGTGGACGGGCAACTACCGGCGCGAGTCCCTGGAACACCAGATCGGCCTGACCCTCACCCAGCTCGGCGACCACGCCACCGCCGCCCGCCACTTCGCCGCGTCCATGCGGGCCAGGCGGCCGGTCGAGCTGCGCACCCGTGCCCTGATCGGGCTGCGGGCGGCCCACTCCCTTCTGCGCGCGGGCGAGGTCGACCAGGCCGCGGCCACCGTCCTCGACCTGAGCGACGACATCCGGCGGATCTCCTCGGCCCGGGTGCGGGAGGAACTGCGCGTCCTGCGCGCCGCCTGGCAGCCCCACCGCGGCAACCCCCTGGTCGGCCGCGCGGACCGCGCGGTCGCAAGCTGACCCCGCCGCCGGCGGGAGGCCGCGGGTTCTTCCAGGGTGGCTCTAGGATCGCGGCGTGATCAGGAACGCGTACTGCTCCTTCTGCGGCGCCGCCTTCGCCCCCGCCCAGCCCTGGCCCCGCACCTGCGCGGCCTGCGGGAACACCAGCTACCTCAACCCCCTGCCGGTCGCGGTGACGCTGCTGCCCGTCGACGACGGCCTGCTCGTGGTACGCCGGGACGTCGAGCCGCACCGCGGCGAGCTGGCCCTGCCCGGTGGGTTCATCGACGTGGGGGAGTCCTGGCAGCAGGCGGCGGTGCGGGAACTGCGCGAGGAGACCGGCGTGGTGGCCGAGGCCGCCGACGTCACGCTCTTCGACGTGGTCAGCGCCCCGGACGGCACCGTGCTGATCTTCGGCCTGGGCCCGCGCGTCACCGCGTCCGGGCTGCCGCCGATGGAGGCCACGGACGAGACGACCGAATGGCTGGTCATCGACGGCCCCGCCGAGCTGGCGTTCCCCACCCACACCCGGATGGCGTCCGCCTACTTCGCACGGCAGGCCCGTCGCGACCCGCGGTGAGGGGCCAGCCCCGGCCGAGGCCGGAGCGGGGGACGGCAGCAAGGCTCAGCTCAGGTCGAGGCCCGGGTAGAGCGGGTGGGCGGCGAGCAGTTCGGCCGCGGCGGCGCGGGTCTTCTCGGCGGTGCTCTGCGGCAGGTCGTACTTGGCCTTGGAGGTGGCCGACGGCGTGGTGTCGGTCAGCACGCCGACGATCAGCTCGGCGACCTGGTCGAACTCCTGCGTCCCGAACCCCCGTGAGGTGAGCGCCGGGGTGCCCACGCGGATGCCCGAGGTGTACCAGGCGCCGTTGGGGTCGCGCGGGATCGCGTTGCGGTTGGTGACGATCCCGGCGTCGAGCAGCGCCGACTCGGCCTGCCGCCCGGTCAGCCCGTACGTGGACACGTCGAGCAGCACCAGGTGGTTGTCGGTGCCGCCGGTGACCAGGCGTACGCCCCGGCGCACCAGGCCCTCGGCCAGGGCGACCGCGTTGGCGGCCACCGCCCGCGCGTAGTCGGCGAACGCGGACTGCCGGGCCTCGGCCAGGGCGACGGCCTTGGCCGCCATGACGTTGCCGAGCGGGCCGCCCAGCACCATCGGGCAGCCCCGGTCGATCGAGTCGGCGTACTCCCGCTGGCACAGCACCAGGCCGCCGCGCGGGCCGCGCAGCGACTTGTGCGTGGTGGTCGTGGTGACGTGCGCGTACGGCACCGGGTCGTGCACGCCGGTGAACACCTTGCCCGCCACCAGCCCGGCGAAGTGGGCCATGTCCACCATCAGGACCGCGCCGACCTCGTCGGCGATCTCCCGCATGCGGGAGAAGTCGATGCGCCGCGGGTAGGCCGAGTACCCGGCGATCAGCACCAGCGGCCGGAACTCGCGGGCGGTCTCGCGCAGCGCGTCGTAGTCGAGCAGGCCGCTCTCCGGGTCGGTGCCGTAGGAGCGCTGGTGGAACATCTTGCCCGAGATGTTGGGACGGAAGCCGTGGGTCAGGTGACCGCCCGCGTCCAGCGACATGCCGAGGGCCCGCTGGTCGCCCAGGGCCTTGCGCAGGGTCTCCCAGTCGTCTTCCGACAGGTCGTTGACGTGCCGGGCGCCGGCGGCGGCCAGGGCCGGGGCCTCCACCTTGTGGGCCAGGATGCCCCAGAAGGCCACCAGGTTGGCGTCGATGCCCGAGTGGGGCTGGACGTAGGCGTGCTCGGCGCCGAACAGGGCCTTGGCGTGGTCGGCCGCGAGCTGCTCGACGGTGTCGATGTTCTGGCAGCCGGCGTAGAAGCGGTGGCCGATCGTGCCTTCCGCGTACTTGTCGGACAGCCACGTGCCCATCGTGAGCAGGACGGCCGGGGAGGCGTAGTTCTCGCTCGCGATGAGCTTCAGTGAGGCGCGCTGGTCGGCCAGCTCGGCGCGGATCGCGCCGGCCACGCCCGGCTCCACGGCGGCGATCACGTCGAGCGCGTTGCGGTAGGCGGCCGACACAGTTGCAGCGTCGTGGTCGCCGTAGGAATGGGGGTGCTCTTCAGCCATGACTTCTCCCGAGCCGTCGAAGTGAGGGCACCCAGGCGCGCGGCGACGTCCAGGACCGCTCCCCGGTGGTCAGTCCCACCTTACGATCACGCCAGTCACGATCCGAGGCTGACACTACGGTCAGCGGCCGGGGCCGCGCAACGAGGGAGGCGCTTGAGCCTCCACCAAGGGGAGACGCGAAGGTGGAGGCATGGACGGCGGCACCCTCTACACGATCGGCGATCTGGCGCGGCGGACCGGGCTATCGGTCAAGACCATCAGGTTCTACTCCGACCAGGGGATCGTGCCGCCGGTGGAACGCAGCCCGGCCGGTTACCGCCTCTACGACGCCGCCGCCGCGGCCCGCCTCGACCTCGTCCGCACCCTGCGCGACCTGGACGTGGACCTGGCCACGGTCAGGAAGGTCGTGGACCGGGAGCTCACGCTCGCACAGGTCGCGGCGGCGCACGCCGAGGCGCTGGCGGTGCGGATCCGCACGCTGCGGCTGCGGCACGCGGTGCTGACGGCGGTGGCCCGGCGCGGCTCGGGGCCCAAGGAGATGGAGCTCATGCACAGACTCGCGAAACTGTCGCAGGACGAACGCCGCCGCCTGGTCGGCGACTTCCTGGACGCCGCCGTCCCGGACGTGGAGCCGGGGCTCGCGGGAGCCAGGGTGTCGATGACCCCGGAACTGCCGGACGACGCCGAGCCGGAGCAGGTGGAGGCGTGGGTGGAGCTGGCCGAGCTGATGGCGGACCCGTCCTTCCGGACGGCGATGCGCGACTTGACCACGTCCCACGCGTCCGACCGTGCCGCCGACGGCGGGGGAGGGGTGCGGCGGGATGCCGTGTCGCTGGGGCTGGGCCGGGCGGGGGCGGCGCTGGCGGCGGGCGTGGACCCCGCCGGGCCCGAGGCCGCACCGGTCGTGGCGGCGGTCGCCGGGGAGTACGCGCGCCTCCTGCGCCTCCCCGACGACGCCGCGCTCCGGCGGCGGCTGCTGGCCAGGCTGGAAGCGGCGAACGACCCCCGCAGGGAGCGCTACCTCCGGCTCCTCGCCGTGATCAACGCATGGCCGCCCCCGGCTTCCTCAGCCCCGGCCCTCGACTGGCTCCTCACCGCCCTGCACACCCACCCGGCCCCCTGACCCGACCGCGAAGGCCCTGAACGCGAAGGCCACCGACCGCGGGGTCCTCGACCGTCGGGGCCCTCGACCGCGAAGAGCCCCCGACCGCCTCACCCGCGGGCGGGGGCCTCGGCGGTGGCGGGGCCGGTTTCCGGCAGGCCCCTGGTGAGCAGGCGGGCGCCGATGCCGAGCAGCGCGCTGACCACCAGCGTGACCCCCATCGGCAGCCCGGTGTCCTCCCCGCCCAGGCCGACCAGGGGCGAGACCAGCGCCCCGAGCGCGAACTGCAACGCGCCCATCACGGCCGCCGCCGTGCCGGTCGCGTACGGGGCCCGTCCCACCGTCAGCGCCGCCGCGTTCCCCATGATCAGCGTGAACGAGCTGACCAGCACGAACAGCACGGGCAGCACCACCACCGCGCCCAGCCCCGCCCCCAGCATCACCAGCAGGACGGCCGACAACCCCAGCACCGCCCCCTGCCCAGCCCGCAGCAGCCCCTCGGGGCTGAACCGGCGCAGCAGGCGGGCCCCCACCAGGCCGGTCAGCGTCATGCCCAGCGCGTTGGCCGCGAACGTCACGGTGTAGGCGGGGGTGGACAGGCCCAGCACGTTCTGCACGACGAAGGGCGAGGCCGAGATGTACCCCATGAGCCCCGCGAAGCCGAACGCGAAGGAGAAGACGTAACCGACATAGCCCCGGTCGGCGAACAGCCGCCGCACGTTGCGCCCGGTGGCGGCCAGGCCGCCCGCGTGCCGGCGTCCGGGCGGCAGCGTCTCGGGCACGACGAGCGCCGAGCCGAGCAGCATCACGGCCGAGATCCCGGCCATCACCCAGAACTCCACGCGCCAGCCGGCGGGCGACAGCGCGCCACCGATCAGCGGGGCCACCACGGGCGCGACGCCGACCACGGAGGCCAGCAGCGAGAAGATCCGCGCCGCCGCCCGGCCGGTCGTCAGGTCGGCCGCCACCGCGCGGCCGATGACGATGCCCGCCGACCCGGCGAACCCGTGCACGAAGCGCAGGGCGACGAGCGTCCGGATGTCCGGCGCGAGCGCGCACAGGACGCAGGCGACCAGGGCCGCCGCGGTGGCCAGCAGGATGGGCCCGCGGCGGCCGAACCGGTCCGACAGCGGCCCGATGACGAGCTGCCCCAGCGCCAGCCCGGTGAGGAACGCGGTCAGCGTGAGCTGCACGCCGGCCGCCCCCGTCCCCAGGTCGGCCGCCAGGTCGGTGAACACGGGCAGGTACATGTCGGTGGCCAGCGGCGCCACCGCCGACAGCAGGCCGAGCACGACCAGCAGCGGGCCGGACACCCCCGTCCTGGTCACGAGGGACGCCCCGGCGGACGGTGGCTGTGGGAAGTGGCGAACTCCATGGTCATGGCTCCAAGACGGCCGCGCGGCTAGAGACCTAGGATGTTCCGTGATCCGGCCACGGCTAACCGCCTCACCGGCAGCCGGGGGCAGACGTCGCCGCAGGTCCGCCGGTCGCGGAGGCCGGGTGACCGCGCCGTCGCCGAGACAGGAGCACCGCATGACCGCCCGGCTGCCCGCCCTGCCCCCGGAGGACCTCGACGACGCCCAGGCCGAGGTCTACCGCGCCATCACGGGCGGCCCCCGGGCGGCGGGCCCCCAGGTCTTCCCCCTCGCCGACGAGCGTGGACGGCTGCGCGGCCCGTTCAACGCCATGCTGCTGAGCCCGCCGGTCGGCGGCGCGCTCCAGGCGCTGGGCGCGGCGGTGCGCTACGGCTCGGTGCTGCCCGGCCGGGCCAGGGAGCTGGCGATCCTCGTGGTGGCCGCCCATTGGGGCAGCGAGTTCGAGCGCGCCGCGCACGAGGCGGTGGGCCGGGCCTGCGGCCTGACCGACGCCGAGCTGACCGCGTTGCGCGAGGGGCGGCCGCCCGACCTGGCCGACCCGGCCGAACGCGCCGCCGTGCACGCCGCCCGCGAGCTGACCGGGGCGGGGACGCTGAGCGAGGAGGACTACCGGGCGGTCACGGCGGCGCTCGGCGAGCGCGGCCTGTTCGAGCTGACCACGCTGGTCGGCTACTACGCCACGCTGGCCCTCCAACTGCGCGTCTTCGCAGGCGAGCACCCCCCGAAGCCCCGCGAGGGCTGAGCGCCGGGGGTTCATGCGTCTCCCGCCGAGGGGCGCCCGGTGGGTTTCGTGGCCAGGGCGACCAGGGCCGTCCTCGGGAGCTCCGCCACGTAGTGCCCGTCACGCCGGTAGACGACCGGGCGGGGTGGGGTGTGCCGGTGCGTCCCGTGGTCGAAGTGCCGTTCCAGGACCCGCCAGGCCGCCTCGACGTCCCCCAGGGCGGCGAAGTACGCGCCGAGGCCGTACATGTCGGCGACGTAGCGGCACATGCGCTCCTTGGCGGCCGCCTCGCTCCCGGCCCGGACGATCAGCGGGTCGTACAGGTCGAGCACCCGTACGGGCAGGTCCGCGTCCGCGAACAGGGCGGCCAGGCCGGTCCGGGTGAAGTGCCGGTAGGCGTGCCCGCCCGCCGCGTGCGGATGCACGACCCGCGCGAAGAACCCCGCCATGGGGCCGGAGTCGTCGAAGTCGTGCAGCACGATCCGGCCGCCCGGTCGACCATCTGGCCGGACAGGTCGCCGGTGATGATCAGCGGCTTGGCGTCCAGGCTGCCCAGCCGCCCGGCGGCCGCCCGCGCGACCGTCCCGTCCCCGCCGAGGACGTCCAGCAGCAGCGGCGGCCCGTCCGCCGGATCGGGGGTGAGCAGGCCGAGGAGCGCCCGGATGCCGGTCCAGCGCACCAGCGCGTCCTGCTGGGCGCGGCGGTAGGAGTCGCCCCGCCCGCCGCGGTCGGAGTCGAACTCGCTGCTGGTCGCGACGAGCACGCCGAGCGCCCGCGCCGCACCCGGCCGGTCGAAGTCCAGCACGGCGTGCACCTGCGGGTGGACGGTCGCGACCAGGCGCAGGTACTCGTCCAGGGTCAGCGAAGGGAGATAGGAGGCGCGCACCGGCCCTCGTCCTTTCCGGGTCACGTGCTGGGGGGCGGGAGCTGCGGGGGGTCCAGGCGGTGGCCCAGCCCGCCCACGAACCGGGTGACCATCCCGCTGCGGGCGGCGAACAACCGGCTGCGCGGCTCCAGCCGCACCCCGAACTGCTTCTTCGTCTCGTACGCCGCGCCGCCGAGCCGCAGCCTGCGCGCGCCCGAGCCGACGGCGGCCCGTACGCACGCCGTGAGCAGCGCGTGGTAGACGGCGGTGCCCTCCGTACGCGCGTAGTCGCGCCCGATCCACCGGGCGACCAGCTCGTCGCCGTCGCGCAGCAGCGCCACGCAGCCCGCCGGCGCGCCGTGCCGGTAGGCGGCCAGGACGGTCAGGTCCGCCCCCAGGACGCCGGCCGCCTCGGGGAACAGGCCGGGCCGGTAGAAGACGTGCGGCCCGTGGCGCAGGTCCACCGCGGCCACCATCCGGTCCAGCAGCCGGCCCAGTTCCCCGCCGGGCCCGGCGAGGAGCGGCCGGACCTCGATGCCCTCCCGCTCGGCCCGGCGCTGCGTCCGCCGGATCTCGGCCCGCCTCTTGCGCGGCAGATGGTCCAGGTACGCCTCGTACGACGGCCACGTCAGGTCCAGCAGCGTCTCCGGCAGCCAGCCCAGGCGGCTGTAGCCCGGCTGCCCGGCTGCGTACGGCAGGTGGTCGACCACGCAGAACAGCAGCCGCTCGCGCCTGACCAGCGACCGCACCGCCCGCAGCAGGACCCGCCGCTGCGGCCCCTCACCGCCCAGCAGCCCGGACGTCGCCGTCATCGGCGCCTGGACCTGCAGGAACGGCCACCGCCTGGTCAGCCGCCCGAACCGGGACTCCAGCACCGGGTTGTGCAGCCGGTGCTCCAGCGCGCACACCGCCGCGGCCACGAGCCCGCCGTCCTTGCGGACCAGCAGGTAGCGGGGCCGGTGCTCGGCCAGCACGCGCTCGGCCAGGGCCAGCCAGTGGTGCCGCACGAAGGGCACGCCGTCGGCGAGCGCGTCCCACTCCCCGGCGCCGACCTCGCTGATCGAGCGCGCCACCTCAACGCCGTACATCGCCCTCCTCGCCGGCCGGGCGGGCCACGTCAACGCCGTCCATCGCCCCGCACCTCGAAGCGCAGCGTCCGCGTCACGGCGGCGGCGGCCGCCTCCAGCTCCGCCGGGCCGGACGCGTGCACGACGAACCAGCCGAGCCGGTCGGAGACGTCGCGGTAGGGCCGTACCCGCTGTCCGGGGCGGGCCAGCAGGACCAGCTCGGCCACCCCCGGCAGGGCCCTGGCCTCCTCCACGCCGGACACCGACACCAGCTCGCCCGCGCGCCCGGCGGTCAGCACCTGCCACAGGACCGGCCGGGGCGGATGCGGCCGCAGCTCGATCGGCAGGCCCACCGCCGCCCGCACGGCGGCCAGCACCGGATCGACGCCGTGGCAGGACCGCACCATGTCGTCGGTGCCGTTGCCGCCCGTCCGCAGGCCGAGCTCGATGACGTACGGCCGGCCGGCCGGGGTGACGATGAGGTCGAGGTTCAGCGGGCCGCGCCGGTAGTCCAGGCGAGCGCAGACCTTGTCCATGATCGAGCGTGTGGTGTCCAGGACCTCGCCGGGCAGCCCGGCCGGCATCCGGCGGCTCATGGTCAGCACCAGCGGCCCGCCGTACGAGCTGCGCCGGGCCTCCTCGGCGGCGGCGAGCACGTCGCCGGGGGCGGCGCACCTGCTCACCCCGCGCCCGCTCTGGGCATCGGCCGGCTTGACGACCACGGGGAAGCGCAGCCCCCGCGCCCGCGTCGCCAGGTCGGCCGGGTCGTCGCCGACGATCCAGGGGTAGGAGGACACGCCCAGGTCGTCGAGGAGGCCGCGCAGCACCCACTTGTCCACCGAGGCCCGCGCCGCCGTCTCCGACAGCCGGCCCGGCAGCCCGTACGCCTCGGCCACCGCCCGCAGCGCGGGCACCGCGACGTCGCTGGACGGGGCCACCACGCCGGCCAGGTCGGCACGTCCGGCGAGCGCGGCGGTGACGGCGTCGGGATCGTGGGTGCTGACCGGCAGGTACTCGTCGGCGAGCGCGACGCCGGGCGCGTCGGCCGAGCGGTCCACCGCGATCGTCCGCAGGCCCATGCCGGACGCCGCCCGGTAGGTGGACAGCGAGCCGTCCGCCGCCCCGAGCACCACCAGGGACCTCGTGCCGCTCATCGGGCCTCCTCCAGCTGGAGTTCCGGTTCGCCGGACCGCCGTTTCCCGGCCCAGAACGGGCCGAGGGCCAGCGCGTCCGCGCCCGTCCTGAGGTAGCAGGCGACGGCGTCCTCGGGTGTGCACACGATCGGCTCGTCGTCGTCCCGGAAGGAGGCGCCGGCCAGCATCGGCACGCCGGTCAGCTCCTCGAAGCGGGTGATCAGCGCGTGGAAGTCCGGGTTGCCGGCGCGGCTCACCGTCTGGACGCGGGCGCTGCCGTCCACGTGCGTGATCGCGGGCACCTCGCCGCGCCGGTGGTCCAGCACGTCCAACCCGACCAGCATGACCGGCGAGGGACGGCCGTCCGCGAAGTAGTCCCCGGACCGTTCGGCCAGGCACGACGACGCCAGCGGCAGGAACGGCTCCCGCCGCCTGACCCGCTCGTTCATGCGCGTGGCGGAGGTGGGGTCGCGCGGGTCGGCCAGCAGCGACCGGTTGCCCAGGCCGCGCGGCCCGCACTCCGCCCGGCCCTGGAACCAGCCCACGATCAGCCCGTCGGCGATCCGGGCGGCGGCGTGCCGGGCGATGTCGCCGGGCCGCCGGTAGTCCACGCCCGCGTCGCGCAGCGCCTTCTCCATGCGTTCCTCGGTGAACCCGGGCCCGGCGAAGAGCTGACCGCCCGCCGGACGGGGACGCCCGTACAGGCCGACGCTCACCTCCAGCGCCGCGCCGAGCGAGGCGGCGGCCGGCTGAACCGACAGCTCCTCGAAGCCGGACTCGGCCAGCAGGCGGCCGTTCAGCATCGGGTTCATCGCCGCGTCGCCGGCCACCGCGAGCCGGGTCGAACCGGTCGTCTCGCGCAGCCAGCGGGCCAGGTGCAGCGCGGCCCGCTCAAGGGTGGCCTGGAGGGCGAAGGCGACGTCCGCGGAGTGCTGGGTGGGGGTCTCGACGGCAGGCGGTCCCGGCGGGCCGAAGGCGTCCAGGAACTTCGCCGAGACCGCGTGCCGCCCGCCGTCCCCGTGCGGCTCGAACCAGCTCAGGTCCAGCTCGTGGCCGCCGTACGGGGTCAGGCGCAGCAGGTCGGCGAAGGGCTGGAGGTAGGTGTCGTCGCCGTACGCGGCCAGGGCCATCACCTTGTCCTCGTCCCTGCCGGGACGGAAGCCCAGGTAGCCGGTGACCGCCGCGTACAGGGCGCCCAGGGAATGGGGCCGCCCGACGTGCCGCAGGTGCCTGATCCGCGCGCCGTCGGCCACGGCCAGGCAGGTGCCGGCCGCGTCCATGGTGAGCACGGCGGCGGAGTCGAACGGGCTCGCGTAGAACGCGCCCGCCGCGTACGCCCGGTGGTGTTCCACGAGGTGCACCCCGTACCCGACCGGCCCGGTGTGCCCGGCGGCCTCCCTGACCTCCCAGTCGGGAGGGGAACCGGCCCGCGACCCGTGGAAGGCGACGTGGTCCACCTCGTCCAGCCCGATCCCCGCCTGTTCCAGGCAGTACGCGACCGCCCGCCGGGGCAGCCGGCCGTCGTGCCGGACGCGGGTGAAGCGCTCCTCCTCGGCCAACGCCACGATCTCGCCGTCGCGCACCAGCGCCGCCGCAGAGTCGTGCGCCCGGGAGATGCCCAGTACGTCCATGTCGTCACTCCGAGTTCCGCGAGATGAGCATCCGGCGCATCACATGGGCCTTGACCGGGACGCCCAGGGCGAGCGCCACCACGCCACCGGCGGCCCCCGCCCACGGCACGACGACGGCCGCCAGCGTCCCGGTGGCCACCAGCCCGGCGAACGCGCCCGCCGACGTCACGGCGAGCACGTCGTTGTTCGTGTTCTCCACCAGGTAGGCCGCGTACATGACGGTCAGGAACAGCGCCAGCACGACGAGGACCAGCCCGCCCATCACCCCGGGCGACGTCGCGCGCCCGTCCGGCAGCGCCCACCAGAGCAGGACCGCGCACGCGACGGCGACGGCGGCCCCCGCCCGCTCGACCCGGCCCAGGAGCCGGACCGCGCGGGCCCGCCCGGCCCGCCCGGCGGGCCCGCGCAGCCGCCGCGAGGTCGCGGGCTGGGCGACCCGCAGCAGGTAGATGGCGAGCTGGCAGACCGCGACCGCCGGAAGCAGCGCGAGGTACAGCACGCCGCTCTGCCCCGACCGCCCGGAGACGCCGAGCACCAGGTACACGGCCGCGAAGCAGAGCGCGTCACACAGGTCGGCCACTCCCAGCAGCCAGGTGGCCCGAGCCAGGGGACGCAGCAACCGCCGTCCAGGGGCGGCACCCGTTCCAAGGAGCGGCAGCCAGTCGCGGGGGAGCGCCGCGAGGGCCGCGCAGGTCACCGCGACCGTCCCGGCCAGGACGAGCAGCAGGTGTGTCTGCGGCGGCCAGCCGATCCACAGGGTGGCGGCGGTGACGGCGAGCACCACGCCACCGCTCGCCCCGAACGCCATCGTGTCCAGCACGGGCCGCCCGCGCACGCGGTGCAGGCCGGAGACCGCCATCAGCAGGCCTGTGCAGGCCGACCACGCCCCGGCCGCGAGATACAGGGTCGCCACGGACAGCGGCGCGGTCACCGCCACGGGAACGAGCACCGCCAGCAGCACCGCCACCGGCGCGGCGGCCATGGCCACCGCGAGCCGGGAGACCGCCGGGCCGATCCGGCTGACCCGCGCCAGCGTCTTCAGCGCCGCCTTCTCCGGCGCGTCCGCGACCAGGAGCAGCCAGCCGCACAGCCCGAGGGCGGCGGCGAAGTGGCCGAACGTGGACCCGTCCCACACGGCCGCCGGGGCCGCCGCGGCCACCTGCGTACCGGCCCTGAACGCGCCCCGCCCCGCCAGCAGCCGCAGCACCGCCACCGGGCGGGGCACGACCGCGTCCACCGCGCTCACGAGCCGCCCGCCCGCGGCCCCCGGACACGGCACAGGGGGAGTTCAGGCAGCGGCCCGGCGGCCGGAGCGCCGGTACCGGGAAGGGCACGGGCAGCTCGCCGCTCACGGAAGGGGCGATGGGCGTGGGGGTGGGTCTGGGTGTGGGTGCGGCGGTGGAGAGCGGCGTGGGCGTGGGTCACCGTGGTCCCCCGGTAGTCGCCTGGCGGCGTGATGGCGTTCGTGCGCCGGATCAGAGCGTCCGCCGTGCGGCCGGAATACCGGTTGGGGGGACCAAAACGGATCAACCGGAGGAGTAAGGGGTCGTCAGGCGGCGCCGGAGCGTTGTGCGGCCTGGTAGACGGCCATGGCCTCGTTGCCGAAGAAGGGGCCGAACATGAAGTCGGGGGCGAAGTCGTACTTGAAGCTGTTGACGGAGTTCAGCCAGCCGAGCCCGGTGGAGGTGTCGAACCCCTCGAACCACGGCCCGCCGCTCGACCCGCCGGTCATCGCGCAACGCAGCCCCTGGTCGCGCGTCCTGACCGGGTCCTTGAACGCCTTCCCGCTGCAGAACACCAGGTCAGAGCCGTCGAAGGGAGCGGCGGCCGGGTAGCCGAAGGAGAACATCTGCCGTCCGGTGGGCTGGTTGAAGGCCACCCCCTGCCCGCCGACGACGTCGGTGAGCGTGCGTCCCTGTAAGGGCGCGACCACGACGGCGGCGACGTCGAAGTTGATGTCCTCGTTGGTGTTCCACTGCTGGGTGGTCAGCACCCGGGTGGCCACCCACGTGCCGAACGGGCGGCGGCCGTCGGCGAAGCCCGGGACGAACACCCAGTTGCGGTGGGCGGCGCCGTTCAGCTTGACGCAGTGGCCCGCGGTCATCACGACGCTCTGGTTGGCGCTGGTCACGGCGGTGCCCGAGCAGGAGGCCGTACCTCCCTCGGCGGTGGTGAAGAACACCCGGCCGACCGTGCGGACGACGCCGCCCCCGTCGGCCCACGCCTGGCCGGGACTGTTCTGCACCGGCGCCGCCTGCCGGCCGGCCGCCGCCGTGCCCCCGGCACCCGTGGCGGCGGCCGCGCCGCCACCGCCGGTCCAGGAGGAGGTCGTGATCCGGCGGGAGCCCGTGACGCCGCGGGACGCCCACGGCGAGCCCTGCGTCGGCCCGTCGGAGGACGTCCTGCGGCGCGGCGCGGGCGCGGAGAGCGGCCTGGCCGCCCGCATGCGCTCCGGCGTCCAGTACTCCGTGACGGTCCTGCGCTCGGACGACGTGCCGGCCCCCGACCAGCCCACGGGCCCGGGGGCGGACGTGGTTCCCGCCTGCGCGGGTACCGGCGCGCCCGCCACGGCGAGCGCGACGACGGACAGCAGGACGACTCTGCGGTGCATGACGTACCTCCGAAACCGGAACCGGGATCTGCCGTCAGGAGGTACGCGCGCCGCCCCCGCGCGGGCTCAAGCCATGCGCAATCGGGTATGGGCGCGACGGGATTACACATTCGGTTACACACTCTGGACCATGCCGCCCGCCCGCCCCCTTCCTACCCTGGAGCCATGACTGGTTGGACGGAGACGGTCCTGCTGCGGGCGGCCGCTCTCGGCCCGCGCGTGGCGGTCGCCGAGGCCGCGAGCGGCGCCACGCTCACGTACGGCACGCTGGCCGTCCGCGCCCGCCAGGCGGCCCAGGGCCTGCGCCGGCGGGGCCTGCGCCCCGGCGACCCGGTGGTCGTGCTGCTGCGCGGCGGCTGCCACCTCCCCGTCGCCGGGTACGCCGTGCTCGCCGCGGGCGGCGTGGTCGTGTCCATCCCCGGCGGACCGGCCGCCGCCGGCGCCCGCATCATGATCACCGACCGGGACGACGCCGACGCGATCGCCCTGGAGGCCGACATCCGGCAGGTCTACTCCTTCACCGGCATCCCCGGCACGGCCGGCTTCGACAGCCTGCTCGGCGCCGACGGGCCGATCGAGCCCACCGCCCGGCTCACCACCGCCCGCAAGGTGAGCGCGGCCGACGTCGTCCTGGTCGCCGGGGCCGACCTGCGGGCGTACGACATGGTGCTCGGCGCGGGGGCCCGGCTGGTCGCGGCGCACGAGCCCGACCCGGCCGAATGCCGCAGGATCATCGCCGAGCACGACGTCACCCTGCTGATCGACGCGCGGTTGCGGATCGTCCCGGTCGGCGCCCCCGGTCCCGCGCTTGGGGCAAACCTCTGACAGCTCGTGAGGGCGGTGTCACACTGGGTGCCAATCCTGGGGTCCAGACACATGAGGATCATGGTGACGTTGCTCAGACACAACCTGCCCGCCGAGCCCGACAGGTTCATCGGGCGGGAGCGGGATCTGGAGGAGTTGTGCGGGCTGGTCGGTGAGGTCAGGCTGCTGACGCTCAGCGGCGTCGGGGGCACCGGCAAGACCCGGTGCGCGCTGCAGATCGCCACCCGGCTGGTCCCGTCCTTCCCCGACGGGGTCTGGCTGGCCGAGCTGTCCGGGCTGACCCGCGCCGACCTGCTGGTCCACGAGATCACCAAGGTGCTGGGCGTGCACGAGGAGGGCGTGCGGCCGCTGCTGGACACGCTGGTCGACTTCCTGCGCGGCAAGAAGCCGCTGCTCGTCCTGGACAACTGCGAGCATCTGGTCGGGGCGTGCGCCGAGCTGGCCGAGCGGCTGCTGACCTCCTGCGAGGACCTGCGGCTGCTGGTCACCAGCAGGGAGCCGCTGAAGATCCCCGGCGAGCTGGTGTGGCGGGTGCCGCCGCTGGCGGTGCCCGGCCCGGCGGAGGCGGCCGAGGAGGTCGAGCGGGTCGAGTCCGTGCAGCTCTTCCTCGACCGGGCGCGGGCGGCCGGGTCGGGGCTCGCGGTCACCGGCGCCAACGCCCGCGACATCGCCCGGCTCTGCCAGGCCCTCGACGGCCTGCCGCTGGCCCTGGAGCTGGCCGCGGCCAGGACCGCCGCGATGTCCCCCCGCCAGATCTCCGACCGGGTCAACGACCGGTTCCGGCTGCTGACGGCGAGCGGCCGTACGGCGCCGGCCCGGCAGCGCACCCTGCTGGCCACCCTCGAATGGAGCCACGACCTGCTCGCGCCGCAGGAGCAGGTGCTCTTCCGGCGGCTCGCGGTGTTCAGCGGGCCGTTCACCCTCGACCTGGCCGAGTCCGTCTGCGCCGGGCGGAGCCTGGCCGCCGCCCACGTCCTCGACGTGCTCAGCGGCCTGGTCGACAAGTCGCTCGTCCTGTTCGACCAGGGCAGCTCGTGCTACCGGCTGCTGGAGTCGGCCCGCCAGTTCGCCGCCGGGAAGCTGGAGTCGGCGGGCGAGACCCGGCACCTGCGCGACCGGCTGCTGCACGGCCTGGCCGACCTCGCCCACCACCACGGCCGCGACGTGTGGGCCACGCCCGGCCTGACCTGGCCCGAGCGCTACGCCCGGCTGCTCGCGCTCCAGGACCTCCTCGGCAACGCCCGCGAGGCCCTGTCCTGGGCCGTCGAGTCCGGTCTGGCCGAGCCGGGCCTGCGGCTGGCGTGCGGCTACATGCCGCTGTGGGCCGGGTTCGGCGAGCTGACCGAGGGCCGCCGCTGGTACGAGAGCCTGCTCGCGCTGCCCGCCGCCCGTACCCTCGGCGACCTGTCCGCCGAGGCCCTGCTCCACCACGCCAACCTGGCCTACGAGCAGCAGGACGCCGCCGCCTGCGGCGAGTCGGCCGCCCGCGCCCTTGAGCTGCGCCGCGCGACCGGCGACGACTTCATGCTGGCGTTCACCCTCGTGATCGCCGGCATGTACGAGGGCACCAAAGGCGACGTCGCCCTGGCCGCCGAGCGCGGGGAGGAGGCGCTGAAGCTGGCGCTGCTCGTCGGCAACGGCCTGATCGAGGCGTCGGCGCGGCTGCTGCTGTCCGGGGTCGCCGCCTTCCACGGCCAGCGGCGCGAGTCGCTGACCAGGGGCGAGGAGGCCATCGAGGTCTACGCCCGGTTCGGCCACCTGTGGGGGGTCACCAGGGCCCATCTGGAGCTGGGCCGCTTCGCCGACTTCCTCGGCGACCTCGACACCGCCCGCCGCCACCTGGAGGAGTGCGCCGAGCTGGCCGAGGAGATGGCGGCCAAACCCGTCCTCGCGACCAGTCTCGGCCTGCTCGGCGCGGTCCTGGCCCGCCAGGGCGAGGCGGAGCGGGCGAGGGAGCGGCTGGCCCGGTGCGTGACGCTGAGCCGGTCCATGGGGCAGCACCTGCCGATCATCTCCGTGCTGGTCGCGCTGGCCGTGCTGGCCGAGGGGCAGCACGACCTCGAACCCGCCGTACGCCTCTGGGCCGCGGCCAGGGCCATGGAGGACCGCCTCGGGCTGCCCGTCTGGACCTCGGCCACGCCAGAGCCGCTGCTCGCCCGCGCCCGTGCGGAGGCCGGTGAGGGGCAGGTCCAGCTCTGGTGGACGATGGGCGGCGGCATGACGGAGGAGGAGGCCCTGCGCTACGGCCTGGCGGGCGAGCGGCCCGCCCAGGGGGCGTCCCGGCCTCCGGCGGGCCCGGCGTCGGTGCTCACGCCGCGCGAGCGGGAGATCGTCGTGCTGATCAGCCGGGGGTTGTCCAACCGGGCCATCGGCGAGGAACTGTTCATCAGCCCGGCCACCGCCGCCCGGCACGTCGCCAACATCCTGCTCAAGCTGGGCTTCGGCTCGCGCACGCAGGTCGCCGCCTGGGCCGCGGAGCACGGCGTCCTGCACTGACCGCACCCACCGGCGGAGCACGGCGTCCTCCGCTGACCTCGCCCCCGGGCGGGGCGCGGCGTTCGCGGCCGGGCCGGTCATCGGCCCGCGGCCACCTCGGCCGGGCGGGACGGTGGCGGGTCGAGGACCGCCGTGAACAGGTCTCCGGCCCGGTCCTGGCAACGTGCGGCGGCCGGCTCGTCGCCGATGCGGCGGTGGGCGCGTCCCAGCGTCACCAGGGCCCGCGCCTCGCCCAGCTTGTAGCCGCTGCCGGCGTGGACGCGGGCCGCGCGGGCGGCGTACGAGATGGCCGCGGCCGTGTCGCCGGCCGCCAGCGCCGCCTCCGCGCACGCCGCCAGCGCCGCGCCCTGCACCAGCACCGCGCCCGCCTTCCTGGCCAGCCCCAGCCCGGCCAGCGTGTCGCGCATGGCGGCCAGGTGCTCGTCCAGGCCGGTGCGCGCCACGGCCAGCCCCACGAGCGCGTCCGCCTGGCCCACGGCGGCGCCGATGCCGCGGGCCCGCTCCAGCGCGGCGGTCAGCTGCCCGACGGCGGCCCCCGGATCGGTCTGGCAGCGGATGCGGCCGAGCCCGATCAGGGCGTCCAGCTCCAGCTTGGGATCGCCGACCGCCAGCGCCCGCCGCAGCGCCTCCTCGGCGTAGCCGAGCGCGTCGGCCCGCCGGCCCGCGTCCAGGTGCACGTCGGCCAGCTCCCTGCACAGGTCGGCCTGGTACCGCTCGCCGATCGCGGCGCCGAGCCCGCGCGCCGCCGTCAGGCACCGGACGGCCTCGCCCAGCCGCCCGGTCAGCCGCAGCACGGCGCCGAGCCCGGCCAGCGCGGCGGCCTCGGTCGCCGGCAGCCCGCGGTCGCGGCAGAGCGACAACGCCTCGCTCAGGTGCTCCTCGGCGACGCCGAGCCGGCCCATCTGGGTCAGCGCCAGCCCCAGGTGGACGAGCGGCGCGGCCCCCACCCGCGCGGAGCGCCGGGAGCCGTCCACGGCCAGGGTCAGCAGCCGCCGGGCCGCGCCCAGCCTGCCCTGCTGGAGGTGGACCACGCCGAGCGCGGCCAGCGCCGCGAGCCTGCCCTCCGGCCAGCCGGCCCGTTCGGCGGCCGTGAACGCCCCCCGCAACTCCTCGACCGCCTCGGTCAGCTCGGCCGCCCGCCACCGCGTGGAGGCCAGGCAGTGCCCGACGGCCGCCTGGCCCAGGTGGTCGCCGGCCGCGCGGGCGGCCTGCCGGGCGTCCCGCAGCACGTCCGTCCAGCCGGGCTGGCCGCCGGTCAGGTCGAGGTAGCCGTTCATGGCGTCGATGAGCCGCCAGGCGTACGGGTGGCCGGGGGCGTTCCGGACGGCGGCGACGAGGTTGGCGCGTTCGGCGTCCAGCCAGGCCAGCGCGGCGGTCGCGCCGGTGAAGGCGACCGGACGTCGGGAGCCGTCGGCGGGGGCGCGCAGCAGGTGGGGATAGGCGACGTCGCCGGCTTCCCGGACCATCCGCAGGTACCAGGCCATCAGCGCGTCCAGGGCACGGGCCCGCCCCGGCGCGGGCTCCTCGGCCAGCACGCGTTCGCGGGCGTACTCCCGCATCAGGTCGTGGAAGGTGTAGCGGCCCGGCTCCGGCTCCTCGACCAGGTGCGCGGCGGCGAGCCCGGACAGCAGCCGGTCGGCCTCGGCCGGGACGGTCCCGGCCAGCGCGCCGGCCGCCCCCGCGGTGAACGTGGGCCCCGGGACGAGCGCGAGCAGCCGGAACAGCCGCCGTGCCGCCGGATCCAGGCGGTGGTAGGACAGGTCGAACGCGCCGCGCACGGCCGCGTGCGGATCGCCGGTGACCGCCAGGGCCGATAATCGGGTGCTGGTCAGCCGGCGCACCTGGCCGGCGATGCCGCCGGCGGCGTCCCCGTCGGCCCTGCCGAGGATGCCCGCGGCGGCGATGCGCAGCGCCAGCGGCAGCCGGCCGCACGCCCGGGCCAGGTCGAGCGCCGCGTCCCGCTCGGCGGCCAGCCGCTCGCCGCCGAGGAGGCCGCCGAACAGCGTGACCGCCTCGCCGGTGGACAACATGCCGAGCGGGACGGGGATCGCGCCGTCCCGGGCGACCAGGCCGTCCAGGCGGTCCCTGCTGGTGATCACGGTGGCGCAGCGCGGCCCGCCCGGCAGCAGCGGGCGGACCTGCTCCTCGCTGCCGGCGTTGTCCAGCACCACCAGCACCCGCCGGTCGGCCAGCAGGCTGCGGTAGGCCGCGCTGGCCTCCTCCACCGTGCCGGGCACGCGCTCGGCGGGCACGCCGAGCCCGCGCAGGAAGCGGCCCAGCGCCTCGATCGGCAGCAGCGGCCGCTCGGCCGAGTGCCCGCGCAGGTCCACGTAGAGCTGGCCGTCGGGGAAGCGGTGGCGGTCGCGGTGGGCCCAGTGCAGGGCCAGGGCGGTCTTGCCCGAGCCGCCCGCGCCGGTCAGCACCGCGATCGACGTCCCGCCGGAGGCCGGGTCGCCGCCGATCCCGAGCGGGTCGAGCAGCCGGAGCTGGGCCGTCCGCCCGGTGAACTGGCCGGGGCCGGGCGGCAGCTGGGCGGGCGTCACCGTTTCCCGGGAATCGGACGGCCTGATCGGCGGAACGTTCCCGCGCAGGATGCGCTGGTGCAGTTGCCGCAGCTCGGGGCCGGGGTCCAGGCCCAGTTCCTCGGTGAGGCGGCGGCGGGTGCGATCGTACCGCTCCAGGGCGTCCACGCGGCGGCCGGCCCGGCACAGCGCCAGCATGAGCAGGCCCACCAGCCCCTCACGGAACGGGTGCTCGGCGACCAGCGCGATCAGCTCGGGGACCAGCACGGCGGCGCGGCCCGCCCGGACCTCGGCGTCCAGGCACTCCTCGACGGCTGCGAGGCGTTCCTCGGCCAGGGCGTCGCGCAGCCGGTCCAGCAGCTCGCCGCCGGAGACGCCGGTCAGCGGCTCGCCCCGCCACAGGGTCAGGGCGCGGCGCAGCCCGGCGGCCTGCCGCTCGGCCGTCTCCCCGGCCCGCGCGCGGGTGACCGCCGTCCGGAACTCGTGCACGTCCACCTGCCCGGGGTCCAGGCCGAGCTGGTAGCCGCGCGGGCGGTAGGCGATGGTGACGCCGGCCGCGGCCAGGGCGGGGCGCAGCCGGGAGACGTACCCCTGCACCAGGTTGCGCGCCCCGGCCGGGGGACGTTCGCCCCACAGGCCCTCGATCAGCCGGTTCACCGAGACGAGCCGGCCCGCGTCCAGTGCGAGCAGGGCCAGCGCCGCCCGCTGCCGGGGCGGCCCGAGCGGGATCTCCTGGCGCCCCCGCCAGGCTCGCACCGCCCCCAGGAGCCCGATCTTCAGTACGTCCGCCAGACCTGCCCGTGTTGTTTCGTCTGACATGTCGTATTTCCCCTTTGCCACGTCGCAGGCCGCCGTACAGCAGACATGACAGGCAGTACAGCCGAAATCCTGACGCCATCAAGCCCCCGTGCAGCGGCCTGCTGCACTCTGAACGCGATCTCGCTTGGTTCGCCCCACATTCGCTTGACACGGGCTGACAGACGCGCGGGCCGTGCGGCCGGCGTCGCCGCGTCACCCCGGGGAAGAGGCAGCGTTGTCCGAACCGCACCACGACGTTCTCCGGGAGTTCGCCCGGACGGCCGAGCGCCACCCGGACCGTCCGGCCCTGGTCCACGCCGGCCGCACCCTCACCTACGCCGAGCTGGCCGCCCGGGTCCGCGCGACGGCCCGGCGGCTCGGGCCCGATCCCGGGGCGGTGGGCGTGCTGACGTCCCGCACGCCGGGGACCGTGGCCGCGCTGCTGGGCACGCTCGCGGCGGGCGGCGCGTACGTGCCCGTCGACCCGGCGCACCCGCGGGCCCGCCGGGAGGCGGTGCTGGCGGCGGCCGGCTGCCGCACGCTGATCGCGTCCGGACCTGGCGCGTGGGCCCCGGACGGCGTGCGCGTGATCGAGCCGCCCGATCGCGTCGAGCCGGAGGGCGGACCGGTGGACGAGCTCGACGAGCTCGCGGCCGTCGAGGCGGGCACGCCCGCGTACATCCTGTTCACCTCCGGCTCGACCGGCGCGCCCAAGCCCGTGGTGACGCCCAGGCGGGCGATCTCCGTCGTGACCGGGGCGCTGCGCGAGCTGTTCGGGATCACCCCCGCCGACCGGGTGCTCCAGTTCGCCTCGCTGAACTGGGACACCTGCCTGGAGGAGATCCTGCCCGCGCTGACCGGCGGGGCGGCGCTGGTCTTCCACGACGGCGCGCATTCGGGGTCGTTCCGCCGGATGCTGCGCGCGGTCGCCGACGAGCGGGTCACCGTGCTGGACCTGCCGACGGCGTTCTGGCACGAGCTGGTACGGCACCTGGCGGACGAGCGGGCCGCGCTGCCTGCGTGCGTCCGGCTGGTGATCATCGGCGGCGAGGCCGTGAGCCCGCCGCGTCTGGCGGACTGGCGGGCCCTGGACACCGGCGGCATCCGGCTGCTCAACACCTACGGCTGCACGGAGACCACCCTCATCACGCACGCCGTCGACCTGCACGGCCCCCTGGCGCCCGGGGACGCGGGGGAACGGGCGCCGGGGGACGAGCGGGTGCCGATCGGCTGGGCGCTGCCGCACGTCGTGCAGCGGGTGAGTGAGGAGGGGGAGCTGCTGGTCGGCGGGCCGGCCCTGGCACTGGGCTACCTGGGCCTGCCCGAGGCGACCGCCGCCCGCTTCGTCACCCCCGGGACGGAGTCCGGGCGGTTCTTCCGCACCGGCGACCGGGTCACCGTGACCGGGGGCGGGGCGCTCGTCCACGAGGGCCGGCTCGACCACGAGCTCAAGATCCGGGGCATCCGGGTGGACCCGGCCGAGGTCGAGGCGCACATCGCCGGCCATCCGGGCGTGGGCGCGGTGGCGGTGGCGGGTGTCACGGTCGCCGATCACACGACCCTCGCCGCGTACGTCGTGCCCCGCCCGCAGCCCGGCCGGGACACCGAGGACGGGCTGGCCGCCGAGGTCCGGGACTACCTGCGGGACCGGGTGCCGTGCCACCTCGTGCCCAGCCGGATCACCGTCGTGCCCGAACTGGCCTACACCACCAGCGGCAAGGTCGACCGCGCCGGTTCGCACCGGCGCTACACCACCAACTGAAGGAGATCATGTACGTGGACGTCACCGCCGTCTCTGACATCTTCCGGCGGGTACTGGAAAACCCCGAAATAACGGATGATTCCGACTTTTTCGTCTTGGGTGGGGATTCGCTGCTCGCCACCCGCGTCCTGAGCGCGATCGCCCGCGACTGCGGCGCCGAGCTCGACTTCGACGACTTCCTCGACGCGCCCACCCCGGCCGCCCTGGCCAAGAAGATCGCGAGCCTGGCATGAGCGAGCCGGGCACGAGGGCCCCGGGCGTCAAGGCGCCGGGCTTGAGGGAGGCGGGCGTCAAGGCGCCGGGCTTGAAGGTCGTCGTCGTGGGCGCGGGCCTGGCCGGGCTCACCGCCGCCGCCGACCTGGCCGCGTCCGGCGCCGAGGTCACCGTGATTGAGGCCAGGGACCGCGTCGGCGGCCGTACGCACGGCATCGAGGTCGCCCCCGGCGGCTGGGCCGACGCGGGCGCGGCGTACCTGGGGGAGCGGCACACCGCGCTGACGGCCCTGCTGGCCGAGCTGGACCTGAAGACCACCCCGGCCACCGTGGGCGGCGCGGCCAGGTTCGCGCTCGGCGGCGAGCCCGTGACCGGCCGTTTCCCGCCCCTGTCGGCGGTCGCGCTGGGCGGCCTGTTCGACGCGCTGGAGGAACTGGCCGCCGCCGTCCGCCCCGACGCGCCCTGGCTGACCCCGGACGCCGCCCGCCTGGACGCCACCACGGCGGCCGACTGGGCCGAGGCGCACCTGACGCATCCGGACGCGCGGCTGTTCTTCCCGCTGTTCGCCGGCGAGATGATGGCCGCGGACCCGGCGGACGTGTCCGTCCTGCACCTGGCCTTCTACCTGCGCTCGGGCGGCGGGCTGCGTTACCTGAACGCCTTCGCGGGCGGCGCGCAGGAGGACCGGATCGACGGCGGCGCCCACCAGGTGTGCCTGCGCCTGGCCGCCCGGCTCGGCGACCGGGTGCGCCTCGGCGAGCCGGTGCGCGCGGTCCACCAGGACGACTCCGGCGTGGACGTCGTCACCGCGACCGGCTCGGCCAGGGCGGACGCGGTGGTGGTCGCCGTGCCGCCGTCGCTCGCCGACGCCATGGAGTTCCGGCCGGGCCTGCCCGCGCCGCGGTCGGGCCCCCGTACGGCGCCCGGCTGCGCGGTGAAGGTGCACCTGGTCTACCCCGCGCCGCTCTGGCGCGAGCAGGGCCTGTCGGGCTGGTCGGTCAGCGCGGAGGGCCCCCTGCTGTCCACCGTGGACGACTCGCCCGCGGGCGGCTCGGCGGGCGTGCTGACCGGGTTCGTGACCGGCGCGCAGGCCAAGGCGTTCGCCGCGCTGCCCCCGCGCGAGCAGGCCGGGCGGGCGCGGGCCCAGGTCGCGCGGCTGTTCCCCGGGCTGCCCGCCCCGGACGCCTGCCACGTGACCGACTGGCTCGGCGACGACTACAGCCGGGGCTGCTACGCGGCGCTGTTCGGGCCGGGCGACTGGCTCCGGCTCGGCCCGCGGCTGACCACCCCCCACCAGCGGGTGCACTGGGCCGGCACCGAGACGAGCACCGAGTTCTTCGGCCTGATGGAAGGCGCCATCCGCTCAGGACACCGGGTGGCCGCGGAGATCGACGCGACCTGGAGGCACATCCATGACTGACCGGACCCCGATCGCCCCCCTGACCGTACGGGAGGGCTTCATGACCGAGCCCGGCCTCGGCGCGGGCAACTTCCTCGACCACGCCCTCGCGGCCAACCCCAACCGCGCGGTGCCGTTCGTCCACAGCCACCACACCGACCACCGCGGCCAGGTCGTGTTACGCGGCCACAGCCTGACCGACCTCGCGGCCCTGCGCGACCGGTACGCCACCTGGTACCACGCCAACGGCGTGCGGCCCGGCGAGCCCGTGGGCGTCGTCGTGGCCGAGGGGCTGGAGCCGCTGCTGCACTTCCTGGCGCTCACCGCGCTCGGCGCAATCCCGGCGATGGTCAACGACGCCATGCGGGCCGACGTCATGGCCGGCTACCTGGAGCACGTCGGCGTGGTCGGCGTCGTCGCCGACGACACGACCCGGCTGCAGCTCGCCTACCGCAACACGCCGCGGGCCCGGCCCAGGTTCCTCGCCCTGGCCGCCGAGGTGCGCGCCCACGACGCGGCGTCGGGCGGCCTGCCGGAGCAGTACCCGTACCGGCATGAACCGGACGATGTGGTGGCGCTCATCCACTCCTCGGGCACCACCGGCACGCCCAAGTCCACCATCCTCGGGCATCGCAGCTTCTGGGACGGCAAACAGCTCCGGATGGTGCGCTTCCCGGCGGAGCCGTACGACCGGCTGATGTCGCTCATGCCGCACACGCACGCGGGCGGGCTCAGCTACTTCCTCACCGCGGTCCTGCTCGGGCTGCCGACCGTGATCATGTCGGACTGGCGGCGCGCCGGCGTGGAGCCGGTGATGGAGGCGTTCCAGCCGACGATGGTGGCCTCGTTCCCGCGCACGTTCGTGGAACTGGCGACCGGCGAGCTGCCGATCAGGGGCGCGGCCAGGGTGCACTCCTGGTTCAACACCGGCGACAGCGCCCACTACGGCCACATCCGGCGGCTCGTCACGCTCGGCGAGCGGCCCGCGGGGCTGATCAGGTCGTGGCTGCTGCCGCGCGGCGAGGCCGCCGGCGAGCCGCTGCCCGGCTCCCAGTTCGTGGACGGGCTCGGCTCCTCGGAGATGGGCATGGCGCTGTTCGGCCAGGTCACCTCCCCCGAGACGCCGCGCGCCGACCGCTGCGTCGGCAAGCCCCAGGACGCGGTGATCAAGGCCGCCGTGCTCGACGAGAACGGCCGGGAGCTGCCCGACGGCGAGGTCGGCCTGCTGGGCGTGATCACTCCGTCGCGCACCCCCGGCTACTGGAACGACCAGAGGCTGACCGGCAGCTTCGAGCTCAACGGCTTCTGGCTCACCGGCGACGTCGCCCGCCGGGACGCCGAGGGCAACTTCTACCACCTCGACCGCACCGTGGACGTGATCGACACCGCGGCCGGGCCGGTCTACAGCCTGCCCGTCGAGGAGGTGCTGATCGCCGACTGCGCGGACCTCGTCCAGGACTGCTCGGTCGTCGGCGTGCCGGGGCCCGAGGGCCAGGTGCCGATCGCCGTCGTACGGACGCAGGCCGGGGCCGCCGCCGTCACCGCCGAGGAGGTCAGGGAGAAGGCCAACAAGGCGCTGGCCGACGCGGGCCTGGCCACACTGGCCGCCGTGGTCCTGGCGCGCACCGAACAGGACTACCCGCTCGGCCCCACAGGCAAGGTGCTCAAGCGTGAGCTCCGCACCCGGCACGCGGCGCTGTTCGCCGGATGAGCCCGCACGACGACACCCCCCGCCACCCCGTCGCCGCCACCGGAACCGCCCGCTCAGCCGACACCGGAACCGCCCGGTCCGACGCCGCGGGGCCCGCCAGTGCCCGGTCCGGCGCCGCGGGGCCGGGGACCGCCGAGTCCGGCGGCGTCCGCCCCTTCGTGTACGCGCGGCGGGCGCTCGCCGAGCCCGACTGGCGGCGGCTGCCGGGCTGGCGGGAGGTCACCGAGGCGCAGTGGCGCGACGCCCAGTGGCAGCGCGCCCACTGTGTGCGGAACGCGGCGCAGCTGCGCGCCGTGACCGGCGACCTGCTCCAGGACGCCTTCCTCGCCGACCTGGCCGCCGACGTGGCCCGGTTCGCCACCATGTCCATGCTGGTCACGCCCCAGCTCCTCAACGTCATGGCGCCGGACGAGCCGGAGGACCCGGCCGCGTTCACGGCGGCGTTCCTGGCCAACCCGGTCCGCCGCTACCTGCTGCCGGTCGCCTCCGACCGGCACCCGGTCTGGCCGAGCCATCCGCGGGCCCAGCGCGACTCGCTGCACGAGGCCGAGATGTGGGCGGTGGAGGGCCTGACCCACCGCTACCCGACGAAGGTGCTGGCCGAGCTGCTGGCCACGTGCCCGCAGTACTGCGGACACTGCACCCGGATGGACCTGGTCGGCACGTCCACGCCGCAGGTCGTCAAGGCCAGGCTCGCGCTCAGGCCGGTGGACCGGCAGGAGCTGATGCTGGACTACCTCAAGCGCACGCCCGCCGTCCGGGACGTGGTGGTCTCCGGCGGCGACCTGGCCAACATGCCGTGGCCGCGGCTGGAGGCGTTCCTGCTGCGGCTGCTGGAGCTGGAGTCCGTGCGCGACATCCGGCTGGCCACCAAGGCGCTGGTCGGGCTGCCGCAGCACTGGCTCCAGCCGGCCGTGGTCGAGGGCGTGGGCCGGGTGGCCGCCGTGGCCCGCGCCCGCGGGGTGAACCTGGCCGTGCACACCCACGCCAACCACGCGCGTTCGGTGACGCCGCTGGTCGCCGAGGCGGCCGGGGCCCTGCTGGCGGCCGGCGTACGGGACGTGCGCAACCAGGGCGTGCTCATGCGCGGCGTGAACGCCACCCCGCACGACCTGCTCGACCTGTGCTTCGCCCTGCACGGCGAGGCCGGCATCCTGCCCTACTACTTCTACGTCTGCGACCTGATCCCCAACGCCGAGCACTGGCGCACCCCGCTCCACCAGGCACGCAGCCTCCAGGAGGCCATCATGGGCCACCTGCCCGGCTACGCCACGCCCCGGATCGTGTGCGACGTGCCCTACGTCGGCAAGCGCTGGGTGCACCAGGCCGCCGCCTACGACCGGGAACGCGGCGTCTCGTACTGGACCAGGAGTCACGGGATCGGGCTGGAGCCGCCCGGCCCTGAGCACCGCTTCCCCTTCTACGACCCGATCGACACCCTGCCCGAGCCCGGCCGCCGCTGGTGGACGAGCCAGAAGGGAGAGTCATGACCCCGTTGCGCCGCATGTGCTGGATCTTCCCCGACCGGGAGTCCACCCGGGCCACCGCGATGTGGCACCCGTTCTTCTGGGACCTGTACGAGGACGTAGCCGCCGAACTCGGCCTGCGCTGGACCAGGAACTCCCCGGACTCGGTCACCGTGGACGCGCTGGACCCCGGCAACCCCCGCGTCTACGTGGACGACGAGCCGGTCACCCCCGAGGACACGCTCTTCATCACCGCCCTGTACTCCCTGCCCTACCAGTCCATGGACGTCTTCAACCAGTACGCCCTCTACGCCGTCCTGGAGGAGGCCGGCTTCTACCTGCCGTTCCCGCCGTCCCTGTCGCCGGTGGCCAACGACAAGCTGGCCACCGTCCTGCGGCTGCGCGACTCGCCCGTGCCGCCGATCCCGACCCTGCGCATCGGCACCGGCCGGGACACCAGCAAGCACCTGTACGAGGCCGCGATCGCCGGCCTCACCTACCCGGCCCTGGTCAAGCCCGCCGGCTGGTGCGGCGGCGGCGGGGTGAACCTGGCCCGCGACTCCGAGGAGCTGCGCGGCCTGGCCAGCCTCGCCCAGGGCGGCGACACCACGCTCGTGGTCCAGCCGTACCTGGGCGACGGCACCGTGGACTACCGCGTCTACGTCGTGGACGGCGAGCCGTACGCCGTCATGAAGCGCATCCCCGAGCCGGGCTCGCCGGTCGCCAACGCCAGCAGGGGCGGCACGATGGAGTTCCCGCCCGTGCCGCCGGAGCTGGCGGCGGCCACGGCGTACTTCTACGAGCGGGTGCCCATCCCGTTCTTCTGCGTCGACTTCCTCCACGACGGCGAGCGCTATTGGTTCTCCGAGCTGGAGCCCGACGGCGTGATCGCCCCCGACCTGGGCGACCCCGCCCGCACCCTCCAGCGCGACGTCACCCGGGCCCGCTGGACGGCCTACCGCGACGGCCACGCCCGCTTCCTCAAAGAACGCCTCCCGCACGAACCCGAGAGCTGGTGACCCCCATGACCGAATCGTTCTCGCTGACGCCCGAGGCGGCAGAGCCGCGCCTGAGCGTCCCGAGGCGCTCGCTGGAGCGGCTGAGGAGCGTGCCCGCGCTCGCGCCGCGCTACGAGGGCCACGGCAAGGTGCTCACGCTGGAGGACCTGGCCGCCCTGCCCCCGCTGGTCAAGGACGACCTCAACGTCGCCCTCGCCCACCTGGAGCCCAAGGCCGGGCAGGGCGCGACCTGGCTCTTCCAGAGCGGCGGCAGCACCGGCGCGCCCAAGGTCGGCTACGCCCCCACCGGCTTCTACATGGCGGGCGTGCACCGCGAGTGGCGGCCCCTGGAGCCGGACGACGTCTTCGTCAACGCCTGGGGCGCCGGCCGCATGTGGGGCGCCCACTTCCTGGCCGCCGCCTTCGCCGACCTGTCCGGCTGCCGGGTCATCGCCCTGGGCTCGGTCGGCAGGGACGAGTACGGCGACTGGCTCGGCTTCTTCGCCGACCGGAAGGTGACCGCGTTCGGCGGGACGCCCAGCGTGCTGCGGTTGTGGTTCGCCCACGCGCGGGCCGCCGGGCTGCGCCTGCCCGCCCTGCGCAAGGTGCTCTGGCTGGGCGAGGCGTGGCATCCGCAGCTCGACGAGGACCTGGCCGAGGTCGCCCCGGACGCCCGCCGCTGGGGCATGTTCGGCAGCACCGAGACCTGGGTCGCGGCCACCAACACCCCGGACTGCCCGGCCGACGTCTTCCACCCGCTGCCTGACCAGCTCGTCCACAGCGACGCCGACGAGCTGCTGGACTTCACCACGCTCGACCCCGACATGCTCAACCCGGTGCTGCGCTACCGCACCGGCGACGCCGGCCGCTTCGTCGCCTGCCCGTGCGGCCGGGACGGCAGGGCGCTGCGCATCCTGGGCCGCCGCGACTCGGTCGTCCAGGTACGCGGCCTCGGCCTGCACGTGGACGACGTCGTCGCCCAGGCCGAGCGCGAGCCCGGCGTGCTGCGGGCCCAGGTCCTGGTCACCGAGCGGCGCGGCCGGGTCTCCGGCGTGGACGTGCTGCTGCTGACCAGCCAGGACGCCCCGCCCGACCTGCCCGAACGACTGCGCCGCGACCTTCTGGCCGCCACCTTCACCCTCAGCACCGCCTTCCAGCACGATCCCGGCTCCTTCCGCGTACGGGCGGTGGACGCGCTGATCGGCAACGACCGCACCGGCAAGACCTCGTCGTTCGTCGTCCGGGAGGAGCAGTGAGGATGCCGGGGTCGCTCGGCAGGGAGTTCGGCCTCTACTGGAGCGGCCAGACGGTGAGCCTGCTCGGCGACCGGATCACCGTGTTCGTCGTCCCGACGCTGATGATCTTCGTATTGCACGCCTCCGCGCTGGAGGTCGGCATCGTGGCCATGGCCCAGTACCTGGGCATCCCGCTGCTGGGGCCGATCGCCGGGGTGCTGGTGGACCGGTGGGACAAGCGGCTGACCATGGTCGTGTGCGACCTCGTCCGGCTGGTGGCGGTGGGGGCCATGCCGGTCGCGTACTGGTGCGGGGTGCTCTCGACGCCCGTGCTGTTCGTGTGCGTGGCGCTGATCAGCGGCGCGACCATCTTCTTCAACATCGGCTACCTCGTCGCCGTGCCCACGACCGTGCCGCAGGACCGGCTGGTGCGGGCGTACTCGCGGCTGGAGGGCAGCAGCACGGTGTCGGAGGTGGCCGGGCCGTCGATCGCGGCCGGCCTCTACCACCTGCTCGGCGTGGCCTCGCTGCTCGTGGACGCGGCCACCTACCTGGTCTCGGCGGCGTGCCTGCGGGCCATGAAGCCGTGGGGCGTCACGACCGGGGAGCGGGTGCCGGTGCGTTCGCGGCTGATGCTCGGGTTCCGGCTGAACTGGGCCGATCCGGTGCTGCGGCGGGTGGTGCTGGCCGCGGTGGTGCTCAACTCGGGCGGGCCGATCTTCGTCACGGTCCTGCCGGTGCTGGCCTACCAGGGGCTCGGCGTCTCGGTGGGCGTGTTCGGCGCGGCGATGTCGGCGGCGGCCGTCGGCGCGGTGCTCGGCGCGCTGGTCGCCCCGAGGATCAGCGACCGGCTCGGCCTCGGCCGGACCATGGCGTGGGCGCTCCTGCTGCACTGCCTGGTCGGCCTCGGCGTGCTGGCCGCGCCCGCGCTGCCCGCCGCGCCGGTGATCGGCGTGACGTTCGGCTGCTACGGCTTCTTCATGTCGTGCATCAACGTGTGCAGCGCGCCGATCCGGCAGTCGCGGATGGCCGCCGAGAACCAGGGCGTGATGCACGCCGCGTTCCGCACGGCGACCTGGGGGGTGATCCCGCTGGCCGCGCTCGCGGGCGGGTCGGCGGTCACCCTGCTGACGCCCGCGCTGGGCGTGCTCGGCGCGGCGCAGGCGGTCATGGCCGGTGGCACGCTGCTGGCGGCGTTCTCGTTCCTGCCCGCCTCGGGCCTCCAGGCGCTGATGGACCGGGCCGCGCCGCGGGCGCACCTGGCGGGGAGCGCGTCATGACGACAGTGCTGATCACGGGGACCTCGTCGGGGATTGGGCTGGCCACCGCGGTCGTCGCCGCGCGGGCCGGGCTGACGGTCGTGGCCACCATGCGCGACCCCGGCCGGGACGGCGACCTGCGCGCGGCGGCCGATCGGGCCGGCGTCACCCTGGACGTCCGCCGCCTCGACGTCACCGACCCGGCCTCGGCGCGGGCCTGCCTGCGGGGCGTGCGCGAGACGTACGGCGGGCTGGACGCGCTGGTCAACAACGCGGGCGTGTCGAACTTCGACCCCACGATGGAGATGTCCACGGCGGAGGCGCTGCGCGCCAACTTCGAGGTCAACTTCTTCGGCGTCGTCGAGGTCAGCCGGCTCGCGATGCCGCTGCTGCGGGCCGCCGGCGGCCGTCTGGTGACGATCGGCAGCGTGCACGGCGTCGTGGGCCAGCCGTTCAACGAGGCGTACGCGGCGGCGAAGGCGGCGGTCGAGGGGTTCATGGAGAGCCTGGCGCCGGTCGCGGCCGAGCACGGGGTGCGGGTGAGCGTGGTCGTGCCCGGCTTCGTCTCCGACACCCAGTTCGGGATTTTTCCGGACATCAATAGGAAGACGATCCGGGCCGCCTCCGGCCCGTACGCCCCGACGTTCGACGCCTACCTCGACTGGGTGTGCGGCCCCGGCTGGGAGGGCGCGGGCCAGTCCTCCTGGCAGGTGGCCGACGTCGTCGTGGACGCGCTGACCGCCGACGACCCGCCCTTCCGCATCCCGACCAGCCCCTGGGTGTCGGAGTACGTGGCCCGCAAACTCGCCGACCCCGACGGCTCGGCCGTCCGGACCATGGCCAGGACCTGGATCGGAGCCGCGCCGTGACCGGCCCGGACCCGGCCTGCCGGGCGCTCGGCATCGCCCTGGAGGAGGCGGCCGGAGGCCGGGCCCGGCTGCGCATGCGCGTCACCGAGGACATGGTGAACGGGCACGGCGTCGCCCACGGCGGCTACCTGTTCCTGCTCGCCGACGCCGCCTTCGACCACGCCTGCAACAGCCGCGGACCGGTCATGCTGGCCCATAGCGCCCAGGTCACGTTCCTGCGCCCGGCCGCGGCGGGCGACGTGCTGGTGGCCGAGGCCACGGAACGGGCAAGACACGGTCGGCACGGCGTCTACGACGTCACCGTACGCCACCCGGCCGGCGAGATCGTCGCCGAGTTCCGCGGCCACGGCGTCGTGGTCGCCGGCCGGCCCACCGACGAAAGGAAGGCGCCATGACCGGGCAGAATAGACGAACCGGGCGTTGGATCGAGCACTGGGAACCCGAGGACCCAGGCTTCTGGGCGGCCGTCGGACGCCGCGTCGCCACCAGGAACCTGATCTTCTCCATCTTCGTGGAGCATCTCGGCTTCGCGGTGTGGCTGCTGTGGAGCGCCGTCGTCGTCCTGCTGCCGAAGGCGGGCTTCCCGTTCACCGTCGACCAGCTCTTCTGGCTGGTCGCGGTGCCGAACCTGGTCGGCAGCACGCTGCGGCTGCCCTACACCTTCGCGGTCTCGGCCTTCGGCGGGCGCAACTGGAACGTGGCCAGCGCCCTGCTGCTCCTGGCGCCGACGGGGCTGCTGGCCTGGCTGGTCACCGATCCGGCCAGGCCCTACTGGATGTTCCTGGTCGCCGCGGCCACGGCCGGGCTCGGCGGCGGCAACTTCGCCTCCTCCATGGCCAACGTCTCCTACTTCTACCCGGAGCGGCGCAAGGGGTTCGCGCTGGGCGTGAACGCGGCCGGCGGGAACCTGGGCGTGGCGGTCGTGCAGCTGCTGATCCCGCTGGTGGCGGCGGGCGGCCTGGCGTACGCGGGGCTGGTGTGGCTGCCGCTCATCGTGGCCGCCGCACTGTGCGCGTACCTGTTCATGGACAACCTGGCCGTGGCCAGGACCGGCTTCGGCACCCAGGGCAGGGCGTTCCTGCGTCCGCACACCTGGGTCATGTCCTTCCTCTACATCGGCACCTTCGGCTCGTTCATCGGATACTCGGCGGCGTTCCCACTGGTCGCCAAGTCGGTGTTCGCGCAGTCCGCCTCGCCGTACCTGGCCTTCATCGGGCCGCTGGCCGGGTCGCTGGCGCGGCCGGTCGGCGGCTGGCTGGCCGACCGGTACGGCGGGGCCAGGGTCACCTCGTGGTCGTTCGTCGTCATGGCCGCCGGGGCCGTGGCCGCGCTGGCCGCGCTCGGACGGCACAGCTTCCCGCTCTTCCTGGGCGCGTTCCTGCTGCTGTTCGTCGCCTCGGGGGCGGGGAACGGGTCCACGTACCGGATGATCCCGGCCATCTTCACCGCGCAGGCCCGGCACGGCTCGGCGGACGTGCGGCTGCGGGCGAGGCGCGAGGCCGCGGCGGCCATCGGCATCGCCTCGGCGATCGGCGCGTTCGGCGGGTTCCTCATCCCGCGCGGCTTCGCGGTCTCGCTGGCCGGATCCGGTTCCGTCGCGCCCGCCCTCCAGGTGTTCATCGGCGCCTACGCCGTCTTTCTGGCCACCAATTGGTGGTTCTACCGCCGCAGGGTGCTGGCGCGGGTCCCCAGCCTTGCCCACAGCCGAATCTGAGCACCGACGACCCCAAGGAGTGACACATGCCCGCCAAGTCCCTGCGTGACCTGATCGACTTCGCCCGGCGGCACTCGCCGTTCTACGCCGAGACCTACCGCGACCTGCCCGACGGCGTGGACGACCTCACCGCGCTGCCGATCATCGACCAGGACGCCTTCTGGGCCGCCAACACCTACCCCGACAACCGGCTGCTGACCGGCCCTCTCACCGACGCCGGCGTCTACGCCTCCGGCGGCACCACCGGAGCGCCCAAGTTCTCCCCGTGGACGCGCTCCGAGCACGCCGACTCGGTGACCGCGTTCGGCGCCGGCATGGTGAAGGCGGGCCTGCGGCCCGGCCACCGGGTGGCGAACCTGTTCTCCGCCGGCGAGATGTACGGCGGCTTCCTCTACATCGAGCACGCCCTGCACAACGCCCCCGTGGAGAACGTGCGCCTGCCCATCGCCTGCCACGCCCCGGACGGCTACATCGCCGACCTGATCGAGCTGTTCGGCGTCCACGTGCTGGCGGGGCCGCCGATGAAGCTCGGCAAGGTGGCCGAGGCGGTGATCGCGCGCGGGCGCAGCGCCGACACCGTGGAGCTGCTGCTGTTCGCCGGCGACCTGCTCTTCGACGACCTGCGTCCCCAGCTCGCCAAGGCCTTCCCCGGGGCGGCGATCGCCTCGCTCGGCTACGCCTCGGTGGACGCCGGGCTGATCGGCGGGCCGGTGGCGGGCGCGGACGTGCGGGTGCACGAGGCGTTCCCCGACCGCACGCTGGTGGAGCTGATCGACGAGGTGACCGGCGAGCCGATCAGCACGCCGGGGGTGCGCGGCCGGGTCGTCGTCACAAACCTGTTCAGGACGCTGATGCCGGTCATCCGCTACCCGGTCGGCGATCTGGGGGAGTGGACCGACGCCGAGTGCCGGGCGTTCCGGCTGGTCGGACGGACGTCCGAGGGGGCCAGGGTGGAGACGGTGGCGATGTCCAGCGAGGCCGTCCGGGCCGTGCTCGTCGCCGCCGACCCGGACCGGGCGATGTCGGCGATGCAGATGGTCCAGCGCCGCTGGGACGGCAAGGACGGCCTGCTGCTCCGCCTGGCCTGCGCGCAGGAGCCGCCGCTCGGCCTGACCCAGCGGCTCGTGGACGCCGTGTACGCGGCCAAGCCGCTCTACCCGAAGTCCGTGGCCGAGGGGCTGGTGCACCCGCTGACCGTCGAATGGGTGCGGCCGTCGGAGCTGGTGACGCACCCGCGTACCGGGAAGGTGCTCCAGGTGGTGGACGAACGCCCGCATCCCTGAACCCCGTGCGGAACCTCCGGCCTCGGCCGGAGGTTCCGGATTAATGCGGATTTCTCCGCGTCGTTTCTATGATGGAAAGGAGCGTCCGCGGGGCGATGCTCATTCGGGTACGCACCAGCTGACGACGACCCGGCAGGTTGCGCCAATGGCGGATTCGTTCGACGACGCTCACCTTCGCCTGGTGACGAAGGAATGCCTCCCGCTCGGGAGCGGCGACCGGCTCCCGGTCATCGTGCTGCTCGGGCCGGACGGCACCGACCGTGAGGTGTGCCTGACCCGCGTCTGGAAGAGCGTCACCAGGCCGGAGTCCCCCCGGGTGCGGGTGGACTTCCGGCTGCCGGGGCTGCGCGACGCGCCGGTGGTCAAGACCGTCGAGCGCATCGCCCACGACCTGATGGAGACCTCCAGCGTCAGGCTGCCCCGGGTGGTCTTCGCGCTGCACGTGCTCGCCCTGGACCCGCGGGACCGTTCCGACAACGAGCTGACCGGCGAACTGGACGACCTCGTGGACGGCGGCGACCCCGAACGCCTGTCCGACGCCCTGGCCCTGCTGCGCGACCTGCTCGGCCGCATCCCGGGGGCCGAGCCGCTGGGCGTGCTCACCTCCGTGCTCACCTCGGTGCTCCAGTACGCCGCCCGGGGCCAGCGCCGCCGCGTGGTCAGGCTGCTCAACGGCAAGGGCAGGACGTGGCTGGCCGCCCAGATGGCCAACGGCAACGTGATCGACCTGGCCAGGCGCCGGGACGGCCACGCCGGAGACCCGGCCGGGTCCGCCGGGTCGATCCTGTGCCGGGCCCTCGTCGCCGACCTCACCGACTCCTGGTCCAAGAGCCACCGCCATGCCCGGAGCTGCCTGCTGCTGCTGGAGGGGGCCGAGACCGCGGCGGGCCGGGCCCTGCTCAAGGCGCTCGGCCCGGCCAAGGGCGCCGACCCGCTGCTGGTGGTGGCGGAGTCGAAGCAGTGGCTGCCGATGGGCGGCTCGTGGGCGCGTCCCGGCACGGTCGTCCCGGGCGCCGCCTACCCGCCCACGCTCGCCGAGGCGGGCTACCGGGACTGGCGGGACGGCTACGACGCGCGGGAGCAGCCGTGGTGGTACCCGGTGCTGATGCCGCCGCTGCCGGCCGACAGGTCGCGCGCCTACGCCTCGGCCGTCCAGGAGCTGACCGGCGGCCATCCGGCGGTGACCCGGCGCCTGGGCAGGCTGGCCGCCACGGCCCAGGACGACGACGCCTTCCGCGCCGTCGTGTGCCGGGAGGACCTGCTGCGCTGGCCGGACTGGCTGCACCTGGCCCACTTGGACGAGCTCACCGACTGGGCGGCGGCCAGGAACGTGGACGACGCCGAGAGCGCCCTGCTCAAGCGGGCCGGCCGGGCGCCGAACCTGCGCAACGAGCTGGCCGACCTGCTCTGGCTCGCCCGCCGTCCGGAGGAACGGGACCCGCACGGCCGCTACGAGGGGACGCGCGGCCCCCAGGTCACCGTCATCCACCCGTGGCTGCGGCGGCTGCTGCTGCACCGGCTGGCCGTCACCGGCCGCTGGGACGACGTGCACCGCGACCTGGAACGGTTCCACCTCGGCCCCGGAGGCGAGGAGAACACGCGCAGCCTGCACCACCGCCTGGCCCTCGTCGGCCGGGACGACCCCGAAGGCCACCTGACCCACGTGGCCGGGCACCTGCACCGCCTCTTCGACCGGCTCGACGTGCGCGAGGACGGCCGGAGCCGCCTGCCGGAATGGCTCGCCGGCTTCAACGAGGTGACCACGGCCCCCAACCGGCTGCCGCTGGTCACCCCTCTGGACGAGCTGTACGACTCCCTGGTGGCGACCGCCGGCCCGCGCGAGCGCGGGGACTGGCTCGTCGTGGTCAGGACCCTGGTCGTGGACCGCTGGTTCTTGCTCGACCCGCTGCTCGACCCGTCGGGGAGCCGGGCCGAGCAGGTCGCGCGCGGGTTGCGGGACCTGGCCAGGAGGTCCGCCACCAGTCCGGCGATCTTGTTACGGGAGGCCGACAGGTATGAGCGACGACGGTGACGACCCCGGCAGGGCCGGGACGGGCGAGCCGGCCCCCGCGGAGGTCGGCGCGAAGTGGGCGCGGGACCGTCGCAACCGTGTCTTCCTGCGAAGAGCTCTGGCGGGCGTGCTCGTCGTGGCGGTCGTCGTCGTCCTCGGGTTCTCCGTCAGGACGTCGAGGCTCACCGACGAGAGCGGCGCCTTCGGCCCCGACCTGGCTCCGGTCATGGACCGCATCGCCGCGGAGAACGCCGAGGTGGAGAAGAACCACCCGGGCGCGTACGTCACCGTCGTGGCGATGTTCCCGATGACCGGCTCCCTCACCGACATCGGCCTGAACAGGGAGAGCATCAGGCACGGCCTGGAGGGCATCCACCTGGCGCAGGTGTGGCGCAACCGGCAGCCGTCCTCGCCGCCGTACGTGCGGGTGCTGGTCGGCAGCGACGGGCCGGACGACTGGGAGCCGACGGTCGAGGCGATCAAGGCCCGGACCGCGGACGAGCACATCGTGGCCGTGACCGGGCTGGGCGCCAGCACCGGCACGACCCGCAGGACGGTGGAGAGCCTGAGCGGCAGCGGGTACGCGATGGTCTCGGCGGTGATCACCTCCGACGAGCTCGCCGGGGTCCGCGGGCTGGCCCGCGTCGCGGCGCTGAACAGCGAGCAGGCCCGGGCCGGGGTGGTGCACGCCAGGAAGGTGAACCCCGGGCTCAAGGCGGTCGTGATCAAGGACCTCAACCCGGTCGACAGCTACGTCAAGACCCTCGCCCGGTTCTACACCGGCTCGCTGGCCGGCCGGGAACGCGTGATGGAGCTGTCGTTCGACTCCTCGACCCGGTTCTCCGGCACCGTGCTCGACGTCATCGCCGAGCGGGTCTGCAACTCCGGCGCGAACACCGTCCTGTACGCCGGGCGCAGCGAGCAGCTTCCCGCGCTGATGCAGGCGCTCAGCCAGCGCGACCGGTGCGTCCGGCCCGGCATGACCGTGATCACCGGCGACGACGCCAGCGAGATGAACCGCAAGGCCGACCTGAACATGTGGGGGGACACCAGGATCCGGCTCTTCTACACGGCCCTGGCCCACCCGGCGGGCCTCACCCTGCCCGGCGGCGAGGTGCTCACGGCGATCAGGGCCAGGTTCGCCGGCGACGACCCCGACGCCTTCCCGCGCGTGTTCCCGCACGAGAGCCTGGGCGACGGCATGGCCATCATGCACCACGACGCCATGTTCGTGGCCCTGGAGACGGTCAAGGCGTTCGCCCGGGAGCCGGACGTGCCCTCGCCACAGGACATGGCGAACATGCTGACCAGCGGCACGGTGGCGGTGGAGGGCGCCAGCGGCCCGATCAGGATCGTCGAAGGCGGCGCCCGCCAGACCAAGGAGATCCCGATCCTCCAGCTCAACCCGGACGGCACGTCGGCGTACTCGGGCCGGATCACGATGACGGACGGCGGCCCCGGCCGGAGCTGAGCCGCCTTTCATGTATTACCTATTGCTTTTGTGGGAAATTTCGCGCAGGATCAAAGGCGTGAAGAGCCTTCTGGTGGCCCGCCTCCACGTCGACCTCCGGCGGCAGGCGAGCGCGCTCTGTGCCATGCGGTGACCTCCGGGTCCCCGCTCTCCTCGGACGCCCGAGCGTCCTTCCCCCAGACCTTCCCCGAAGCTCAGAGGAGTGGCCCGACCATGTCGACCACCAGCGTTCTCACCGTCCGGCGCGTCGCCGGGCACATCGGCGCCGAGATCAGCGGCGTCAACCTGGCCCACCCGCTCGACCCGTCCGTGGTCGAGGAGATCCGGCAGGCCCTGCTCGCGTACAAGGTCGTGTTCTTCCACGGGCAGGAGCTCGACCACGCCGCGCAGATCACCTTCGCCCGCCAGTTCGGCGAGCTGACCCACGCCCACCCGCACGAGGACGCGCCGCCCGAGGAGTTCCCGCAGATCCTCACCATCGACCCCCGCCGGTACGAGAAGCGTTACGGCGTCAACTACCGCGAGCTCTACCAGCGGCGGCGCTACTCCTACTTCTCCGGCTGGCACACCGACGTCACCGCCGCCGTCAACCCGCCCGCCGCCTCGATCCTGCGGGCCGAGACCGTGCCGGAGTTCGGCGGCGACACCCAGTGGACGAACCTGGTCGCCGCCTACGAGGGCCTGTCCGCGCCGCTGCGCGCCCTGGTGGACGGCCTGCGCGCCGAGCACCGCTTCCTGGCCGGCTACCAGTCCGCCGACGAGGACGGCAAGCTGGTCAAGCGGATCAACGACAACCTGCTGATCTCCGTGCACCCGGTGGTGCGGGTGCATCCGGAGACCGGTGAGCGGGCGCTGTTCGTCAACCCCGGCTTCACCGACCACATCGTGGGCCTGTCGGCCGTGGAGAGCCGCCGCATCCTCGACCTGCTGTACGAGCAGCTCACCCGGCCCGAGTACACCGTGCGGTTCCGCTGGCGTCCCGGCAGCGTCGCCTTCTGGGACAACCGGGCCACCGCCCATCTCGCCCCGTCCGACCTCGACCACCTCGACGTGCCGCGCACGCTGCACCGGGTCACGCTGATCGGCGACCGTCCCGTCGGACCCGACGGGTTCGTCTCCGAGATCGTGGCCGGAAGGGAGTTCAGGGCGCAGTCACTCGTGGTCGCCTGACGACGGCGGCCACCTCCGCGAGCGGGACCCGCTCGCGGCACCGGACGCGCGGGCGGGGGCTGGGGGGTGCCCGCCCGCGGCGTCGGTCCCCACTTCTGGGAGGGGGGTGCGCGACGCGATCAACCGGCGGCCGAGCCGCTGCGCCGGGGCCTCGACCACGTGGTACGTCACCAGGCACAGCGGGATCAGGACCACGTAGTAGAGCGGCAGGTTCGGCAGCAGGCGCAGCAGCAGGGGATGCAGCAGGTAGACGGAGAAGCTGATCACGCCGAGCCGGGTCAGCACCCGCGGGAACGCCCTGTGGCGCAACGCCAGCCCCAGCCCGAACACGGCGAAGGCGAGCACGAGCGCGGGCGCCCAGCCCGGGTCGTCCTTGGCGGGTATCCCGCAGGCCAGCACCGCCAGCGCGGCCAGACCGGCGGTCCGCCAGGAGATCGTGCCCTGCTCGGCGCGGTGCACGGCGGTCCCGGCGAACATCGCGGCCAGGATGATCACGCCCTGCCAGGTGCCCGCCCGGCTGCCCAGGACCACCAGCGCCAGCCCGAGCAGCCCGCCCGCCACGGCGGCCGCCGTACGGGCCCGGCCGCGCCCGAGGACGGTGACCGCGATCGCCGCGACGACCGCGAGGGCGAGCAGCGCGGCGACCAGGTCGGCCCCGCCGTTGATCGACGCGCCCGGCAGCAGCAGCCCCGCCGGCACGGCCAGCGCCGCCAGGGACACGGCGATCCCCGCCGACCTGTGGGCCTGACCGGTCGCGAACAGCCCCACGCTGATCAGGTAGAACGCCATCTCGTACGAGAGCGTCCAGGTCACGCCGATGACGGGCGGCAGGTTGAGCAGCTCCTGCAACATCGTCAGGTTGCCGAGCGCGACCAGAGGCGCGGGACGTTCGCCGAGGCGGGGGTCGAGGGGGAGCAGGCCCGCGAGGCCGAGCAGGAAGGCCAGGCCGAGGGCGGCCAGCAGCAGCGGCAGGAGGCGGAAGGCCCGGCCGGTCCAGAAGGCGCGCAGGTCGCCGCGCCGTTCCAGGGAGGCCGGGATGATGTAGCCGCTGACCAGGAAGAACACGAACACGCCCCACGTGCCGAGGTCGATCCTGCGGTCCACGACCGCCCACACGGCGGGGACGAAGGACCAGCCGGCGTGGTGCGCGGTGACGGCCAGCGCGGCCGGCCCCCGCAGGGCGTCCAACCAGGCCAGCCGGGTGGGGGCGGGGGACATCTGTCGGATTCTAGGCTATTTGTCGCAGGTCATCCGCGACCTGCCCCCCCGCGAGCGCACGGCCCGCATCGCCCTCGGCTCTGTCCGTGAGCGGGTCGCCCGCCACGTTCAGCGGGACGGCGAACGCCGCAGGCGCAGGCCGATCACCACGACGGCGACGCCCACCAGGAGCACCAGCGGCCCGATCACCGCCCAGGTGGCGTCGCCGGTCATCACGCTGCCGCCCACCACGCCCAGCCCCTGGAGGGCCCACAGCCCGCCGACCAGGGCCAGCAGCACGCCGGCGACGATGAGGATCCAAGAGGTCATCGTTCTTCCCGTCTCTCGTCCCGCCGCGCTTGTCCCGCCGCGGGGCTCTGTGTGCGTTGGTAGCGGTGTTCGTTGATCGCGTGGCCCCCGAAGAGTAGCCGAGCGTTTGTCACAGAATGCGGATTTTTCCGGTCACCTCTTGGCGGCGGCTTTCCGTCGTCCTAGTGTTCAGTGCAATGCCACACATTACTGAGCCCTATGGAAGGAGAGTCATCGGTGCGTGACGGCAGGCCCCCGAGGCTGTCCGAGATCCCCGCTTTCACCGCGTACATGAACAGCGGCTGGGGCACCCCCGACCGCACACCGCCCGTCGTGCCCGGCGCGGCCGAGGCCGCCGCCGTCCACCGGGCCAGGCTCGCCGAGGCGCTGCCCGGCCGGACCGTCGTGCTGGCCGCGGGGCAGGCCCCGATCCGCAGCAACGACATGGCCTACGACTTCCGCGCCGCCAGCGACTTCGTCTGGCTGACCGGCTGCCAGATCGAGAACGCCGTCGTCGTGCTGGAGGGCGCCGAGGCCACCCTCTACCTGCCGCCGCCCGCCGTTCCCGGCGATCTGGCGTTCTTCGCCGACTCCAGGTACGGCGAGCTGTGGGTGGGCGCCGCGCCGGGCCCGGAGGACTGGGCGAAGGCGCTGGGTGTCCGGGTCCGGCCGCTGGCCGAGCTGACCATGGAGGTCACCGAGGACCAGGATGCCCGCCGGGTCCTCGCCGAGCTGCGCATGTACAAGGACGACTGGGAGGTCGGGCAGCTCCGCGAGGCGGTGGACCGCACCGTCGAGGGGTTCGCCGCCGTCGTCCGCGAGATCCCCGCCGCCGTCGCCGGGCGCGGCGAGCGGTGGCTCCAGGGCACCTTCGACCGGTACGCCCGCGCGTACGGCAACGGCCCCGGCTACCCCTCCATCGTCGGCGGCGGCCCGCACGCGCCCACGCTGCACTGGGTGCGCTGCGACGGCCCCGTGGTCCCCGGCGAACTGCTGCTGCTCGACCTCGGCGTCGAGGCGGAGAGCTGCTACACCGCCGACGTCACCCGCACCTTCCCCGTCTCCGGCCGCTACACCCCGGCCCAGCGGCAGGTGCACGACCTGGTCGAACGGGCCCACCGGGCCGCGTTCGCCGCGGTCGCCCCCGGCCGCCGCTTCAGCGACTTCCACCACGCCGCCATGGAGGTCGTCGCGCACGGCCTGGCCGACTGGGGCCTGCTGCCGGTCTCGGTGGACGAGGCGCTGTCCGACGCCGGGCAGCACCACCGCCGCTACCTGGTCTGCGGCGTCGGCCACCACCTGGGCCTGGACGTGCACGACTGCGGCCGGGCGAGCCAGGAGTCCTACCAGGACGCCGTCATGGCCCCCGGCATGGCGCTCACCGTCGAGCCCGGCCTGTACTTCCACGCGCACGACCTCACCGTCCCGCCGGAGCTGCGCGGGATCGGCGTCCGGATCGAGGACGACCTGCTGGTCACCGAACAGGGCGCCGACGTGCTGTCGGCCGCGCTGCCCCTGGACGCCGACGGCCTGGAGAAATGGATGGCCGCCGGGTAGGTAGCCGCTGTGACATCACCGTGACATCACACCGCATAATCTCGAAAATCCCCAGTGAGGAGACCTCAGCATGACCACCTCCGCCACACCGTGGCGCGGCATCCACGTCGCGACGGCCCTGCCCTTCCACGACGACCTCTCCGTGGACTACGACGGGTTCGCCGAACACGTTCGGTTCCTGGCCGCGGGCGGCTGTGACGGTGTGACGCCCAACGGTTCGCTGGGCGAGTACCAGACGCTCACGCCGGAGGAGCGGACCCGCGTCGTCGAGACCGCCGTCCAGGCCGCGCCGGCCGGGTTCGGCGTCATGCCGGGCGTGGCCGCATACGGCGCCATGGAGGCCCGCCGCTGGGCCGAGCAGGCGGCCGAGGCCGGGGCCACGTCCGTGCTGCTGCTGCCGCCGAACGCCTACCGGGCCCCGCGCGAGGCCGTCGTCGCCCACTACCGGGAGGTCGCCAAGGCCGGGCTGCCGGTCGTGGCCTACAACAACCCGTTCGACACCAAGGTGGACCTGACCCCCGCCCTGCTGGCCGAGCTGTTCCACGAGGGCCTGGTCGTCGGCGTCAAGGAGTTCACCGGGGACGTGCGCAGGGCGTACGAGATCGCCGAGCTGGCGCCGGACCTGGACCTGCTCATCGGGGCCGACGACGTGCTGCTGGAGCTGGGCCTCGCCGGGGCCGTCGGCTGGATCGCCGGTTACCCGAACATGATCCCGGAGTCCACGACCCGCCTGTACCGGCTGGCCACCTCGGGCGACCCCGCCGACCTGCCCGAGGCGCTGCGCGTCTACCGCGACCTGCACCCGCTGCTGCGCTGGGACTCCAAGCCCGAGTTCGTGCAGTCGATCAAGCTGTCCATGGACCTGGCCGGGCGCAAGGGCGGCGCCTGCCGTCCGCCGCGTCTGCCGCTCGCGCCCGAACTGGTCGCCCGCATCACCGCCGACACCGAGACCGTCCTGGAAAAGGGCTACAAGTGAGATCACGCCGCACCTTCCACGCCGTCGACTCCCACACCGAGGGCATGCCCACCCGCGTGATCGTCGGCGGCGTCGGCACGATCCCGGGGGCGACCATGGCCGAGCGCCGGCTGTGGTTCATGGAGAACAGCGACGACGTCCGCACGCTGCTGATGTACGAACCGCGCGGCCACGCCGCCATGAGCGGGGCGATCCTCCAGCCGCCGACCCGGCCGGACGCCGACTACGGCGTGCTGTTCATCGAGGTCTCCGGGCTGCTGCCGATGTGCGGCCACGGCACGATCGGGGTGGCGACCGTCCTGGTGGAGACCGGGATGGTGCCCGTGGTCGAGCCGGTCACCACGATCCGGCTCGACACGCCCGCCGGGCTCGTGGTGGCGTCCGTGGCGGTCGAGGACGGCGCGGCGACCTCGGTGACCATCCAGAACGTGCCCTCCTTCGCGTACGCGCTGGACCGCAAGGTCGAGGTGCCCGGCTTCGGGGAGATCGCCTACGACCTGGCCTTCGGCGGGAACTTCTATGCCTTCGTCGAGCTGGCCGACCTGGGCCTGCCCTTCGACCGGGCCCGCGCCGGCGACCTGCTGACCGCCGGGCTCGCGATCATGGACGCCGTGAACGAGCACGACCGCCCGGTCCACCCCGAACGTCCCGACATCAACGGCTGCCACCACGTCTACCTGGCCGCCCCCGGCTCGACGGCGCAGCTGTCCAGGCACGCCATGGCCATCCACCCCGGCTGGTTCGACCGCTCGCCGTGCGGCACCGGCACCAGCGCCCGCATGGCCCAGTTCCACGCCCGGGGCGAGCTGGCCCTCGGGGACGACTTCGTCAACGAGTCGTTCATCGGGACCCGCTTCACCGGGCGGCTGCTCGGCGAGACCACGGTCGGCCCGCTGCCCGCCGTGCTGCCCTCGATCACCGGCCGCGCCTGGGTCACCGGCACCTCGCAGTTCCATCTCGACCCGACCGACCCGTTCCCGGCGGGGTTCCTGCTGTGAGCCGGCCCGGCCGGGCGGGCGGCGCGAAGGGCACCCCGTGAGCGCCGACCTGGTCGTGGTCGGCGCGGGCGTGGTGGGCGCGGCCAGTGCCTACTTCGCCGCGCTGGCCGGGCTGCGGGTGGTGGTCGTCGAGCGCGGTGCCATCGCCGGCGGCACCTCCAGCGCGGGTGAGGGCAACCTACTGGTGTCCGACAAGGAGGCCGGTCCCGAGCTCGACCTCGCGCTCCACTCCCAGCGGGTGTGGCGCGAGGACCTGGCCGAGCACGCCGGGCTGTGGGAGTTCGAGGCCAAGGGCGGCCTGGTCGTCGCTTCGTCCGGGGCCGGCCTCGCGTCGCTGCGTGAGCTGGGCGAGCACCAGCGCCGCCACGGCGTCGAGGTGCGCGACGTGGCCGCGCAGGAGCTGCGCGACTACGAGCCGCACCTCGCGCCCGGCCTCGCCGGTGCCGCCTTCTACCCTCAGGACGCCCAGGTCCAGCCCATGCTGGTGGTCGCCCACCTGCTGCGCCTGGCCCGCGCGCACGGCGCCGAGGTGCGTACCCGTACCGGCGTCACCGGGTTCCTGCGCGACGGGAGCCGCGTGACCGGCGTGCGTACCACGTCCGGCGACCTGCCCGCCGGGGCGGTGCTCAACGCGACCGGCACGTGGGCCGGCGACCTCGCCGCCCTGGCCGGGGTGGACGTGCCCGTGCTGCCCCGGCGCGGGTTCGTGCTGGTCACCCAGCCGATGCCGCCCCGGACGATCCGCCACAAGGTCTACGCCGCCGAGTACGTCGGGGACGTGGCCAGCTCCGACGCCGCCCTGCAGACCTCGCCCGTCGTGGAGGGCACCGGCAGCGGCACGATCCTCATCGGCGCCTCCCGGGAGCGCGTCGGCTTCGACCGCACGTTCTCCCCGGCGGCGGCCGGGGCGCTGGCGGCCAAGGCGATCGCGCTGTTCCCGATGTTGCGGGACGTCCGCGCCATGCGCACGTACCTGGGGTTCCGGCCGTACTGTCCGGACCATCTGCCGGTGATCGGGCCCGACCCGCGCGCACCCGGACTGTGGCACGCCTGCGGGCACGAGGGCGCGGGCATCGGGTTGTCGGCGGGCACCGGCAAGCTCATCGCCCAGGCCCTCACCGGCCGCACCCCTGACCTCGACCTCACCCCGTTCGCCCCCGACCGTTTCCCCGACGCGGAGGCCCATGACGCGGAGGCCCCTGACACCGAGGCCCCCGGCGGCGGGGCGCCCCCGACCGGCGGCTCCGGGACCGGGTCTTCCGCGACCGAGGAGGCGCCCCGATGACCCACCAGCTGACCTTCCGCGGCGAGAGCGTCCCCGCCGAGCCCGGACAGAGCGTGGGGGCCGCCCTGGTCGCGGCCGGCATCCTCGACTGGCGCACCACCCGCGGGGCGGGCCGGCCGCGCGGCCTGTTCTGTGGCATCGGCATCTGCTTCGACTGCCTCATCACCGTCGACGGCGTCCCCGACCTGCGCGCCTGCCTGGTCCCGGCGCGCGACGGCATGCGCCTCGGCGACGACACCTCCGCCGAGGAAGACGGCGAGTCGGGAGGGCATCGTGCGTGAGCCGTACGACGTCGCCGTGGTCGGCGCGGGGCCGGCCGGGCTGGCCGCCGCCGTCGAGGCCGCCGAGGCCGGGCTCGGGGTGGCCCTCGTGGACGCCGCCGGCCAGCCCGGCGGCCAGTTCTGGCGGCACTACGACGAACGCCACGCCCGCCCCGGCGACGCCGCCGGACACCACGGCTGGCCGGTCTTCACCCGGCTCCGCGACCGCCTGCGCGCCCTGACCGCCGCCGGACGGGTCCGCTACCTGCCCGGCCACCAGGTCTGGCTGGCCACCCGCGACGGCGAGGGCACGTTCACGCTGCGCACGACGCCGACCGTCCCCGAGGAGGGGGCCGCCGGCACGACGGTGACCGCCCGCGCGCTGATCCTGTGCCCCGGCGGCTACGACAGGCAACTGCCCGTCCCCGGCTGGGACCTGCCCGGCGTGATGGCCGCCGGAGGAGTGCAGGCTCTGCTCAAGGGGCAGCGCACCCTGGCGGGCCGCCGCGCGGTGGTCGCCGGGACCGGGCCGTTCCTGCTGCCGGTCGCCACCGGCCTGGCCGCCGCCGGGGCGCGGGTGGCGGCCGTCGCCGAGGCCAACGCCACGCTGGGCTGGCTGCGCGACCTCCGGGGCGCCGCGTCGGTGCCCGCCAAGGGGCTGGAGGCGCTCCAGTACGCCGCGCTGCTGGCCCGCCACCGCGTCCCGTACCGCACCAGGACCGTGGTCACCGAGATTCTGGGGGAAGACCGGGTCGAGGCGGTCCGGCTCAGCGGGGTCGGGAGCGACGGCCGCCCGGCCGGGCCGGTCAGCGAGGTCCCCGTCGACCTCGTCGCGCTCGGCTGGGGCTTCACGCCCTCGCTCGAACTGCCGCTCATGCTCGGCGCGGACACCAGGAAGGACGTCGACGGCTCGCTCGTCGTCATCGTGGACGCCTTCCAGCGCACCGGCGTCCCCGGCCTGTACGTCGCCGGCGAGGCGACCGGCGTCGGCGGCGCCGTCCTGGCCCGGCAGGAGGGCCGGCTGAGCGCCCTGGTCCTGGCCCGTACGCTGGGCCGCCGCGCCGACCCGGCGCTGATGGGCCGCCTGCGCCGGTCGATCGCCCGCGGACGGCGCTTCGCCGCGGCCATGCACCGGACCTACCCCGTGCCGCGCGCCTGGACGACCTGGCTGCGGGACGGGACGCTGGTCTGCCGCTGCGAGGAGGTCTCCTACGGCGATCTTCGCCGTGCCCACGACGACCTGGGGGCCGACGACCCGCGCACCCTGAAGATGCTGGCCAGGCCGGGCATGGGCTGGTGCCAGGGACGGGTGTGCGGGTTCGCCACCGCCGGCGTCGCGGCCTGCCTGAGCCGCCGCGAGAGCACGGCGGCCGACCTGCGCCCGCTGTCCACCCGGAGCCTGGCGGCCCCGGTGCCGCTGGGCGAGCTGGCCGCCCTCGCCGACGAAACTCCCGACGAAGACGAAAGAGGACAAGACCGTGAGTGACGTGCTGAGCGTCGATCCGCGTACCGGGGAGTCCCGCGGGCGCGTCGCGGCGGAGTCCACGCCGCAGGACGTGGACCGCGCCGTACGCGCCGCTGCCGCCGCCGCCCCGGCGCTGGCCGACCGGTCCGTACGCGCCGAGTTGCTGCGTACCGCCGCCGCGCTGCTGGAGGAGGGCGGCGAGGAGATCATCGCGACCGCCGACGCCGAGACGGCGCTCGGCCGGGTACGGCTCACCGGCGAGCTGGCCCGCACCTGCTACCAGCTGCGCGCCTTCGCCGACGTGGCCGAGTCGGGCGCCTTCCTGGACGTGATCATCGACCACGCCGACCCGGCCGCCCGCCCGGCCCCCCGTCCCGACCTGCGGCGTTACAAGGTGCCGCTGGGCGTGGTCGCGGTGTTCGCGGCGAGCAACTTCCCGCTGGCCTTCAGCGTGCCGGGCGGCGACACCGCCAGCGCGCTGGCCGCCGGCTGCCCGGTCGTCGTCAAGGCGCATCCGGACCATCCGGCGACCAGCGTCCTGACCGCCCGCGCGCTGCGCGCCGCCGCGGAGAAGGCCGGGCTGCCGGCCGGCGTCGTGGGCCTGGTCCACGGCTTCGAGGCGGGTCCGGAGCTGGTCCGGCACCCGCTGACCGCCGCCGTCGGCTTCACCGGCTCGGTACGCGGCGGGCGGGCGCTGCACGACCTGGCCGCCGCCCGTCCCCGGCCGATCCCGTTCCACGGGGAGCTGGGCAGTCTCAACCCGGTCGTGGTGACCGAGCGGGCCGCCGGGACCAGGGCGGCCGAGATCGGCGCGGGCCTGGCCGCCTCCTACACCCAGGGGCTCGGCCAGTTCTGCGTCAAGCCGGGCCTGGTCCTGCTGCCCGCGGGCCCGGCGGGCGACGCGGTGCTCGACGCCGTCGTCACGGCCGCGGTCCCCGCCGGACCGCTGCTCGACCCGCGCATGCGGGCGGCCTTCCTGGACGGCGTGCGCTCCCGCGCCCTGCTGCCCGGGGTCACGCAGGCGCTGCCCGCGGGCGAGGACGACGCCGCGCCGCTCGCCGTCCGGCCGGGCGTGCTGACCGTGGCGGCGCGACGGCTCGCGGACGGGGACGCGTACGCCGAACTGCTGGAGGAGTGCTTCGGACCGGTCACCGTCGTGGCCAGGTACGGCTCGGAGGCCGAGCGGGACGCGGTGCTCGACGCGCTGCCCGGCAACCTCACGGCGACCGTGCACCTGGGGGCCGACGAGCGCGAGGGCGCGGCGGCCGGCCTGGTGGCCAGGCTCGCCGGGCTGGCCGGACGGGTCGTCGTGGACGGCTGGCCCACAGGCGTGTCGGTCGCGCCCGCGATGCAGCACGGCGGGCCGTACCCGGCCTCGACCAGCACCTCGACCTCGGTCGGCGGCACCGCGATCGAGCGCTGGCTGCGCCCGGTGTGCTTCCAGGACACCCCTGACCCCCTCCTGCCGCCGGAACTGCGCGAGGCCAACCCGCTCGGCGTCCCCCGGATGGTGGACGGAGTCGCCTGACGCTTTTATCTACACTTGTAGACGTTCTGGGGCTATATTGCTCGTGTGTCCACCACCGATGCCACGGTCGTGGCCGTCACCGGCGAGGTCCCAGCGGCCTCGCTGGGCGCGGTCCTTCCGCACGAGCACCTGCTGAGCGACTTCGCCCCGACCGACGACACGCCCGAAGCCTGGGCCCGTGCCGGCCGCGTCCGTCCGACGGCGGCGAGCACGCTGCGGTTCTACCGCGCGCCGCTCACGATGGACCTGCTGGGCGAGGTCGGCATGGGCGCCGTCAACCGGGACGACCTGCTGCTCGGCGACGCGGGCCTGGCCGCCGCCGAGCTCGCCGCCTTCCGCGAGGCCGGCGGCGGCACGGTGGTGGACCTCACGGCCGACGGGCTCGGCCGCGACCCGGCCGGGCTGCGCCGGCTCGCCGAGGCGACCGGCCTGACCGTCGTCATGGGCTGCGGCCGGCACCACCCCGCGCGGACCGGCCTCCCCACCGGCGGGGACGCCGCCGAGCAACTGACCGAGGAGCTGGTCCGCGACCTCACCGAGGGCGTGGACGGCGTGCGCGCCGGGGTCATCGGCGAGCTGGCCGCGCTCGACCCCGGCGTGCCCGCCGAGCGCGCGCTGCTGGTCGCGGCGGCCCGCGCGTCGGCGGCCACCGGCGCCGCCGTCTCGCTCGCCCGCGATGACGACCCCGCCGTCCAGCAGCGCGTCCTCGACCTGCTCGCCGAGGAGGGCGCGGACCTCGCGCGGGTGGCCGTCGGGCACTGCGACGCGCTCTCCCCGCGTCCCGACGAGCTCGAACCGCTGCTCGAACGCGGCGTCTTCGTGCAGTTCGACCAGCTCGGCAGGCTGCCCACCGCGCTCAGCGTCTCCGACGACCAGGACGTCGCCGCGGCCGTGCTCGAACTCGCCCGCCGCGGCCACGCCGGACGCCTCCTGCTCTCGCACGACGTACGCGCCAAGTCGCAGCTCCTCGCCTACGGCGGCGGCGGTTACGCGTTCGTGCTGCGGCAGTTCGTCCCGTACCTGCGGATGCTCGGCGCGGACGACGAGCTGATCGAGACCGTCACCGTGCGCAACCCGAGGCGGCTGCTCGCGCTCAGCACCGAGGAGGCGGGCACGTGAGCCGCTACCCCTTCCCCATCCCGAACCTGGCCGGACAGGCGCTCACCGTCGCCGGCCCGGTGGATCCGGCGCTGCTCGGGCAGACGTCCATGCACGAGCACATCTTCGTCGACCTGCGCAGGCCCGCCCGGTCCCGCCGCCCCGGCGAGGACGCGCCCGCGGCGGCCGAGCCGCTCACCCTGGACACCCTCGCGCGCGTCCGCCACGGCGGCCCGAACGCCGACAACGACCTGCTGGGCGACTTCGACGAGATGCTCGCCGAGACCCTCGCCTTCGCCCACAGCGGCGGGCGCACCATGGTCGAGGTCTCGCCCATCGGCCTCGGCCGGGACCCGGAGGCGCTGCTGCGGCTGTCGCGGGCCAGCGGGCTGCACATCGTCATGGGCGGCGGCTGGTACACCCCGACGTTCCATCCGGCCGACCTGGCCGGGCGCACCGTGGACGAGCTGGCCGACGTCATCGTGCGCGACGTCGTGCTGGGGGCCGACGGCACCGGCGTCCGCGCGGGCATCATCGGCGAGGTCGGCGCGGAGTCGGCGCCGCTGACGGACGGCGAGCTCAAGAGCGTACGCGCCGCCGGACGGGCCTCCCGCGTCACCGGCGCGCCGGTCACCTTCCACTTCGGTGGCGTCGGCGAGGAGAAGTTCCGGGTGCTCGACATCCTCCAGGAGGAGGGCGTCGCCCCCGGCAACGTCGTCCTGGGCCACTGCGTGGACGTCCTGTCCGGCCCCGAGTTCGCCGAACGCCTGCTCGCCCGGGGCGTGTTCGTCGAGTTCGACTTCCTGGCCGCGCCCGGCAGCCCGTGGGGCCACCTCGTCCTGGGCAGCGACCACAAGGTCCTGCGCGGCATCGCCGACCTGGTCGAACGGGGCTACGCACGGCAGATCGTGCTCGGCCACGACGTCTGCCAGAAGATCCAGCTCAAGAGGTACGGCGGCAAGGGCTACGACTACATCCCGCGCCACTTCCTGCCCGCCCTGCGCCGCCTCGGCGTCAGTGCCCAGGCCATCCACATGATCATGGTCGAGAACCCGGCACGGGCCCTCGCCTTCGCAGCCCCGCAGTGACCAGGAGAACCATGCCCCCCACCCCCGTCCCCTTCGAGCCGGCGCTGGCCGCGGTCCTGGACGGCATGCCCCGGCCCGACGGCCCCGCCCCGACCCTGGAGACCATCCCCCTCATGCGCGCGGCCGGCGCGGCCATGCCCATGCCGTCCGTCGCCGAGGTGATCGGCGACCGGGAGATCGACGCCGAGGAGCGGTTCGTCCCCGGCCCGGCCGGCGCGCCCGACCTGGAGGTCACCGTGCTGCGCCCGCGCCGCCCGGCGGCCCCGGTACCCGGGCTGTTCAACATCCACGGCGGCGGCATGATCACCGGCCATCGGGCCATGGACTTCCCGCGCCTGGTCGCGCTCGTCGAGGCACTGGGCGTCGTCGCCGTCAACGTCGAATACCGCCTGGCCCCCGAGCATCCCCACCCGGCGCCGGTCGAGGACTGCTACGCCGGGCTGGCCTGGATGTCGGAGCACGCCGCCGAACTCGGCGTGGACCCCGGACGCGTCGTCGTCATGGGCGGCAGCGCCGGAGGCGGCCTGGCCGCCGGCGTCGCCCTGCTGGCCCGCGACCGCGGCGGCCCGCGCCTGGCCGGGCAGCTCCTGCTGTGCCCGATGCTGGACGACCTCAACACCACCGTCTCCAGCCACCAGTACGACGGCCTCGGCACCTGGCCGCGCGCCCTGAACCTGCTGGGCTGGCGGGCCCTGCTCGGCGAACGGGCCGGCGACCCGGACGCCGACGTCTCCTGCTACGCGGCCCCGGCGCGGGCCGCCGACCTGTCGGGGCTGCCGCCCGCGTTCGTCGAGGCGGGGGCCGCCGAGCTGTTCCGCGACGAGGACGTGGCGTACGCGTCGCGGATCTGGGCCGCGGGCGGCCAGGCCGAGCTGCACATCTGGAGCGGCGCCTTCCACGGCTTCGACATCTTCGCACCGGACCACGAGATCACCCGCGCCGCCCTCGCCACCCGCCTGTCCTGGCTCCGGCGCACCCTCACCCTCTGAACCCCGTCCTCCCGGCTCCGGCCCCCGGCGGCACGGCCCGACGGGGGCCGCCGCGGTGGGGTCAGAGATTCAGGGTTCGCTGGAACCAGGAGTGCTTGGTCTCCAGGGCGGCGCGGGAGACGCGCGCGCCCGGTGTGCCCGTGAAGCCGTGGTGGCCGCCCGCCCACACGTGCAGTTCCGCCTGGCCGCCGGTCGCCCAGATGCGGCCGGCGAACTCGACCGCCTCGTCGCGGAACACCTCGGCCGCCCCGACCTCGATGAAGACCGGCGGCAGCCCCGACAGGTCGGACGCCCGCGCCGGGACCTCGTGCGGCAGCACGTCCGGGGTGCCGCGCCGTTCGCCGAGCAGGGCGGTCCAGGCGGTGTCGTTGTTGTTGCGGTCCCAGGCGCCGATGCCGTCGTACTGGAGGCTCGACACGGTCGAGTTCCGGTCGTCGATCATGGGCGCGCCGACGTAGAGGCCGGCGGCGGACGGGCCGTTCCGATCGCGGGCCATGATGCCGACCGACGCGGTGAGCCCGCCGCCCGCGCTGAAGCCGGACACGACCAGGCGGCCCGGGTCGAACCCCAGCTCCCGGGCGTGCGCGGCGGTCCAGACGAAGCCCGCGTAACAGTCCTCGGCCGCCGCCGGCGCCGGGTTCTCGGGGGCCAGCCGGTACTCGACCGTCACGCCGACCATGCCGTGCTCCAGGGCCGCCTGGATCAGGCTCTCGATGCCGAAGAACCGGCTGCCGAGGATCATGCCGCCGCCGTGGATCTCGTACACGGCCGCCGCGCCGGGCGCGGGCCCGCCCTTGGGACGGACGACCGTGAGGGTGACGTCGGGGGCGCCCTCGGGGCCGGGCACGTCCACGTCCCACCACTCGACGGGACGGCCGGCGACGATCTCCTCCATGGGCGGGATGAGCCCGGCGAAGATCTCGCGGTTGCGCAGGATGGTGTCCGCGCGCAGCGGCACGCTCTCGACCGCCGTCAGGAACGCCGCGAGACCTTCCGCCAGCTCAGGGTCATAGGGGACGGGGACGTGGCTCATCGTGCCGCCTCTCGGAGATGAACGGACGCCTTAAAGTCTACGAGCGTAGAAGCTTTCTGTCCTGATATACACGGGTACGCGATCAGTCTGACCATGTCCCCCCAAGGAGAAGACCATGGTGAAGAGACTTCTCGAAGCGACCCCGTTACGCGCAGGGGTCGTGGCGGCCGTCGCGTTGACCGGCACGCTGCTGACCACCACCCCGGCCGGCGCCACCACGGCTGGCCTCCGGACCGCCTCCGCGGTCCAGGCCACCTCCGCCGTCCAGGCCGCCGCGGCCTCCCGCCCGGCCAACGGCCGGATCATCTACGACCGCCTCAGCGGCGGCCGCGGCACACTCAAGATCAAGAACGGCACGTCGAAGGATGGCGTCGTCACCATCGTCAAGGGCCGGACCAAGGCCGTCAGCATCTACGTGCGCGCCAGATCCACGGCCCGCATCCGGGACGTCAGGGACGGCACGTACCGCATCTACTTCACGACCGGCTACCGGTTCAGCACCTCGAAGGGCCGCTTCACCAGGGCCGCGAGCTACCAGAAGTTCAACGACCGGCTGCGCTTCCGCACGACCTCCACGCAGTACACCATCTGGACCCTGACCCTCAACCCGATCAGGGGCGGCAACGCGCGCACGAGCCCCGTGAACCCGAAGGACTTCCCCTGATCCTCACTCGGGCGGCGCTCCCTGGTCGCTCCTGTCGAACCCGCCCCCGCCGAACCAGCTGAGGACGCGGTCGAGCCGGACGTACAGCCGGGGCGGCAGGTGCGGCAGCACCCGGGAGTGCCGCTGGCCGAGCAGCGCGATGAACTCGACCGGCGGGAGGTCGATGTAACGCGGCAGGTTCTCGTACCACTGGGCGCTGAGGCGGGCCGACTTCTGGTGCGGGCGGATCGCCGCACGGCGTTCGCGGTCGTAGCGGGCCAGCGCGGCGTCCAGCTCCGGCTCCTGGTTCAGCGCGTTGACCAGGAAGGCGGCGTCCCCGAAGGCCAGGGCGGTGCCCGCGCCGATGGAGTAGTGGGTGGTGTGCGCGGCGTCCCCGATCAGGACGAGGTTGTCGCGGTACCACGTGCGGTTGGTCAGCGTGCGGAAGTTCAGCCAGTACGCGCTGCCGTCGGTGTGGGCCCGGCCGATCAGCGGATGGCCGTCGAGGATGTCGGCGAAGAGCTTCTCCAGCAGCGCCAGGCCGTCGGCCTCGGCGGCCTGGTCGAGGCCGAGCCCCTTCCAGGTCTCGGGGGAGCACTCGACGACGCACGTGCTGTGGTCCTCGCTGAAGACGTAGCCGTAGCACCAGATCCAGCCGTGCGGGGTCTCGACGAAGGCGAAGGTGAAGGCGTCGAAGACCTTCGTGGTGCCGAGCCAGATGTAGTGGTTGCGGCCGACCGCGACCTCGGTGCCGAAGTGGTCGGCGTGCGGCTCGCGCAGGGCGCTGTTGATGCCGTCGCCGGCCACGACCAGGTCGGCGTCCAGTTCATCTTGGCTTGCGATCTCGCGGCCGTACTCGATGTGCACGCCGAGGGAGCGGGCGCGGTCGGCGAGGATGTCGAGCAGGCGGTGACGGCAGATGCCGAAGCCCTCGTCCGACTCCGTCAGCGTCACCGTCGCGCGGTCCTGGATGTGGGTGGCCCAGCTGTCCCAGCGGATCGAGTTCTCGCGGATGACGTCCGCGGACTCGGGGTCGGCGGCACGCAGGTTCTTGAGCAGGTCGTCCCAGTAGGTCACGCCCCAGCCGTAGGTCGCCCCGGCCGGGTTGCGCTCATGGACGGTGATCTCGTGGGACGGGTCGACCGTCTTCATCAGGATCGAGAAGTACAGATTGGCGGGTCCACCGCCGACGCAGGCGACCTTCACACTAGCTCCCCTAGCGACAGAAAGTAATCAATTCAGCACAGAGAGTATCAGAGGGTCTGTGCCAGGGGAGGAGGCGCGCCCGCCGGACGGTCAGGCCGCCACTCGTGCCGTCCCGCGCAGGCCGAGGGTGAGGCTGCCGGCCAGGAGCACGACGCCGGACAGCACCCCGCTGACGATGGGCACCCACGCCAGCGCGGGCGTACCGGCCAGGACGAGACCGCCGACGCCGAGCACCGTGAGCGCCACGCCCGGCACGGCGATGCTCCAGTCCTTCCAGATCGGCGCCAGCGCGACGAAGTGCGCGCCCACCACGAACGCCACCCACGCCACGTTCCCCTCCTCGGGACGTCCGAGCGCGGCCAGCACCCGCAGCCCGCCGAACAGCAGGACCGCCTCGACCACGACCACGGCCAGGTAGCCGGGCCCGAACATGCCCCGCCGTCCGGACGGGGCGGGACGTCCCGCGCGCGCGGCGCGGAACCACATCGCGAGCACGGCCGCCGCCGCCAGGCACGCGGCGCCCCGCAGGAGGTTCGCGGTCACGGGGCCGAGGGGGTCGTGCGCGTTGACGACGACGAACACCGCGCCGAACACCGCGCCGACCAGCAATCCAGTCATTCTCTGCATGACGTCCATCGAAGCGCCCGCCGCGATCCGCCCGCGCGGGGGCTGGACCGAGTACGGGGTAGCCCTGTCCCTACCCCGTAGCCGCGTGGTGCGAGGTGGCCCTAGCGCGCCACGCCGCGCAGGTAGGCCAGCACGGCCAGCACCCGGCGGTTGTCGTCCTCGGTCGCGGGCAGGTCGAGCTTGGTGAACACGGAGGCCACGTGCTTCCCGACGGCCGCCTCCGTGATCGACAGGGCACGGGCCACGGCGCTGTTGGAACGGCCCTCGGCGATCAGCGCGAGCACCTCCCGCTCCCGGGGCGACAGCTGGTACGCCGGCTCGCTGACCTCCCTGGCCCGCGCCCACGACAGCTCGAACAGGTCGATGAGAGCCGCGATCAGCCCCTGCTGCCTGATCATCAGCGCGCCCGGCGTGTGAGCGATCGGGGTGATCCGGACGAACGCCACCGAGCGGTCGAAGATGAGGAGCTGCTGGATCGGCTCGTCGATGACCCGGTGCAGGTCCCCGGCGGCGTGCAGCTCCTTGATCCGGGCGGCCTTGCGCGGATCGTCCAGCATGCTCGAATGGACGATCGTGCGCATCGCCAGCCCGTGCCCCAGGGCGTCGAGCACGGTACGCCTGCTGCGCTGCTCGTCGCGTCCCTGCTCGGGCGAGCCCACCGGGTGCATGGCCCGCAGCTCGGCCGCCGAGCGGGTGGCGCGCAGGATGTGCCGGCGGACGAGCTCGGCGTCCTCCAGCCGCTCGACGTCCACGGGGATGCCGCGCAGCTCGCCGACCACCTCTTCCAGGCGGCGGGCGAGGCTGTCCAGCGACTGACTCTCGGTCACGCTCCTCCTCCGCACGCGAAGCCCATTCTCTCCGCCCGGCTCGGCAATGCCCAAATCAACGCAGGGACGCCCGAACCGGCGAAAGGGCGCCGCCCTGTCGGACGGCGCCCCGGTTCGCGGGACCGCTGAGCGGCCTGGATCAGTCGCGCGGGTCCCAGCCGTCGGTGTCGACGTCCAGGTCGAGCCCGTCGGCGATGTCGCCCCAGTCGGCGAACTTGAAGTTGGTGTTCTCCCGGTCCGCCGTGGCCGGCGTGTTCACGCCGTCGTGGGCGATGAACAGGCCCTCGTCGAACTCGCCCAGCGGCACGTTGAGCACGGTCGAGCCGTCGCTCACCTCCGAGCCGTCGATGCCGTTCGCCTCGCCGATGCGGAACTGGCCGAGGTAGGAGTTGGAGCCCTCCCTGCGGTAGACGGCGAAGGTGTTGTCACCCTGGCTGGAGGCCAGCAGATAGCCCTTGCCGTCCTCGCGGTAGTAGATGGTCAGGCCCTCGGCGTCCGCGGTGAGGTGCTTGCCGCCGTAGCCGGGGTCGGCGCCGGGGGTGCACTCCTCGGTCGCGGGGTCGTACGTGCCGGGGACGCCGTACTCGCGGACCTTGTCCACCAGGACGGGCGTGCCGGTGAGGTCGGCGCGCACCCGCCAGATGCCGACGTCCTCCTGGGCGGCGTAGAGCACGTCCCGCTCCTGGTCCACGACCATGCCCTCGACCTGTGCCTGCTCGTCCGGCTCAAGGCAGGGGGACCAGGTCTGGCCGTTCGGCAGGGTGAAGGAGTTGGGCAGGGTCAGCGTCCTGACGAGCTGGTAGCCGATCTTGCCGCCCGGCTTGGCGAGCAGCTTGACCAGGCCGACCGAGGTCTTGTGGCGGCGGCTGACCAGCGCGTACGTGCCGGTGGAGTCCTTCCAGGCAGCCAGGCCGTAGGCCGTCTCCGCGTCGTTGACCTGCTGCTGCGTCGCGTTGAACACGAACGGCGCGGCCGGGTCGGTCACGTCGGTGAGGTGGCCGTGCGAGATGGAGTAGATGCGCAGTGTGTCCCGGCCGCGGTCGGAGACGATCGCCAGGTCCCTGCCGCCGAAGCCGTAGGTGACGTCGACGTTGTTGAAGCGGCCCGCCTCGTCGTCCGGCCCTGGGGCGGCGGGCGCCGGCAGGTGCTGAAGTTGCTGCCCGTCGAGGTCGTAGACGTAGAGGCCGCCCTTCTTGGCGGTGGCGATCACCACGCTGTCCTCGGAGTCGGACGGGTCCACCCAGATCGCGGGGTCGTCGCCGTTGGCGTCGCCGCCGGCCGCGTCGTCGTAGAGGGAGGGGGTTTCGACTTCGGGATACACGGTCGCCACGCCGGAACCGGCCGCGGGTAAGGCGGTCCCGCCAACCATGGCCAACATCAGGGCTGCCAGGGAGAGCCTGGACAGGGGACGCATTGCGCCTCCTCGTTCGGGGTGTTGATGTTGCCCCAGAAAGTAACGACAGTTTTACAAGAAATCAATACGTCATCCTTATGTCAGGACATTAAGTGTTATACCTGAGCCAGGGCATGCCGAACGGCCCGGCCGGAGGCTCCCGGCCGGGCGGTCCTCGGCCGCGCTAGCTGCGGTTGACGCGCCAGAAGTCGGACATGGTCTGGCGGTTCCGCAGGTCGCCGAGCAGGCCCTTGGGGTCGGTGTGGAAGAGCTGGCCCTGCCAGTCGGACAGGCCGGGCGGGGTGACCATCGGCTTGACCGTGCTGTTGCCCGAGACGCCGCCCTCGCCGATCTCGTGCTTGACGCCTTCCTCGGTCATGATGAAGTGCACGAACAGTTTGGCCGCGTTCGGGTGCTTGCTCTTGGTGGCGATCGCCGCGTACTTCGGGTAGCTGAACCCGACGAAGGGGGTCATCCCCTCGCAGGCGGCCTGATGGTAGCCCTTGTCCTCGTTGTTGCGGAACTTCGAGATCGACATGAAGCCGATCTTCTTGTCGGTGGCGGCCGGCGCGCCCACCGCGGCGGAGATGTCCTCGTCCGAGCCTGTCAGCACCGGCTTGTTGAGGGACATCCGCTTGATCCACTCCAGGGCGGCGCTCTTCTCCTCGGTCTTCAGCGGCTTGCCGTACTTGGCCTGGTAGGCCTGTTCGAGCGCCTGGTTGCCGTACGCGTCGAGCTGGGTGAAGAACGACAGCACGGTCGGCTTGCCGAGCGGGTCCTGCATCACCAGCTTGCCGGACCACTCCGGGTCGGTCAGGTCCCAGACGTTCTTCACCGGGCAGCCGCCGGGGGAGAGCTTGGTGTTGTAGCCGAAGACCGTCGCCTTGGAGAGCGCGAGCAGCGGGTTCTGGTTCTCGGCCGGGATCTGGTCCTTCAGGTCCCCGGGGATCCAGGTCTGCGTGACGCCCTGCGGCGCGAGCTGGCCGACCAGGACGCCGCCGTCCTCGTACATGGCCGCGTCGATGGTGACGTTGTCGGCGGCGTGTTCCCTGGTCATCTTCTCGGCCGTCTGCGGGGTGTCCGACTTCACCCCCTCCATGGCGATGCCGTACTTCGCGATGAACGCCTTGGCCACTTCCTCGATGTCGCCGCTGGAGTCGTAGACCAGGACGCTGCCTTCCTTCTTCGCGGCGGAGACCAGCGCCTCCAGGTCGAAGTTCGCATCGAGTGACGGGCCGGGCAGCGCCTTGGCCGTCGCCGCCGCCGACGGTCCTCCGCCTGCGGTGGAGGGCGCGCACGCCACGGCGGCGGTCGCCAGCAACGCCATGGAGATGATCTTCCCGGTACGCCTCATGATGGCGTCACTCCTCTTGCCTCTCGGGTTCGCAGGCGCCGCGCCAGCCCCGACCGGCGCCATTGTGTGCTCACGATGAACGTCACGTGAATAATTTGTCAAGACATTCTTACGTGGGGATCCAGCTACGGCCTTGCCGCCCAGCTACGACAGTTCATCCTTATGTCAGGACAAACCCTTGACTGTTCATCTCCTGTTCATCTAGAACTGGAGGCCCCCCTGGATGAGGAGCGATCATGCGTGTGGGTCTGCTGGGCCTTGGACGTATAGGCATGTTCCATGCCACAACGCTGTCCACCTTGGTTGACGAGCTTGTCGTGTCCGACGTGGACACGGCGAGGGCGGAGGAGGTGGCGCGGCGGCTCGGCGCCCGGACCGGCGACCCCTTCGACGCGGACGCGGTGGTGATCGCGACGCCGACCTCCGCCCACGCCGAGGCCCTGCTGCTGGCGTGCGAGCGGGGGGTGCCGGCGTTCTGCGAGAAGCCGGCCGCGCCGACCGTCAGGGAGACGTTACGGGTCGCCGAGGCCGTCGAACGGGCCGGGATCGGCGTGCACATCGGCTTCCAGCGCCGCTTCGACGCCGGGTACCGGGCCGCCCGCGAGGCGCTGCTGGCGGGCGAGCTCGGCGAGTTGCACCGCGTCCACATGCTGACCGGCGACCCCGCGCCCCCGCCCGCCGAGTACGTCGCCCAGTCCGGCGGCATCTTCCGCGACTGCCACATCCACGACTTCGACATCCTGCGCTGGGTCACCGGCCGCGAGGCGGACGTCGTGCAGGCGGTCGGCGCCAATCGCGGCGATCCGTACTTCGCCGCCGCCGGGGACGTCGACAACAGCGCCGCCCTGATCGTCATGGACGACGGCACGCTGGTCACCCTCCAGGGCTCCCGCTACAACGGCGCCGGCTACGACGTGCGCATGGAGCTGGCCGGCACGCTCGGCACCCGCGCCGTCGGGCTCGGCGACCGCACCCCGCTGCGCTCGGCCGAGGGCCTGAGCCCGGACGGGCCGCCGTGGCCGGACTTCCAGACCAGGTTCGAGGCCGCCTACGTCGCCGAGATGGGCGCGTTCCTGTCGATGGCCAGGGGCGAGAGCGAGAGCCCCTGCACCGTCCGCGACGCCCTGGCCGCCCTCTACCTGGCCGAGGCCGCCGACCTGGCGCGCCGCGAGGGCCGCCCGGTGCGCGTGCTGGAGGTGGCCAAGTGAGGATCGCCGCCGCACCGATCTCCTGGGGCGTGTGCGAGGTGCCCGGATGGGGACACCAGCTCACCGCCGACCGGGTGCTCGCCGAGATGGCCGAGCTGGGCCTGACCGCCACCGAACTGGGCCCCGAGGGCTTCCTGCCCGCCGACCGCGACCTGCTCGGCCGGTACGGGCTGCGCGCCGTGGGCGGATTCGTCCCCGCCGTCCTGCACGACCCCGCCCACGACCCGCTGCCCGCGCTCCGCGCCACCTGGGCCTCCTTCGCCCCGGACGTGGTCGTCGTGCTGGCCGCGGCCACCGGCGCCGACGGCTACGACGCCCGTCCCGAGCTGGACGAGGCCGGCTGGCGCACCCTGCTCGGCAACCTCGACCGCGCCTTCCACGAGGCGAAGGGCGACGGCCGCGCGCTCACTCTGCACCCGCACGTCGGCACCATGGTCGAGACCGGCGAGGAGGTGGACCGGGTGCTCGGCGGCAGCGACGTCCCGCTCTGCCTGGACACCGGCCACCTGCTCATCGGCGGCGGCGACCCGCTCGACCTCGTCACCCGCGCCCCCGAGCGGATCGCCCACGTGCACCTGAAGGACGTCGACGCCGCGCTCGCCGGACGCGTCCGGGCCGGCGAGCTGACCTACACCGACGCCGTCCGCGCCGGGATCTACCGCCGGCTCGGCCTCGGCGACGTGGACGTCCGGGGCATCGTCGAACGCCTGACCGCCGCCGGGTACGACGGCTGGTACGTCATGGAGCAGGACGTCGTCCTCGACGCCGAGCCCGAGGCGGGCGCCGGCCCGGCCGACGACGTACGGGCGGGCGTGGCGTTCCTGCGGGGCCTGGCATGAGCGCCCTCGACGTGCTGACGATGGGCAGGGTGGGCGTGGACGTCTACCCGCTCCAGAGCGGCGTGTCGCTGCGCCACGTGGAGACGTTCGGCAAGTACCTGGGCGGCAGCCCCACCAACGTGGCCGTCGCCGCCGCCCGCCTGGGCCGCTCCAGCGCGGTGATCACGCGGACCGGCGACGACCCGTTCGGCGCGTTCGTCCACGACGCGCTGCGCTCGTACGGCGTGGACGACCGCCTGGTCGGCGCCGCGCCAGGCCGGCCGACCCCGGTCACGTTCTGCGAGATCAGGCCGCCGGACGACTTCCCGCTCTACTTCTACCGCCAGGACGCGCCCGACCTGGAGATCACACCCGGCGACCTCGACCTGACGGCCGTCACCGAGGCGCGGCTGTTCTGGGCCACCGTGACCGGCCTGTCGGCCGAGCCGTCCCACGCCGCCCACCTGGCCGCCTGGCGGGCCCGCGGGCGCGCCCGGCACACCGTGCTCGACCTGGACTACCGGCCCATGTTCTGGGCCGGCGCGGCCTCCGCCCGCGAACGGGTGCGGGAGGCGCTCGCGCACGTCACCGTCGCGGCCGGCAACCTCGACGAGGTCGAGGTGGCCACCGGCACCCGCGACCCGCGCGCGGCCGGCGAGACCCTGCTGGCCGCGGGCGTCGAACTGGCCATCGTCAAGCAGGGCGCGGACGGCGTGCTCGGCATGACCGCCACCGAGACCGTACGGGTGCCGCCCGTGCCCGTCGAGGTGGTCAACGGGCTCGGGGCCGGCGACGCCTTCGGCGGCGCCCTGTGCCACGGCCTGCTCGAAGGCTGGCCGCTGGAGCGCACCCTGCGCTTCGCCAACGCCGCCGGCGCGATCGTCGCCGGACGCCTGGCCTGCGCGCCCGCGATGCCCACGGCGGACGAGGTCGAGGCCGTCCTGTCCGCCCCCCTCTCGGAAGGAGCCGCCACGCATGCGTGAGCAGGACTACCGGCGGCTGCTCGACCAGCGCGCCTGGCAGCCGGAGCGTATAGCCGAGGCGGCGGCGGCCCGCCGGCGCAGGCCGCTCAGGAACGGCAGGGAGCAGTTGCTCATCATCGCCGCCGACCATCCGGCCCGCGGCGCCCTCGGCGTCGCCGGCCACCCGATGGCGATGCGCAGCCGCGCCGACCTGCTCGACCGGCTCGTGACCGCCCTGGCCAGGCCCGGCGTGGACGGCGTGCTGGCCACCCCCGACATCGTCGAGGACCTGCTGCTGCTCGGCGCCCTCGACGACAAGATCGTCATCGGCTCGATGAACCGCGGCGGCGTGGCCGGCTCGGTGTTCGAGTTCGACGACCGCTTCACCGCCTACGACGCCCCCTCCATCGCCGCGATGGGCCTCGACGGCGGCAAGATGTTGTGCCGGATCGCTCTGGAGGACAGCGCCACCGCCGCCACCCTGGCGAGCTGCGGCCAGGCGGTCACCGACCTGGCCAGGCACGGCCTGATGGCGATGGTCGAGCCGTTCTGGTCCAGGCGGCAGGACGGCGCCGTGCGGCACGACCTGTCGCCCGAGGCCGTCATCCACTCCATCAGCGTCGGCCAGGGGCTCGGCGCCACCTCCGCCCGCACCTGGCTGAAGATCCCGGTCGTGCGCGACATGGAACGCGTCGTGGAGTCCACGACGCTGCCCGTGCTGCTGCTGGGCGGCGACTCCGGCCAGGACTCCGGCGAGATGTACGACTCCTGGCGCAAGGCGCTGCGCCTGCCCGGCGTCCGCGGCCTGGTGGTCGGCCGGGCGCTGCTCTATCCGCCCGACGGCGACGTGGCAGCCGCCGTGGACACCGCGCTCGGCCTGCTGGAGGGCGGCGTGCCCGATCTCGTGCAAGGAGGTGCCTCATGAGGCTGACCACCGCTCAGGCGCTGACCCGCTTCCTCGCCAACCAGTGGTCGGAGCGCGACGGCGTCGAGCAGCGGCTGATCGCCGGCGTGCTCGGGATCTTCGGCCACGGCAACGTCGCGGGCGTCGGCCAGGCGCTGGCCGAGCAGGGCGCGGGCACGCGCGACCCGCTGCCGTACTACCTGGCCCGCAACGAGCAGGCCATGGTCCACACGGCCGTCGGCTACGCCCGTACCCGTGCGCGGCTGTCCACCTTCGCCTGCACGACGTCCATCGGGCCCGGCGCCACCAACCTGGTCACCGGCGCGGCGCTGGCGACGATCAACCGGGTGCCGGTCCTGCTGCTGCCCGGCGACGTCTTCGCCACCCGCGCCCCCGGCCCGGTGCTGCAGGAGCTGGAGGACCCCCGGTCCTACGACGTGTCGGTCAACGACTCGCTGCGCCCGGTGTCGCGCTTCTTCGACCGGATCAACCGGCCCGAGCAGCTCCCGTCCGCGCTGCTGGCGGCGATGCGGGTGCTGACCGACCCCGCCGAGACGGGCGCGGTCACGCTGGCGCTGCCCCAGGACGTGCAGGCCGAGGCGTACGACTGGCCCGAGGAGCTGTTCGCCCGCCGGGTGTGGCATGTCGCCCGGCCGGTGCCCGAGCCGGCCGCGCTGGCCAGGGCCGAGGAGCTGCTGCGCGGCTCCCGCAGGCCGCTGATCGTGGCCGGCGGCGGGGTCAGGTACAGCCGGGCGTGGGCGGAGCTGACCCGCTTCGCCGAGAACCACGGCGTGCCGGTGGGCGAGACCCAGGCGGGCAAGGGCGCGCTGCCGTACGACCACCCCTGCGCGGCGGGCGCGATCGGCCACACCGGCACCGACGCGGCCAACACCCTGGCCCGTGAGGCCGACCTGGTCATCGGCGTCGGCACCCGCTACACCGACTTCACCACCGCCTCCAGGACGCTGTTCGGCCAGGCCGCCTTCCTCAACGTCAACGTCACCGCCTTCGACGCGGCCAAGAACGCGGGCGCCACGCTCGTCGCCGACGCCCGCGAGGCCCTGCGCGCCCTCGACGAGACGGACTGGCGGGCCGACCCCGAATGGACCCACCGGGCCGCCGCGCTGGCCGCCGCCTGGCAGTCGGAGATCGGCCACACCTACGCGGGCGCCGAGCTCACCCAGCCCGTCATGCTCGGCATCCTCAACGAGGTCGCCGAAGGCGGCGTGGTGGTCAATGCGGCCGGTTCGATGCCGGGTGACCTGCATCGGCTCTGGCGGCCCGCCGACCCCGAGCAGTACCACGTCGAGTACGGCTACTCGTGCATGGGCTACGAGATCGCCGGCGGCCTCGGGGTGAAGCTGGCCGCGCCGGAACGCGAGGTGTTCGTGCTGGTCGGCGACGGGTCGTACCTGATGATGGCGCAGGAGATCGCGACCGCCGTGCAGGAGCGGATCAAGCTGGTGATCGTCCTGGTGGACAACCGGGGGTTCGCCTCCATCGGCAACCTCAGCGAGTCGGTGGGCGCGCGGCGGCTCGGCACCGCGTACCGGACCCGCGGGCCCGGCGGCGACCTCGACGGCGAGCCGCTGCCGGTGGACCTCGCCGCCAACGCCGCCAGCCTGGGCGCCGACGTACTGCGCGCCGACGGCCCCGAGTCGCTGCGGGCCGCCCTGGTCAAGGCCAAGGAGTCGGCCAGGACCACCGTCGTGTACGTGGAGCCCGTCCCCGGCGGCGGCCCCGGCGCGCAGGCGTGGTGGGACGTGCCGGTCGCGGAGGTGTCCGGGCTGCCCGACGTCCGGGCCGCGCGCGAGCGCTACGACGAGGCCAAGCGCGACCAGCGGCCCTACCTCTGATGGGCTGGACGCTGGCCTTCGCCGCGGTGGCCACCCTGTTCGTGCTGATCAGCGGGGCCAACGACGGCGCCACGCTGATCGGCCTCGGCCTGCGCTTCCCGCGCACGCCCGGCTGGGCGGCCGCCGCGCTGCTCGTCGTGGTCCTGTTCGCCGGGCCGTACGTGCTGGGCGTCGCGGTCGCGCGGACCTTCACCGAGGGGCTCGCGGGGCTCGACTCCAGGAGCGGCGCGGCCGTGTTCCTGGCCGGCGTGGCGATCGCCGTCGTGGTGGTGGCGGTGCTGACCGGCAAGGGGCTGCCCACCAGCCTGACGCTGGCGGTGATCGGCGGGATCGCGGGCGCCGGGCTCGGCGCGGGGCTGCCGGTGGCCTGGGCCGGGCTGGTCACGGTCCTGGCGATCGGGGCGTGCGCGCCGCTGGTCGGGCTGGGGCTCGGTTACCTGCTGGGGACCGCGTCCAGGCGGGTGCCGTCCTCGCGCCGGATGCCGGGGCTGGTGCTGGCCGCCCACCTGGTGGCCTACGCGGCCCAATGCCTGGCCTACGCCGTCAACGACGGCCAGAAGATGATCGCCGTCGTGAGCGTCGCCGTGGACGTGGGCCGCAACGGACTCGGCCGGGTCGGGCCCGTGCAGGTCGCGCCGGGGTGGATGGCCGTGCTGGTGGCGCTGTTCCTCGCCGGGGCGCTCACCACGCTGCCCCGGGTGGGTGAGCGGGTCGGCCGCGGCCTGGTCATCACCCGGCCGCTGCACGTGCTGTCGGCCGAGACGGCGGCCACCGGCGCCGTCCTCGGCAGCTCGGCCCTGGGCAGCCCGGTCAGCATGACCCAGTCCGTGACGGCCGGAGTCGTCGGCGTGGTGGCAAGCGAAGGAAGCAGGAGGGTGCGATGGCAGGGAGTGCTGAACATGGGTACGGCGTGGCTGGTCACGCTGCCGTCGTCCATGGCTCTGGGCGCCCTGGCCGGGCTCGGCCTGAGGCTGCTGTGAGCGGCGGGAGGAGCCGCCGGCTCGCCCGCGTCTGGGACGACCTGCGCGGCCGGTCGGGACGCCGGGTGATCGACCTCGTCCGCGGCCAGGTCGCCGTGGCCAGGGAGGGAGCCGTGCTGGCCTGCTCGGCCGCCTCGGGCACGACCGGTCAGGCCGCCGCCCGCGCCCGGATGGCCGACGTCGAGCACGAGGGCGACGCGGCGCGAGCCGAGCTCGTCCGGGCGCTGAGACGGGTTCTGGCCACCCCCATCGACAGGGAGGACCTGTTCCGGCTCTCCCGCTCGATCGACGACGTGCTGGACCAGCTACGCGACTTCGTGCGCGAGGCGGACCTGTTCGGGCCCGCCGACCTCACCTTCGCCACCGAGCCGCTGGGCGCCGTCATCGACGGCCTGGACCAGCTGGACCGCGCCCTGCTGAAGATCACCGGCGACCCCGGCTCGGTCACCGTGGCCGTGCTCGCCACCCGCAAGTCCCGCAGCCGCGTCCGCCAGCTCCACCAGGCCCGGCTCACCGAGCTGTTCGCCGGCCCGCTGGACATGGACACCCTGCGCGAACGCGAACTGCTCTCCCGACTCGACGCCGTGGGCCGGCGGCTCGGCGAGGCCGCCGACGCCCTCGCCGACGCCATGCTCAAACGAAGCCACTGAAGACCCCCCGAAGGAAGACCCATGGCTGTTCTGACCAAGACGGAACCGCCGCCTCGCCCGCCGAGACGGCGCCGACTCCGCTACCGCCTCCAGGTCCTGCGGCACGACCCGACCGCCGCGCTCGGCCTGATCCTCGTCGTCCTGCTCGCCTACCTCGTCGTCGCCCCCCTGATCGCGGTCCTGTCGGACGCCGTCCGCCTCCAGTTCGGCGACGAGTTGCACGCCGGCCAGCAGCCGGGGGAGTGGACGGGCTACTACCTGTGGCGGGTCTTCCGCTCGCAGATCAGCGGCCTGCTGTTCTGGGGGCCGCTGGTCAACACGCTGGTGGTCGCGGTCGGCACCGTCCTGTTCGCGCTGCTGCTCGGCGGCGGGATGGCCTGGCTGGTGACCCGCACCAACGTGCCCGGCCGCAAGTGGCTGGCCGGGGCGCTGGTGGTGCCGTACATGCTGCCGTCGTGGACGTTCTCGCTGGCCTGGTTGACGCTGTTCAAGAACGCGCGGGCCGGCGGGCAGGTGGGCTTCCTGGAGTCGGCCGGCGTGCGCACCCCCGACTGGCTGGCCTACGGACCGCTGCCGATCATCGTCACGCTGGGGCTGCACTACTACCCGTTCGTGCTGCTGCTGGTCGGCAACGCGCTGCGCAGGATCGACGTCCAGCTTGAGGACTCGGCCCGGATCCTCGGGGCGCCGCGGCGCGTCGTCGTGCGGCGGATCGTGGTGCCGCTGATGCTGCCCGCGCTCTCCTCGGCCGTGCTGCTCGTGGTCGGCCGGGTGCTCGGCACGTTCGGCACCCCGTACGTGCTCGGCCTGCCCGCCGACTACCAGGTGCTGTCCACCGGGCTGTTCCAGTCGATCAGGGACCGCAGCACCGGCGTGGCCTCCGTGCTCGCCACCGTCATCGTGATCATCGGCGTGCTGATCGTCTTCACCGACATGCGGCTGATGCGCGAGCAGCGCAGGTTCGTCACCGTGGGCGGCAAGGGCGCGATGGACCGGCTGGGCGACCTGCGCGGCTGGCGCTGGCCGGCGTTCGCGCTGGGCGCGGTGGTGTTCGTGGTCAGCGTGCTGATCCCGGTGCTCACGTTGCTGCTGTCCACGCTCACCCGCACGCCGCTGGACCTGTCCACCCTGACGCTCGACTACTGGATCGCCGACCGGCTCCCCGGCGCGGTCGGGTTCCCGCACGGCATCCTGCGCGGCTCCGAGCTGTGGCAGGCCGCCTGGAACTCGTTGCGCATCGTCGGCCTGGCCTCGCTGATCTGCGCGGTCGCCGGCCTGCTCATCGGGTACGTGGTGGTCCGCGGCACCGCCCCGCGCATCGCCGGGTTCCTGCGCCAGGTGTCGTTCCTGCCGTACCTCATCCCCGGCATCGCCTTCGCGGCCGCCTCGCTGTCGCTGTTCGCGGTCGCCCGCGGGCCCGTCCCGGCGCTGTACGGGACGACGTTCCTGCTGATCCTGGTCATGGCGGTCACGCATCTTCCGTACAGCTCGCGCTCGGGCATCGCGGCGATGATGCAGCTCGGCCGGGAGCCGGAGGAGGCCGCGCAGATCGCCGGGGCGTCCTGGTGGCACCGGATGCGGCGGATCATCTTCCCGATCCAGAAGGGCGCCCTGGTCACCGGGATCGTGTTGCCGTTCATCTCGGGGCTGAAGGAGCTCAGCATCGTCGTGATGCTGACCACCACCGGCACCCAGCTCCTCACGACGCTCTCCATCGGCCTGGTCGACTACGGATACACGCAGCTCGCCAACGGCGTCGTCCTCATGATCGCTTTGCTCTCCTTCACCATGACTTCCCTGACCCAGCGGCTGACCAAGAGCAGCCTGGCGTCCGGCCTAGGAGGATAGATGCCGAACATCACCTTGAGCGCAGTCTCCAAGAGCTACGGCGGTGGCGACCACGCGGTGAAGAACCTCGACCTCGTGGTCCCCGACGGCGCCTTCATGTGCCTGCTCGGCCCCTCCGGCTGTGGCAAGACCACCACGCTGCGCATGATCGCCGGCCTCGAACAGCCCACCGCGGGCAGCATCGCCGTCGGCGACCGCGTCCTGGACTCCGTCGAGCAGGGCGTCTACGTCCCGCCCGAGAAGCGGGCCATGGGGCTGGTCTTCCAGAACTACGCGCTCTGGCCGCACCTGTCCGTGCGCGACAACGTCGAGTTCGGGCTGCGCATGCGCAAGGTCCCGGGCCCCGAGCGGCGCGCGCGGGCCGAGGCGGCGCTGAAGATGGTGCACGTCGACGCCGCCATGGACCGTTACCCCTCCCAGCTGTCCGGCGGCCAGCAGCAGCGCGTCGCCCTGGCCAGGATGCTCGCGGTCAACCCGTCCGTGCTGCTGCTGGACGAGCCGCTGTCCAACCTCGACGCCCGGCTGCGCCTGGAGATGCGGGCCGAGCTCAAGCGCATCCACGAGGAGTCCGGCGCGACGATCGTCTTCGTCACCCACGACCAGCTCGAAGCCCTCACCATGGCCACCGACGTCGCCGTCATGAACGAGGGCGAGCTGCAGCAGCTCGCCGCTCCCATGGAGATGTACGAGCGGCCCGCCAACCGGTTCGTCGCCGAGTTCGTCGGCAGCCCGCCGATGGCCATCGTGGACACCGGGCCCGCGCCCGGCGGGCTGGCCGGGTCACTGCTGCGGTTCGTGGCGGCGCGCGACCCGGAGGTCACCCCGGCCGCCGTCGGCATCCGGCCCGAGGCGCTGCGGCTCGGCGCGCCACCCGCCGCCGCCTGGAGTGAGGACGCGCTGGTCGAGGCCGTGCTGCCGGCCGGCTCCTCCTGGACGGTACGGCTGCGCGTCCTGGACACCGAGCTGTTCGCCCTGTCGTACACGCCGGTGCGGGCCGCGCCCGGCGACGTGCTGCCCTGCTGGACCGAGCAGCTCCACCTCTTCGGCGCGGACGGCGCCCGCCTCTCCTCCTGGGACCGGGCGGGGGTGACCGCGTGATCCGGCCCAAGGCGCTGCTCCTGGACTTCGGGGGCGTGATCGTCGAGACCGCCAAGCGGCCGTCCTGGGCGGCCGAACTGGCCGCCGAGGTGCACACCATGCTGGCCAGGACCGGGTTCGACGGCCTGACGGCCGCGGACGTCGAGAGCGACATCCGCGCCGGTGCACGAGCCGACAAGTACTGGAAGGACTCCACCTCCCGGCAGTTCGCGCCCGAGGAGATGACGCACCGCCGGTTCTGGGCCGAGTTCGTCGCCACCGACTGGCCCGAGCAGGCCCGCACGCTGGTCTCCGTCGAGGCGACGCCCCTGTGCAGGCGCATGGGCGAGCTGCGCAGCGACAGGAAACTGCGCACCGGCATGGAGGAGCTGCTGAACGCCTGCCTGCGGAACGGCGTCGTCCCCGCCGTCGTCAGCAACGCCCTGTGCGGGGCCGTGCACCGCGACTACCTGGCCGGCAGCGGCCTGGACCACCTGGTCGCGGCGCAGGTCTACAGCGACGAGGTCGGCGTGCGCAAGCCGAACCCCGAGATGATCCGGCTCGCCTGCCGCGCCCTCGGCGTCGACCCCGCCGAGACCTGGTACGTCGGCGACAACTACGACCGGGACGTGATCTGCGGCGCCCGGGCCGGGGTAGGGGCGACCGTCCTGATGGTGTCCGCGAGCACCGACAAGATCCCGTATCCGGTGCGGCAGCGCCCTCAGGCCACGGTCGAGGACCCCCGCGCCCTGCTGAGCCTCCTGGAGGAGACATGGACGTGAACACCTCTCGCGAGCTGGCCGCCATCGCGGCCGAGGCGGCCAGGGCGGTCGGCGACCGGCTGCGCGGCGCCTTCCGCTCCCGGCCCGAGATCCAGACCAAGCGCGACTTCCACGACCCGGTGACCGTGCACGACAAGGCGGCCGAGGAGGGCATCCGCGAGGTCATCGACCGGCTCTGCCCCGACAGCGTCGTGGTGGGCGAGGAGGGCGGCACCAGGGGAGAGGGCGCCGTCAGCTGGTACGTCGACCCCATCGACGGCACCGCCAACTTCGCCGTCGGCCTGCCGTTCTTCTGCACCTCGATCGCCGCCGCCGTGGACGGCGAGGTGGTGGCCGGGGTGATCTACGACCCGGTGCGCGACGACGAGTTCACCGCCTGGCTCGGCGGGGCCGTCTGCAACGGCGAGCCGTTGCGCAGCGCGGGCGCCCGTTCCGACCGCGAGGCGGTGCTGCTGTCCAGCTACCCCACGCCGCGCGACCTGGCCGAGGACGAGGAGGGCGCGCTGCGCCGCTTCTCCAGGATGACCCAGTCGTTCGCGACCATTCGCCGTCCCGGCAGTGCCGCGCTCAAGCTCGCCCACGTCGCGGCCGGATGGTCCGACGTCGCGTACGGCACCCGCGTCAACGCCTGGGACGTCGCGGCCGGATCCCTGCTGGTCAGGCAGGCCGGCGGTGTCTACATCCCGCTGTCGGGCAGCGTCTTCGAGCCGGGCGGCTACCTCGCCTGCGTCGGCGGGTTCGACCTGGCCTCCTCGGTGCTGGCCGACGTGGCCGCCGGGGCCGCCGACGTCGCCGGGGCGGGGAGCGCGTCGTGATCCGCTGGATCGTGACCGACCTGGACGGCACGCTCGTCGGGCGCGACCTGGTCATGGTGCCCGCCGCCCGGGAGGCGCTGCGCCGCTACCGGGCCGCGGGCGGCGAGGTCGTCATCGCCACCGGCCGCATGGAACGCTCGGCCCGCCCCTACTACGACGAGCTGGGCCTGGACGGCCCGGCCATCCTCTACAACGGCGCCCGCACCGTGAACCTGGCGACCGGCGAGGTGCTGCGCTCCCGCCACCTGCCGGCCACCGCCTGGAAGACGCTGCTCGGCCTGTTCGGCGAGCTGCCCGCGGGCGTGTACCCGGTGGCGTTCTCCGGTGGGGAGGCGCTGGCCGTGGACGACGTGCCCGAGCTGCGGGACTACGCCCGCCGGGACGGCATCACGCTGCGCGACCCCGGCGACTGGGCGTCGCTGCCCCCCGACGGGATCACCAAGTGCATGCTGATCGGCGACCGCCTGCCGGCGTTGGACATCGCGGGCACGGTCACCGTCCGGTCGGAGGCGACGTACCTGGAGGTGCTGCCGGAGGGGGCGACCAAGGGCAGCGCCCTGCGCGAGCTGGCGAAGGCCCGGGGGGTGCCGCTGGAGCAGGTCGCCGCCATCGGCGACAACCCCAACGACATCGACATGATCCAGGCCGCCGGCCTGGGCATCGCGGTCGGAGACGGCCACCCGGACGTCCTGGCGGCGGCGGACGTGGTGTCGCGCCCCTGCGCCGAGGGCGCGCTCGTGGACGCGGTGGAACTGGCACTGGGAGAGGGAGAACGGTGAAGTCGGTCAAGCATTGGATCAACGGCGCCCTGACGGACGGCGGTGGCCGGACGGCGGAGGTCTTCTACCCGGCGACGGGTGAGGTCAGCGGTCATGTCGCGCTGGCGTCGGTGGCCGAGGTGGACGCGGCGGTCGCGGCGGCGGTGGCGGCTTTCCCGGCGTGGCGGGACGCCTCGCTGGTCAGGCGGGCGCAGGTGCTGTTCCGGTTCCGTGAGCTGATGGACGCCCATCGTGACGAGCTGGCCGCGTTGATCTCGGCCGAGCACGGCAAGGTGCACTCGGA
>NZ_JBSFGF010000017.1:0-205476 GCF_053596455.1 Nonomuraea sp. NPDC001699 | reverse complement strand
TCGCCGAACGGCTGCGAAGCGCCCACGGCGTGCCGGTGTTCGTGCACGCCGCCGACGCCGTCCGCACCCGTACCGGGGAGAAGCCCAAGGTCGCGACCGGGCCCATGCGTCTCGGGCCGACACTCGGGTTCTTCTCCTACTCCGTCCGCAAGAACGGCCTGCGCCCCCGCTACGTCGGCGAAGTCACCGAGATCGGTGACGGCGACGTCCTGGACCTGCCCGGGAGCCCGGTGATCGTGGGCATGCCAGGACACTCCCCGGGCAGCGTGGCGGTGCACGTCCCGCTCGCCGACGCCGTCTTCGTCGGGGACGCCCTCACCACGCGCCACGTCCTCACCGGACGCGAAGGCCCCCAACCGGCGCCCTTCACCGACGACCCGGCCGAAGCCCTCGACTCCCTCGACCGGATCGGCGGACTGCCGGCGTCCTGGGTGCTCCCCGGCCATGGCGCTCCTTGGCGCACCTCGCCGGCCAGAGTGGGGGAAGAGGTTCGGTCGGCGTCGGCTGGTACCCACGGGTGAACCGGACCCCACATACCCCGCCACCAGCGCACGCTGTGGCGGCGGCCTGTGTCCGGGCTGATGTCGTGCCCCCCGAGTCCCACTGTGCGCGTCGTGGACGCTCGAAGTGTCAGGGCCTCGGCCGGCATTGCAGTTCGCGATACGAACGAGTATAGTTCGTATCGCGAACTGAATGAAGGGCGATATTGTGTCCATATCTGACGTGGTGTTTGGTTTTGGGGCGCATTCCGGTTTCGAGGACCTGCCCGAGCTGTCGCGCATGGTTCAGCAGGCCGACCGGGACGGGCTTGATCTCTTCTCGCTGTCCGACCATCCCTATCTCGGCGAGCGGCTGGACGCCTACGCCACGATCGGCTTCCTCCTGGGCGGCACGCGGCACATCGCCGGCCTGGCCAACGTCACCAACCTGCCGACCAGGCCCGCCCCCATGCTGGCCAGGACGGTGACGTCGTTGTCGGCGCTGTCGAACGGCCGCGTCGTGCTCGGCATGGGCGCGGGCGGGCTGTGGGACCGCATCGCCGACATGGGCGTGCCCCGGCAGACCCCCGGCGAAGCCGTGGACGCCTTCGAGGAGGCGATCGTCCTGATCCGGAAGCTGTCGGGCGGCGGCGCGCCGGTCACCCACGAGGGACGTCACTACCGGGTGCGCCGGATCGAGCCCGCCCCCGTGGTCGCGCCTCAGGTGTGGACCGGGTCGAACGGGCCGAAGTCGCTGGCCGCCACGGGCAGGGTGGCCGACGGCTGGATCCCCGGTCACGCGGCCGACTGGCGCAGCGAGCGCTACCGCGCCTCACGGCCGATCATCGACGAGGCGGCGGCCGCAGTGGGCCGCGACCCGCGCGAGATCCGTACGATCTACAACTTCCCGGGCCGCATCACCGACCGCCCGCTGCCCGCCACCCGCGACCACGACGGGCGCTGGATCGGCGGCTCCGTCGGGCAGTGGGTGGAGGAGCTGACCGAAGCGGTGCTGGAGCACGACGCCTCGGGCTTCATGCTCTTCTCCTCCGGCCACGGCGCCTCCGACCTCACCACGCTGGCCCGCTGGGCACAGGAGATCGTGCCGTCCGTCCGCGAGGCGATCGTGAAGTAGCGAGACGGGCTGCGGGGCCCTGAGCTCGAACGGCGCTCTGATCGGCGGGTTCGCCACCGTCGGCGTGCTGGGGGTGGCCTCCGGACCGGCCGTCGCCGCTCGTAGCAGGCGGACGTTCTGACTGATCGGAAAGGGATCCAACGATGTCCCACACCGTCATCAGCCCTTCGAGACCCTGCACAACCCGGTCGGATACGGCTGCAGCCACATCGCCGGCGCCACCGGGGTTACCCCCCACGCAGACGCTCGTCGGAGTGGCCGCGCTCACCCTGCCCGACATGCTGTTCGAGGTGGACGCCGTCGCGGTCACCGGCGACACCACCTGAGCACGCCACGGTCTACGGTTCGTCGAGGATGTCGTACGTCGCTCGGGGGTCGAGGAAGGCGCACAGTTGTGCGGCCTCGGTGAGCAGCGCGTCATAGTCCTCCCGGCCCAGTCTGGTGAACGGCTGGATGCGCAGTGTCCGGTTCCGGATCCGCCAGGTGCCCTGCCACGTGCCGTCGACCAGGAAGGTGCCGGTGGTCGCGCCGTTGCCGGGTGGGAGCGGCACCGGGCGGTTGCCGGGGTTGACCCGGGTGCGGTCCTTGTGTGACAGCAGCAGATTGTCGTATTCGGGCAGGAATCGGGGCGGGGCGGGCGTGTCCTCTGCGGGGCGGGGCGCGTCGGGCAGGTCGTACAGCGTCTGCCCCTCCGGGCCGCGGAACGTCCGCAGGGGGAGCCGTTCCACCGTCTCGCGCAGATGGGTCAGTCCGGACCACAACTGGACGTCCGCGACAGTCGCCGGGCCGAACGCGCCGAGATGACGCAGTACCAGCGCGTCCATCGGCACCGGACGCAGCGGCGCGCCCAGCCAGCTCTCCACGGGCGCCCATGCGGCGGGGCCGCTCCTGCCCCAGACGCCCCGGGGCGGCACCTGGCACAGCGCGATGTGATGCGTCGCGGCGTAGGCCAGCGCGTTCGGGTCGGCGTCCGGCCGGCCTTCCGCGAGCAGCCTGCCGAGCTCGGCGCGGGTGCGCGGCCGCTCGTCCAGCAGCCGTTTCGCCTGGGTGAGCAGCGCGTCCCGGTCCACTCCCCGGGTTCCGTGGCGAAAGTGCCCGCTGAACTGGGCGGCGTGCAGCGGATGGAACAGCAGGCGCCAGTCCAGGCAGTCGCGGGCGCTGACGAGATGCACGGTGTTGCGCATCAGGTGCAGCCGTACCACCTGACGCCGCTCGGTCAGCGTGGCAAGCTCGTCCGCCGTGAAGCCCTGGAGACGGGTCCACAATCCCACGCACGGGGCGAGCGGCGCCTGGGACTGCATGCCGCCCAGGTGCTCGATCGCGTCGATCGCCCGTGCCGGCGCGCGTTCCAGCAGGTGCTGGCGAGCCAGCGTGGCGCGGTTGAGGCCACGCCGGCTCAGCACGTCGGTCACTTCAGGGGTCCGAAGAAGGTACGCAGGTCCGCCGCCAGTTGGGACGGGGCCTCCATCGCCGGGAAGTGCAGGCCGCGCTCGAACTCGGTCCAGTGCGCGTCGGCCGGCGCGGGGACCAGCTTGCGCACCGTCTCGTCACTGCCGAAGACCGCGAAGCCCTGCGGCACGGCGGCCGGCGCGCCCCAGTCGGACGAGTGCGCCTGCTCGTACAGGGTGTGGGCGGCGGTGGCGCCTGAGCCGGTGAACCAGTACAGGCTGACCGTGGTGAGAAGCTGGTCGCGGTCGACCGGCAGGTCGGTCCACTCGTGGACCTTCTCGGCGATCCAGGCGAGCTGCAGCAGCGGCGAGTCGACCAGGCCGTAGCCGATGGTCTGCGGCCGGCTGTTCTGGATCGCCAGGTAGCCGGAGCCTTCCTTGTCGAACGCCTCCATCCGGCTCAGGATCAGCTTGTCGACCGGGTCGTTCTCGTCGAGCCGGTCGGCCATCCCCGGCATGAAGGTGGCGACGCTCGCGGCGGTCCGCGGATCGGTCACGACGTGCAGGCCGATGACGTGCTCGCCGTCGAGGCCGGCGACCATGCCGGACACGCCGGCGCCGACGTCGCCGCCGTGGACGCCGTACCGCTCGTAGCCGAGCCGGCTCATCAGCTCGGCCCAGGCGCGTGCGGTGCGGCCCATCGACCAGCCGGTCCCGCCCAACGGGGTCGAGAAGGCGTAGCCGGGCAGCGACGGCGCGACGACATGGAACGCCTGGCCCTCGGCGGGGTCGATCAGCGGCTCGATCAGGTGCAGGAACTCGGCGACGGAGCTCGGGAAGCCGTGGGTGATCAGCAGCGGCTTGGCGTCGGGCCGGTCGGACCTGATGTGCAGGAAGTGCACGCGCTGGCCGTCGATCTCGGTGGTGAACTGCGGGTACCGGTTGAGCCGGGCCTCCTGGGCGCGCCAGTCGTACTGCGTGCGCCAGTACTCGGCGAGCTCCTTCAGATGGCCCAGCGGAATGCCGCGCGTCCATTCCGTCCCGGGCAGCTCACCGGGCCAGCGGGCGTTGGCGAGCCGGTCATGCAGGTAGTCGACGTCGGCCTGGGGGATCTCGATGCGGAAGGGGTGAATGCTGTCGTTTTCTGTGCTCACGTGGAGAAGAGTAGGAACAATAGAGGAAAGGAGCTTTCCTAGATTGCCGTCAGGATCGAAGAATGTTGGAAACCTCGGCGCGGCTGCTGCGCCTGCTGTCCCTGTTGCAGGCTCATCGCGACTGGACCAGCACCGAGCTCGCCACCCGGCTCGGCGTCACCACCCGCACCATCCGCAATGACATCGGCCGGTTGCGCGAGCTGGGCTATCCGGTCGACGCGCGGCCGGGCGTGGCCGGCGGGTACCGGCTCGGCTCGGACGGCGCCCTGCCCCCGCTGCTGCTGGACGACGACGAGGCGGTGGCGGTCGCGATCGGCCTGCGTACGGCCGCTGGCGGCTCGATCGCGGGGATCGAGGAGACCTCCGTGCGCGCGCTGGCGAAGCTGCAACAGGTGCTGCCCTCGCGGCTGCGTCACCGGGTGAGCGCTTTCCAGTCGCACACGCTGCCGATGCCGTCGCGCGGCTCGCAGGTGGACCCCGACGTGCTGACCGTGATCGCGAGCGCGTGCCGTGACCATGAACGGCTCCGGTTCGACTACCGGACGCATTCCGGCACGGCCGGCCGCCGCTCGGTCGAGCCGTACCGCCTGGTCAACGACCGGCGGCGCTGGTACCTGGTGGCCTGGGACCTGGACCGGGACGCCTGGCGCACCTTCCGGGTCGACCGGATCGAGCCGCTGACGCCGACGGGACCGCGCTTCACGCCCCGCGCGCTGCCGCCCGACCCCGAGATCACGGCGCGGGTGGCACGCGGGGTCGGCGAGGCGACCTGGCGATACCGGGCCCGGGTGATCGTGCACGCGCCCGCGGCGTACGTGCGGGACCGGCTGCCGATCCCCATGGAGGTGGAGTCCCTGGGCAAGGACCGGTGCGCGTTCGAGCCGGGCTCGGACCATCCGGAGATGCTCGCCCTCTATCTCGGGCTGCTGGACGCGGACTTCACGATCGTGGACTCGCCGGAACTGGTCGACGCGCTGCGCAACCTCACGGACCGCTACCAGCGCGCGATCGACGCCGCCGGGCGGCCGTCCGGCGGGCCGGCGGACCGGTGAGTCGGGCGAGGACGGCGGCCCCTTCGGCGGGGTACGGCGTCGAGTACCGGGTTGTCGGTGCCGCATGGCATGCTGCCTGACATGGCGGGAACCGATCCAGCACTTGTCACCCTGGTCCTCGGCGACGAGGAGCTGCTTGCCGAGCGGGCGGTGGGTGCTGTCGTCGCGGCGGCGCGGTCCGGCGATCCCGGGGCCGAGGTGCACGATCTCGTCGGAGGGAAGGTGGGCACCGGCGAGCTGACCCAGCTGACCTCGCCCTCGCTCTTCGGCGACCGTTCGGTGGTGGTGATCCGCTCGGCCCAGGATCTGCCGAAGGACGTCATCACCGAGGTGGTGTCGTACGCGAAGCAGCCGTCCGACGACACGGTCCTCGTGCTGGCGCACCCGGGTGGGGTGAAGGGGAAGGCGCTGGTCGACGGCGTGAAGAAGGCCGGGGCCAAGGTGGTGACGATCAACAAGGTCACCAAGGCCGGGGAGCGGCTGGAGTTCGTCAAGGCGGAGATCAAGCGGGCCGGGCGGAACATCTCGGGCGATGCGGCCCAGGCGCTGCTCGACGCGGTGGGCAACGATCTGCGGGAGCTGGCGGCGGCGTGCAACCAGCTCGCCTTCGACACCGAGGACAAGACGATCAGCGCGGCGGCCGTGGCGCGCTATCACAAGGGGCGGGCCGAGGTCACGGGCTTCAACGTGGCCGACTCGGCGATCGAGGGGCGTCTGGCCGAGGCCCTGGAGCAGTTGCGCTGGGCGCTGGGCACCGGGGTCGCGCCTGTGCTGCTGGTGAGCGCGCTGGCCGGTGGGCTGAGGTCGCTGGCCAAGGTGGGCAGCGCGCCGCGCAACCTGCGTGGCGGGCAGCTCGCCGCCCACCTGGGCATGCCGCCCTGGAAGGTCGACCGGGTCAAGCGCCAGCTGAACGGCTGGGGGCCGGAGGGGCTGTCCCGGGCGATCCAGGCGGTGGCCACCGCGGACGAGCAGGTCAAGGGTGGCGGGGCGGACGCGGCGTACGCCCTGGAGCATGCCGTGCAGGTGGTCGTCGCCAGCCGTACGGGCCGGTAGCGAACCCGTACGTGACCGGCGGTGCCCCCCCAGGTCGGCCTCAGGCGGTGCGCAGGGGGCGGAAGAACGTGGTGAGGTCGGTCGTGAGCTGGGCCGGTTCTTCCAGGGGCATGAAGTGGCCGCCTCGGGCCGGGGTGTTCCAGTGGCGGAGGTCGGTCAGGGCACGTTCGGCGAGGCTGCGGGGGAACCGGGCCACCGAGGGCTCGTGGCTGAGCGTGACGGCCGACGGGACGGTGATGGGCGGCCGGGGCGGGTTGAGGTGCCAGTCGTAGTACGACTTGAACGAGGTGCCGATCGAGCCGGTGGCCCAGTAGAGGGTCAGCATGGTGAGCAGGGTGTCGCGGTCGAACCGGGACTCCAGGTCGCCCTGGCAGTCGCTCCAGGCCCGGAGCTTGTCCACGATCCACGCGGCCAGGCCGGTCGGTGAGTCGACCAGGGCGGCGGCGATGGTGTCGGGGCGCGTGAGCATGATCTCGCTGTAGCCGCCGTCGCGCTCGTCGTAGGCCGCCTCGGCGTCCAGGAACGCCTGTTCCTCGGGGGTCAGTGGCGGGGTGTCGAGGGAGGCGGGGACGGGCGGGTGGATCAGGTGGATTCCGAGCACCTGGTCCGGATACAGGGCGCCCAGCCAGCCGACGGCCGCGCCGCCGATGTCGCCGCCGAAGGCCCCGTAGCGTTCGTGGCCCAGCACCTCGGTCATGAGCAGGTGCAGCGCGCCGGCCATCGCGGCTCGGGTGAGGGGTTCGGCCGGCAGGCCGGAGTAGAGGAAGCCCGGCATCGACGGGATCACGACGTCGAAGGAGTCGCCGGGGTCGCCGCCGTACCGGGCGGGGTCGGCCAGGCGGGTGGCCAGGGGCAGCATCTCCAGGAAGCTGCTCGGCCAGCCGTGGCAGAGCAGGATGGGCATCGGGTCGGGGCCGGCGCCGGGGACGCGCAGGAAGTGGAGGTCCTCTCCCTGCACGGGAGCCTTGTAGTGGTCCAGCTCGTTGAGTCGGGTCTCCTGGGCGCGGAAGTCGAACCCGTCGGCCCAGTACGCCACCAGCTCCCGCAGGTAGGCCGGGTCCGTCCCGCCCTCCCAGGGACGGTGGTCGAGCGATCCGGTGAATCGGGCGTTGCGGAGACGGGTGCGCAGGTCGGCGAGTACGTCGTCGGGAACGTCAATGCGGAAGCGCGTCGTCTGCGATGTCGGGAATGTCATCTCAGCATGGTTATCACCGGACGCCTGTCGATCTCAATGCAATTGTTGAGGGTTGCTCTCCACGTAGAGCAGCAGCTGTTTGAGCAGGTTGTCCAGGGTGTCCTGGTCGCCGGGGGACAGGGCGTTCACCATGGCGGTTTCCAGCACGGCCAGGACGGCCATGGCGTCCATCCAGAGGTCGTGGCCCTTGGGGGTGAGTTCGACGTCCACGCGCCGGCGGTCCTCGGTGCTGCGGACGCGGCGTACCAGACCTGCCTTCTCCAGCGTGTCGAGGCGGCCGGTCATGCCGGCGGGGGAGAGTAGCAGTTCGGCGGCCAGCTCGGTGGGGGTGGCGGTGCCGTTGTGGGCCGCGAGCCTGTGGAGCGTCTGGAACTCGAAGTCCTGCACCCCGGTCTGGGCCAGCGCGGCGGCCTTGGCGTGGCCCAGGTGTTTCACCAGCGACTGCATGCGGGTCACGATCCCCTCCGCCCGCTCGTCGAAGGGGGCCTTGCCGCGCCAGCGGGCCAGATGACGATCGACGGAGTCCTCCACAGGACAGGATGATACGCCAACAAGTAATTTGTTGACGAATCATTCGCTGGCGAACTACATTTTCGGTCATGTCGTTCTCGTCGCTTGTCGCGTCCAGGAACCGGCTGCTGGCCGGGCGCTGTATGTCGGCGCTCGCCACGGCCATGATCCCCACCACGCTGACCCTGGCCGTGCTGCGCGCCACCGGGTCAGGGGAGGCCCTGGGGTTGGTGCTGGCCTGCGAGATGGTCCCGTTGTTGTTGCTGCTGCCCGTCGGGGGCGTGCTGGCCGACCGGATCAGGCCCGAACGGGGCGTCCTGGTCGCCGACCTCACGCGGTGCCTGGCGCAGGGGGCCATGGCGGTCGAACTGCTCGCCGGGGTGAACCGGGTGCCCGATCTCGCCGTGTTGTCGGCCGTCTCGGGGGCGGCGATCGCGTTCGGGAGCCCCGCGGTTCCGCGGCTGGTGGTGGCGGTGGTGCCGGGGGCGGACAGGCTGCGGGTGAACGCGCGGATCGGGGTGGTGACCAGCGTGTCGGCGGTGCTGGGGCCGGCGCTCGCGGGGACGCTCACGCTGGCCGTCGGGCCCGGGTGGGCGGCGGGGCTCACGGCGATGGTGTTCGCGTGCTCGGCGGTGACCCTCGGGGGAATCCGTACAGCAGTCATGGGCCGGGGCGCCGGGGAGCGTCAGGGCCGGGGGGCCGGGTTCGCGCGGGAGTTGGTCGAAGGGTTCGGGGAGGTCAGGAAGCGGCCGTGGTTCCTGACCTGCGTGCTGGGACATGGCGTGTGGCACTTCATGGCCGGTCTGTTCCTCACCCTCGGGCCGCTGGCGGCCGTGCAGCGGCTGGGAGGCGAGGCCGGTTGGATGATCATCGTGCAGAGCGGCACGGTCGGGCTGGTGGCGGGGGTGCTGGTCGCGCCGCGGCTGCGGGTGCGCAGGCCGCTGGTCGTCGTTCAGGCGGGGGCCGCGGTCTATCTGCTGCCCATGGTGGCGCTGCCGGTGGCCGTGGGGTTCGGGCTGTCGGTGGTGGTGGTCGCGGTGGCCTACTTCGTGGCCATGGTGGGGCTCGGGGTGCTCAGTCCGTTGTGGGAGACGGTGGTGGCCGAGGAGATCCCGGAGCGGGCGCTGGGGCGGGTGCGGTCGTTCGACCAGCTCATCTCGTTCGCGGCGCGGCCGGTCGGGCTGGCCGTCGCGGCGCCGCTGGCGGGGATGACCGGGATGGCGGCGCTGATGGTCACCGGCGGGGTGCTGGTCGCCGTCGCCAACCTCGTCGCGGTGGTGCGCTCGCCCGAGGCCGCGCCCCCTCGGGCCGCCGGGGACCGGGGTCAGGTGCCCGTCCGGCGGAGTGCCTGAGCGAGGGGGCCTGGGCGGGCGGGGGTCAGGTGAGGGCCGGTTCGCGGACGACGCCGTCGCTGATCTCCAGCACCCGGTCCGCCAGCGTGATCAGACTCGGGTCGTGCGTGGCGACCAGCGCCGTGACCCCTTCACTCCGTACGAGCGCCCGCAACAGCTCCATGATCTGCCGCCCCGTCTGCGAGTCGAGCTGCCCGGTGGGCTCGTCGGCCACCAGCAGCCGGGGCCGGTTGGCCAGGGACCGGGCGATCGCCACCCGCTGCCGCTGGCCGCCCGACAGCTCGTACGGCCGCTGGTTCACGTGCGCCTCCAGCCCCACCAGCGCCAGCAGCAGCCGCACCCGCTCCTCGCGCTCGGCGGACGGCACACGGGCCAGCCGCATCGGCACCCCCACGTTCTCGGCCGCCGACAACACGGGGATCAGCCCGAACGACTGGAACACGAAGCCCACCACGTCCCGGCGCAGCGCCAGCAGGGCGTCCTCGGACAGGGACGTCACCTCGCGCCCGTCCACGACCACCCGCCCGGAGTCGGGACGGTCCAGGCCGCCGATCTGGTTGAGCAGCGTGGTCTTGCCCGACCCCGACCGCCCCCGGACCGCCACCAGCTCCCCGGGGAACACCTCGAAGGACACCTCGCGCAGCGCGACGACCTCCTTGGGCCCGCTCCGGTAGACCTTGCGGACCCCCTCCACCACGACCAGGGGCTCATTGCTCATGGGAGGGCTCCTCTCGGGCGGGCCAGACGCCGATGTGGTCGGATTCGAGTTCGAGTCGCACCCGGCGCTCCATGTCCAGGGCGTTCATGAAGTCGCGCGGGAGCTGCAGGCGGCCCACGCGGTCCAGCACGGCGTACTCCTCGGCGACGATCTGCCCCTCGGCGCCCTCGCGCCGCAGCGTCTCGCTGCTGGTACGCCCGTCGCGGATGCCCACGGTGCGGTCCACCTGCTCCGACACCAGCGGGTCGTGGGTCACGATGACCACGGTCACGCCGAGCTCCCTGTTCGCCTTCCTGAGGGAGTCGAAGACCTGCCCGGACGTCTCGCTGTCCAGCTCGCCGGTGGGCTCGTCGGCCAGGATGAGCTGCGGCTCGTTCGCCAGGGCGACGGCGATGGCCACCCGCTGCTGCTCACCGCCCGACATCTCGGGCGTGCGGCGGTCGGCGCAGTAGCCGACGCCCAGGAGCTCCAGCAGCTCGCCGGCGCGGGCGCGGCGCGCCCGGTCGCCGCCGGCCAGCTTCATGGGCAGCTCGACGTTCTCCCTGGCGGTCAGGTACGGCAGCAGGTTCCGCGCGGTCTGCTGCCAGATGAAGCCCACCACGGAACGCCGGTAGCGCAGCCGGTCCTTGGCCGTCATGGCCAGCAGGTCGGTGCCGGCGACCCTGGCCACCCCGGCGGTCGGCACGTCGAGGCCCGACAGCACGTTGAGCAGCGTGGACTTGCCCGACCCTGACGCGCCGACGATGGCCACCAGCTCGCCCTTGTCGATCACCAGGTCGAGGCCCTGCAGGGCGACGACCTCGACGCCCTCGGTCTTGTAGATGCGGACGAGGTTGTCGCAGACGATGTGCGCGTCGGCCCCGAAGGCGGTCTTCTCCCGCGTGGCCTTGGCTTCCAGCTCTGACAGGGTCGGGTTCATGTGAGGTCCCCCACTCGAAGGACGGCGCCGAGGCTGCGACGGCGGCTGATGGCGGTGTGCGCGTACGCGCCGAGCACGGCCACGACGGCCAGCCCGGCCGACAGCGCGGTCGGCGTGATCAGGTCTAGGGAGTAGTCGCCGACGGGCAGGTCGCCGGCGTAGGAGGACAGGTCGACGCCCGGCCCGAGCGCCGCGGGCAGCCCGAGGCCGAGCAGGAGGCCGGCCAGGGCGGTCAGCAGGATCATCGGCATGATCTCCAGGACGGTGAGCCGCTGCGCCTGCCGGTCCGACAACCCCAGCGTACGCAGGAACGACAGCGCCCTGGCCCGGTCGGCCGCCCCGATCACCAGCGAGAGGATGACGGCGACCAGCGCGTACGCCGCCAGCGCGACCGTGACCACGACCAGCGTGGTGCGCACGGTGCTGGTCAGCGGGTCGTCCTGGATGGCGGCCAGGGCCAGCGGCTGGGACTCCACGGTGCCGAGCGGGACCATCCGGCGCAGCTCGTCGAGCGCGGGGTTGCCGCGGATGAGCAGGGTGTTCACGGCGGGCCGCACGAGCGAGTCCAGCGGCAGGATCAGGAACTTGCCCTGGTTGTAGAAGCCGGGCACGGAGGTGATCACGCCACCCTCGGGCACCTTGAGCCGCGACTGCCAGCCGATCTCGTAGGTGCCCCGCCCCTTCAGGTCGGGCGAGACGAAGGCGCCGCTCCCGGCGGGCACGCCGATCGGCGCCCCGGCCAGCACCCGCCGCCACTCGGGCAGGTTCACGGCGATGGCCTCGGCGCGCTCGGCGCCGTACCCGACCTGGACGCGGCCGGTCTGCGCGAGCACGACCTGCTCGACGCCCGGGGTCCTGCGCACCCGCTCGATCACGTCGGCCGGGATCTCGACCCGGGAGGTGACCTTGACCGGCGCGCCCACCTGCTGCCAGGACGCCAGCCGCTGCGTGCTCACCAGCCCGTCGGAGATCACCGCGGCGAACACCGACACGCCCAGCGCGGGCAGCAGGATCAGCACCGGCAGCACCGACGCCGACCGCGCCCTGGCAGCCCTGGTCAGCCCCAGGAAGGGCACGGCCCCCGGCCGCCGCGCGGCCAGCCGGACGAGCAGCCGCAGCGGATACGGGTAGCAGCGCAGGATGATCACGGCCGCGGCGAGCGTCAGCGCGATCGGCACCACCAGCAGGAACGGGTCGAACCCGGCCGAGGCGGTCAGCCCGCGGGTGCGCAGCAGGTAGGCACCGGCCAGCGCGAGCACCACCACCAGCACCTCCAGCGTGAGCCGGCGGGCGGAGGGACGGGCGGTGCTGACGTCCTCACGCTGCTCGTGCAGCGGCACCCGGTGGGTGGAGGCCAGCGAGGCGGCGGTGAACCCGACGGCGGCCGCCATCACCAGCAGCGGCCCGACGTGCACGATCGGCAGCACGGGCCCGGGGACGAGCCAGGACAGCGCGTACCCGGCGAGCCCGGCGGGCACGACGGCGAGCGCGGTCAGCGCCGCGCCGGTGCCCGCCACCTGCCGCAGCGACCCGCCACGGGCCCGGGTCAGCGCCAGCGTGTGGTCGAGCCGGCCGGCCAGGAGTTGCACCGCCAGCACGATCACGCCGACCGCCACCAGCAGCAGGCCGCCGAGCACCAGGTACATCACGGTCTGCGCGGTGGACTGGGCCGCCACGAAGTCCGTCAGCAACTTGGGCAGCGCGGTCAGCACCCGGTACGGGCTGAACGAGCCCGACGCCTGCAACCCGATCACCCGCTCGAACTCGCTGACGGCCACCTGGAGGTCGCTCGTGGCCAGCGCGTCGGCCTTGTCCGGGTCGATGGGCAGCACCCAGTAGTAGGCCAGGTTGCGCCCGTCGCCGCTGAGCGCGGTCAGCCCGTCGTCCGACATGATCGTCGTGATGTGCTTCTCGAACTCCAGCTTGCCCGGCGGCAAGATCCTGGTCACGGACAGGATGTCGCTGTTGTGACTCCAGTAACGGTCGTCCGGCTTCTTGGCCTTGAACGCGCCGACCAGCTTCACCGCCACGTAGTGGCTCTCGCCGAGCACCTTGACCTGGCCGAGCCGCAGGTCCATCGCGGGCAGCGCGGACTCGACCAGGCCCACCTCGATCAGCGGGATCGTCTCGCCCTGGAAACTCATGGTGGAGGGCTTGCCCGGCGCGCGTCCCTGGGCCCAGTCGACCCGCCGGTCGGCGTCGGACAGCCAGCCGAGGTTCATGAACATGGTGCCGCCCGAGCCCTGGATCGGGGTGACCACGGTCTTGGCGCTCATGTGGCTGTCGCCCGTGCCGGCGGGCACCACCAGCGACCGCAGAGCCGGGGGCAGGAGCTGGCGCCAGCGCCGGTCCCTCGACTCGAACTGGTCGCGTTCGTGCAGGTCCTCCTCCTTCGACATCGACCCGACGGCCACGGTCAGGTCGGCCTGCTCGGCGGAGGCGGTCCTGAGCGCGTCGCGCAGCGCCTGGTCGAACGACAACTGCATCGCCCTGGGCAGCCCCGCGACGAGCAGGCAGGCGCTCAGCGTCAGCACGAAGAGCACGGCCACCGCGCCCAGGTGCGTCCGGGCCAGCAGCGGGATCCTCACTGTTCCTCCCGAAGGCCGAGACCCTGCCTGCGCAGGTTGCGCGCCAGCCCGGCGACGATGGCGAGCAGCACCGCGGTCACCCCGGCGAGCATGGCGGCCGTGGCACCCCAGGGGATGTCGAGCACCACGCCGGGGGTGACCGCCGACGCCTGCCCGGTCAGCACGATGTGCGGCACCACGAGCATGCCCACGACGACGGCGAGCCCGGTCCCGGCCGCCAGCGACAGCCCGATCACGAACGTCTGCTCCATCGCCAGCATCCCGAACACCTGCCGGGAGCTCACGCCGAGCGCCCGCAGGATGGCGAACTCGTTCATCCGCTCGCGGGCCGCGACCGCCGCGTTGACCAGGAAGCCGAGCGCCGCGAACACCAGCGCCGCGAGGAAGCCCAGCATCAGCGCCCCCTGGAGGCCGCTGGCCAGCGGGTCGTCCTGCATCTTGGCGGCCAGGGTGCGCTGGTCGATCGCGGTGACGTCCCAGGCGGGGCGGCCGGTGAGCGCGGCCGCCGCCCGGCCGTCCGGGGTGGCGAGCCACCACTCGGTGGCGGGCCTGGGCAGTTGCCCCGCCGCCAGATCCTGCGCCTGCATCGTCCCCCAGTCGGCCAGTACGGCGTGTTGCCCGGCAGTGGTCGTCGGCATCGTCTCCACGACGGCCACGACCTTGACGTCCATGACTCTGCGGTCGATGCTGGCCCGTCCCACCTGGCCGACGCCCAGCTTGAGCGAGGTCGCCAGGTCGGCGGTGAGCACCACGGGCAGCGGCCCCTGGACCGGCGGCGACCCGAAGGCGGCCGTGGCCGGCTGCCGTCCGGTCGCCTTCAACGACACGGCGGGCGCGGCCACCGGCTGCCCGTCCGCGCTGATCCCGGTCACGGTCAGGCTCCCGCTGCCGGAGGGCGGCGCGCTTGCGACGAGCCCGCGCAGCGACAGCGGGTACGTGATCTTCCCGCTCCGCCCCGCCAGCGCCGCCAGGTCCACGTCCAGGGTGTTCTCGCCGGCCTTCAGCACGCCGAGCGACACGTCCCGCCACACCCCCAGCGCGTCGGACAGCACCAGCCGAACCGGCAGGTCCGCGTCCGTCGTGGCGCGCAGGGTGAGCTTGGACGGTTGTCCCGGCAGGTCCAGCCTGCCCGCCTGCGGCCCGGCCAGCGCCTTGGACATCTCGGCGATGGGCCGGTCGGCCAGGTCGGGGCGGAGCTGGAACAGTGTGCCGAGTTGGGCGGCGTCGATGCCGATCAGGATGGCGTTCTCGCTGCTGACCTCGGTCTGGCCGCGGAAGACGGGCGAGGCGGCGGTCACGCCGGGCAGCGCCGTGAAGGCCGTGCCGCGTCCGAGCGGGCCCAGCTCGGGCGCGTCCGGCGGGCCGGACAGGCGCAGGTCGGCCCCGGCCTGGTGGCGGGCCTGGTCGAGCTGGGAGGCGCGCCAGGTGGCGGCGGTGGCCATGGACACGATGCCGATGGCGATGGCCATGGTGAGCAGCAGCGCGGGGCCGGCGTACTTGAGCGGCCGCCTGCTGACCTGCCACGCGCCGAGCGCGGGGGCCAGGGACGGGCGCCTGGAGGTGATCCGCTCGGCCACCTTGGAGATGCGCGGCACCAGCCGCAGGCCGAGCATGCCGCCGGTGAGCAGGGCCAGCGCGGGCCCGGAGATGATCAGCGGGTCGATGCCGAGCCCGCCGCCCGCGGTGGTGGTGACCGGCGCGCCGTAGTGCTGGAGCTGCCAGATCGCCAGGCCGGCCACGGCCAGCAGCGCGACGTCGGCGCCCGCGCGCTCGATCAGGCCGCGCCCGCCGCCGCGCCCGCGCGCCGACTGCTCCTCCACGTACGTGCGCCGCGCGCCCGCCAGCGCGGGCAGCACCAGCAGCACCGCCGAGGCCAGGGCGACCGCGATCGACACCAGGAACGTGCCCAGGCCGACCGAGGGGTCCAGCCGAACCCCCGACGACTTGATCCAGGGAAGCTGGTTCACCAGCCCGAGCAGCGGTGGCCCGAGCAACGGCGCGACGATCGCGCACGGGACCGCCACCAGCAGCGCTTCGCCGCCGGCCAGCGCGGCCAGCCGCATCGTGCCCGCGCCGCGCGAGCGCAGCAGCGCCACCTCCATGCGCCGGTGGTCGGCCAGCAGCCGCGCGGTGAGCATCAGCGCGTACGCCGCCAGCAGCAGCAACTGCAGCACCGGGATCAGCATGGTCGAACGGGCCACCAGCGAGGCGGTGTCGAGCTGGGTGAGCATCTCGGGCAGGCGGCTGGTGGTCACGCAGCTCGGGCAGGCGCCGGCCTTCAGGTGCGCGCCCACCTCGCCGACCGCCGCCGCCAGCGGACGGAGCTGGGCCGGCGTCAGCGAGCGCAGGTCGGGCTCGGCGGTCCAGGTGGCGTTCACGTTGGTGGCGAAGCGGGCGATGAACGTCTCGCGCGAGACCATCAGCGGCCCGTACGTGGTGAAGTCGCCGCGTTCGACGCCCCTGCTGAGCAACTGCTCCCCGGTCCAGCGCTCGCCGAAGGGGTCGTCGAGCTGGAAGACGCCGGTGATGCGCACCTGGACGGGCTCCGGCGACAGGCGGCCCACGGTGGTCAGCTCCTGGCCGACCTTGAACCCGGCCGCCGAGGCCGCCGACAGCGAGATCGCCGCCTCCACCCGGCCGTCGGCGGCCTTGGGCCAGGCGCCGGAGACGAGCTTGGCGTGCTGGTCGAGGCCGTCGTAGCTGCCGAACCTGAGCAGCTCGGGACGGTCCTGCTTCTCCTGACCGGGCATGGCGTAGGAGTCGGAGTGGAAGCTCGTGGTGAGCGTGGGCGCCTTGGTGTACGCCTTGGCCAGCTCGGCGCGTACCGCCTGGTCGTAGACCGGGAACGTCTTGCCGGTGACGGGGGCGCTGATCGTCGCGGAGGTCTGGCGCAGGGAGGCGGTCTCCATGGTCCTGCGCACGCCGGCGTCGGCGATGGAGGAGGCGTACATGGTGAGCGCGACCAGCGTGGTGGTGGCGAGCAGGATCGAGCCGAAGGCGGCCAGGAGGAGCAACGGCTCGCTGAACGCCCGTTTGACGACCAACGGCCCCCGCATGTGTCCCCCTTCGTCCGTTTAGTGAACCCTCACGGAGAGGGCGGACGGGAGGCAAGGGATCTTGGTAAGGGATGCCCAGCCGATATCGGGCGGCGATGCCCATGTGATATCGAAACTGTGACAAAAAGCGCACAAAAACAAGAACGCCGCACCCCATGAGGAGTGCGGCGTCAGTGCTCCGCCGGACTGTGGCCCGGCGGCGGTGCCTACTTGGCAGCCAGGGAGGCGGCCTGCTTGGCGATCGCCGACTTGCGGTTGGCGGCCTGGTTCTTGTGGATGACGCCCTTGCTGACGGCCTTGTCGAGCTGGCGGGCGGCGACGCGCTGCAGCGCCGCGGCCTGCTCGACGTCGCCCTGCTCGGCGGCCTCGCGGAACTTGCGGACGGCCGTCTTCAGAGAGGACTTGACCGCCTTGTTGCGCAGACGGGCCTTCTCGTTCTGCTTGTTGCGCTTGATCTGGGACTTGATGTTCGCCACGAAGAAGCCTCGGTGAAAGTCTAAGGATGGATGGGGCGCGCGGGCTCGATGAGAGGGCGCGCCACACGCAAGTGAACAGGGTACCAATAACCCAGGTGGCTGCTCAAATCAACGCCCCGGGTGTTCTCAGTTTAGGCCAGCCAGCGGGTCATGTACTCCTTCCAGTCCTCTTCGGTGGCGGCGAAGTCGACGTACAGGGCCAGGCCGAAGCGTTCGCGGCGGCCGTGCTCGGACAGGGCCAGACTCGCGCCCTCGGCGGCCGTCGCCACGCTCTCGGCGGCGTCCAGCCAGGGCAGGCCGTGGTCGTGGTAGGCGGGGGCGCCGATGACCAGGGACTTGTCGTCGGGGACGAGATGCAGGGCGAGCGCGGCCTGCCTGGCCACATAGCCGCCGTAGAGGGACTGCGTGGGGGCGCCCGAGTCGTACGTCATGATCGCGACCTGGTCCACCCGGTTCACGACCTCCTGGAAGTAGCCCTGCGACCAGTATTTGTCGTGGCCCAGGACGAGCCTGCCCGCCGGGCGCATGAGGGGATAGGGCTCGATCTGCGGGGTGGAGGTGGACAGCAGCCTCGTGTAGGCCCTCGTCCGCTCCAGCAGGTCGAGGAACTCGGCGTCGCCGTCGCCGATGGGCTCGAAGTTGTAGTGGATGCCGTCGTAGCCCGCCTTCATGATGTCGGCCACGCCGGCCAGGACGTTCGCGCGGGACGCGGCGTCGTCGAGGTCGAGGCCGTCCTTGACGCTCTGGCCCAGCCAGGCGGAGACACGCACGCCCGGCAGGTGCCGGTGCATCCAGGTCACGAAATCCGCGGACTTGGGGTGCTTGGCGGGGTCGAGGCGGCCGTCCCATTCGAACGGGCCGGAATGTACATACACGTCCTTGATGCCGGTGGTGCGCAGGCGTACGGCCAATTGCTCCACGTCCCGCTCCGTGCGGCGACCGTCGACCCAGGCGTGGCCGAGCCAGAGTGCGTCGTTGCCGGTGCTCTTCGCCCAGGCCGCCGGGGCACCGGTAAACTGAAGGAGGAGCGCGCCGGCGAGGAGGCCGGCCAGCGCCACCACGACGGCCGAGGCCAGCGCGACCAGGCGCAGGCCACGGCGGATGACGGTCCGGGTAATCACCCGGGCATGTCACCATGAAAGACGCTTGACCTCAACCCTGTCGAAACGGACTTCGGTGCGCACTCAGCCTGGCCAGACCGACCCCGCGTTGATCCGCAACTTCTGCATCATCGCGCACATCGACCATGGCAAGTCGACCCTTGCCGACCGGATGCTGCAGATCACCGGCGTGGTCGACGAACGCTCCATGCGCGCGCAATACCTCGACAGGATGGACATCGAGCGCGAACGCGGCATCACGATCAAGTCGCAGGCCGTGCGGCTGCCCTGGGACGGCCACGTCCTCAACATGATCGACACCCCCGGGCACGTCGACTTCACCTACGAGGTGTCCCGGTCGTTGCAGGCGTGCGAGGGCGCGATCCTGCTGGTCGACGCCGCGCAGGGCATCGAGGCGCAGACCCTGGCCAACCTCTACCTGGCCATGAACGCCGACCTGCACATCATCCCGGTCCTCAACAAGATCGACCTGCCCGCCGCGCAGCCGGAGAAGTTCGCCGAGGAGCTGGCCGGCCTGATCGGCTGCGACCCGTCCGACGTGCTCAAGGTGTCGGGCAAGACCGGCGTGGGCGTGCGCGAGCTGCTCGACCACGTGGTGCAGACCGTCCCCGCGCCCGTGGGCCAGGCCGACGCCGCCGCGCGGGCGCTCATCTTCGACTCCGTCTACGACACCTACCGCGGCGTCGTGACGTACGTCCGGGTCATCGACGGCCATCTGAGCAAGCGCGAGCGCATCCTCATGATGTCCACCAACGCCACGCACGAGACGCTGGAGATCGGCGTCATCTCGCCCGAGCCCAAGCCCTCCGAGCGCGGCCTGGGCGTCGGCGAGGTGGGCTACCTCATCACCGGCGTGAAGGACGTGCGCCAGTCGCGCGTCGGCGACACCGTCACCTCGTCGGTCAAGCCCGCCAAGGAGATGCTGGCCGGCTACGAGCACCCCAAGCCGATGGTGTTCTCCGGGCTCTACCCGATCGACGGCGACGAGTACCCCGAGCTGCGCGAGGCGCTCGACAAGCTCCAGCTCAACGACGCCGCGCTGGTCTACGAGCCGGAGACCTCGGCCGCGCTGGGCTTCGGCTTCCGCGTCGGCTTCCTCGGCCTGCTGCACATGGAGATCGTGCGCGAGCGCCTGGAGCGCGAGTTCGGCCTGTCGCTGATCTCCACCGCGCCCAACGTGGTCTACCGCGTGGTCATGGAGGACGGCAAGGAGCTCACGGTCACCAACCCGTCCGAGTTCCCCACGGGCGGCAAGATCGCGCAGGTCTTCGAGCCGGTCACCAAGTCCACCATCCTGGCGCCCGCCGAGTTCATCGGCGCGATCATGGAGATCTGCCAGGGGCGGCGCGGCCAGCTCCTCGGCATGGACTACCTGTCCGAGGACCGCGTCGAGATCCGCTACACGCTGCCGCTCGGCGAGATCATCTTCGACTTCTTCGACCAGCTCAAGTCGCGCACCCGCGGCTACGCCTCGCTCGACTACGAGCCCGCCGGCGAGCAGGAGGCCGAGCTGGTCAAGGTGGACATCCTGCTGCAGGGCGAGGCCGTCGACGCCTTCAGCGCGATCGTCCACAAGGACAAGGCCTACTCCTACGGCGTCGACATGGCCAAGAAGCTGCGCGAGCTCATCCCGCGGCAGCAGTTCGAGGTGCCGATCCAGGCCGCCATCGGCGCCCGGGTCATCGCCCGCGAGAACATCCGGGCCATCCGCAAGGACGTCCTGGCCAAGTGCTACGGCGGTGACATCTCCCGTAAGCGCAAGCTGCTGGAGAAGCAGAAGGAAGGCAAGAAGCGGATGAAGATGGTCGGCCGCGTCGAGGTGCCCCAGGAGGCGTTCGTCGCCGCGCTGTCCACCGACTCCTCCGGCGCCGACAAGACCAAGAAGTAGCCGCTACAGGCCCATCACGGCGGGCGTTCGCGCGAGCGCCCGCCGGCGACGCGCACGTCACCTCGACCTCGTCGCCGGCACGCAGCTCGCGGTGGAAGCGGATGGTGCTCTCCAGCGTCACCGGGCCGACGCCGGCCTCCCGCAGGTCGTCGATCGAGATGCCGGCCGCGCGCAGGCACTCCCAGCGGGCGTGGTCGCCGTACTGGTGGTAGGCCACGTTGTTGAGGTGGCCCTGGGTGTCGAGCTCGTAGCCGCGTACGGCGATGCGTACCGAGCAGGTCATGATCGTTCCTCCAGCCAGGCGTGCGACTTGGCGGTGAGGTAGCGCAGGCCGTCGTCGCCGAGCTCCACCCAGTCGCCGCGGGCCCAGCCGCCCGTGGTCTGGGGGGCGAAGCCGTGCCGCTGGAACAGCGCCGACGCCTCCTTCTGGGTGAGGCCGCGGCGGCCCCACTCCGCGATGACCCGGGCCGTACGCTCGGCCTCGCCCGCCTCCTCGTCGCCGAGCGCGGCGGCCAGCTCCTCCAGGCCGCGCGCCATCAGACGCAGGGAGGCCTGCACGCGGGCGATGTCCATCGGGCGCTCCTCATTGCTGTTCGATCGGTACCGATAGCTTAGCGATGGAGGCGGCTACCCTGAAAGGGTGGAATTGGTACGTACGGAACGTATGGTCCTCTCCCGGGTACGCCTGGAGGACCTCGAAGCCGTGCACGAGATCCACGCCGACCCGCGGACGAACGTCTACAGCTCCGCCGGGCCCCCCGTGGACCTGGAGGCCAGCCGGGCCATGCTGGACCTGTGGCTGGCCGACTGGGCCGAGCGGGGGATCGGCTACTGGGCCGCCCGCCTGCCGGAGCGCGCGCGGGTGCTGGGCATCGGCGGCCTGCGGCACGCGACCCTGGAGGGCGAGGACGTGCTCCACCTCTACTACCGGTTCCGCCCCACGGTCTGGGGCAACGGGTACGCGGTCGAGCTCGCCAGGGCGGCCCTGCGCGTCGGGCGCGACCTGGGCACCGTGGTGGCCCTGATCGGGGACGGCAACGAGCCGTCCCGCCGGGTGGCGGAGAAGGCGGGCCTGCACAGGGAACGCACGATCCGGTACGGGGGCGTGCCGAGCGACCTCTACGTCGCCTGACCACTCAGGCCCGAGGGCCCCCGTCAGGGCGGGACCTCAGCAGGACGCCCGCCAGGGCCGCGAGGCCCGTCAGTGCCTGGGCCGCCAGGAACCCGCCCGGTGCGGCCGGCCCGGTGGCCAGCGCGACCACCGCGGGCAGGCAGCCGAGCAGCGCCAGGTCGGCGCCCGTCGCCGCCCACAACAGCGGCCCGGTCGGGACGGCGCCGCCGGGGGTGTCGATGACCGGCATCGAATGGTCGACCGGCCCCCTCCTGGCCATCCGCAGCGCACCGGCCGCGAGCGCGGGAGCAGCCGGCAGAGCGAACCACCACATACCGGACGGAAGGCCGCCGACCACCGCGACACCGGCCAAGGCCAGGCCCGCCCACGTACCGCCCACCAGCGCGGGCAGGAGGGCTCGCGCCGCCAGCGCCGGACGCCGGCCCACGCCGGTCAGCCGGGCCAGGGCGGGGTTGTCGGCGTCCCTGCGCGCGCCGGACGTGCCGGACGCCGCCACCGCCAGCGCCCCGCCCAGCACGACCAGCCCGAGAACCGCCGGAGCGGCGCCCGCCTGGGCGAACACGGCGGGCAACGCCGCGCTCGCGACCGTGGCCGCCAGCCGCCAGGGGCGACGGCCGAGCCGCACCCAGTCCTGCCAGGCCAGCGCTAGCGGCGCGGGCAGCCCCGGCCACCGCCGCGAGGTGAGCTTCCTGGCCCGCCAGTGGTTGTCCTCGGCGATCCAGCTCAGCGCGCCGGGATCGAGAGTGACGGCGGCGTTGCTGACGTGCCCGGCCCGGGTGGAGGCGGTCAGCAGCAGGCGGGTGGGGATGGCGGCCAGCGAACCCCAGGCCCGGCGGGCCAGGACGGCGGCGATCGCGGCCATGGCCGACGCCGTGGCGGCCGGCGCGGGCAGGGGCGCGTTCGCGGCGGCCGCGAGGGCCGTACGGGCCTGGCCGCTGACGGCGACCACGGCCAGCACGAGGAGCGCGGCCAGGACGCCGGTCAGCCAGGCGTTCCAGACCGGGGACGCTTGGGCGAGCACCGCCAGCGCCATGCCCGCCACGCTCGCCGCCGTGGCCAGCGCCAGCGCGGCGAGCAGCCGCCACACCAGCGCGCCGGGCGCGCCGAGCGCCGCGAGCAGCCCCAGCCCGAGCAGCAGCCCGGCCACCAGCGCGACGACCATGAGCACCCGCCCGGTCCGCCCGAGCAGCCGGCGCCGGTTCAACGGCGACATCAGCAGCCAGGACGCCTCCGCCGCGGGCACCATCACCGGCCCAGCCACCCGTGCCACGGCCAGCAAGCCCGCGAACGCCAGCAGCACCAGGGCGACCCCCGCGCCCATCCGCCCGGGCTCGACCGTCCCGGAGAGGCCCGACACCGCCGAGGACAGCGGCTGCCCGAGGACGGCGACCAGCATGCACAGGCCGAACAGGCTGACGTAGCGATCGACCAGACCGCCGCGAGCACGGCCGCGCGCCCGGACGAACGCCCGCACCGACCGCACGCTCACCTCATGCGCACTCACCGCCCGCCCGCCTTCCGCCGCACCGCGCCGGCCCGCTGGGAGAACCGTCCGTCCTGGGAGAACCGTCCGTCCGCCTTGCGCGGCGGCCCGGCGGTGGGGCTGGGGTCGGGACAGCTCATGCGGGCACTCCGGCGGGGGAGACGCGGCGGGCGACGTCGGCGAGGGTCAGGTCGTGGGTGGCCATCACCACGGTGCCGCCCTCGTCCGCGTACTCTTCGAGGAGTTGGGCGAGCCGGACGCGGAAGCCGGCGTCGAGGCCGCGTTCGGGCTCGTCGAGCAGCAGCAGCGTGCTGGGCCTGAGCAGCGTGGCGGCCAGGCAGAGGCGCTGGCGCTGGCCGGTGGACAGGTTGAGCGGCGGCGCGTCGGCCCGTTCGGTCAGCGCGAACTCCTCCAGCGCCGACTCCGCCGTCATGCGCGCCTCGGCGTGCACGGCCCCCATGAGCTCCAGGTGCTCGCGCGCCGTCAGCCCCGGGTACCAGGCGGGCTCGTCGCCGAGCAGCGCCACCCGGCGCCAGAAGGACGCGTCGTCGGCCGGTTCGGCCCCGAACACGCGTACCTCGCCGGAGGTGGCGGGCTGGAGGCCGGCCAGGCAGCGCAGCAGCGTGGACTTGCCCGAACCGTTGGGCCCCACGACCGCCACGATCTCACCTGGCTCGACGGCCAGTTCCAGGCCCCGGAGCACCGGATTGCCTCCGAGCTCGACCGAAAGTCCCGCGACATCGATGATCAGACCGCTCACCGTTCGAGCGTAGCCACCGCCCGGGCCTCCCGCGTGACCGCCCTCCGCCCGATCCCGCCCCTCGGCCGCCGGCCTCCGGCAGGCCTCCGGCAGGCCTCCTCAGGGAAGAAGAGCGGGCTGCCCCGAGGAAGAGACACGGGCCTCTCCGGACCCCTTCCATAGCCCCTCCAGGGCGGGAGAGCCGATTCTGTCGGTGGTGGTCGCTACCTTTGCTGTTCCCGAACACCAGTGCTACTGGAGGGTGACGTGATTGCTTCTGAGCGATTCGAGCGTGCCGCTGTGCTGGGGGTGGCCGTGGCGGAGGAGACGCGGCGGCTGCTGCGGCTTCACCTGAGACCCGCCGAGGTGGGCGGCGACGGCAGGGTGGTGGTGGACGTGCCCTATCCCGACGCGGCCGTGGTGGCGGCGCTGCTCGACGTCGCGGCCGAGTGTTTCGGCGAACGCGGCGGCTCGGTCGAGGAGACCAGGCAGGCGGCGCTGGAGACCCTGTTACAACTGGCCGAGCTCGACGCCGACTCCCAGCTCGGCCAGATGTCGCCCGGCGGTGACAATGTCCGCCTTTCTCCCTACAAGAGCTGAGAAAGGCGGAAAAAACAGTGCAGAACACCTCGATCTGTCCGCTACGGTCGCGGCATGCGCATCCTCTCCGTGAACGTCGGGAAGTCGCTCGACGCGGAATGGGCCGGCAAGCTCGGCCGTACGGCGATCGACAAGCGAGCCGTGACCCACCGGGTGGAGGTGCTGCACAACGGGCTCGCGGGCGACGAGCGGGCCGACACGCCCAACCACGGCGCCCCCAGCCATGCCGTCTACGCCTACGCCCGCGAGGACTACGACTGGTGGCAGGGCGAGCTGGGCCGCGACCTGCGCGACGGCCGTTTCGGGGAGAACCTGACCACCGACGGCCTCGACGTCAACGGCGCCCTCGTGGGCGAGCGGTGGCGCGTCGGCAGCGCCCTGCTGGAGGTGACCGGCCCGCGTACGCCCTGCGTGGTGTTCCGCAACTGGATGGACGAACCGGGCTGGCTCAAGCGCTTCACGCAAGCCGCGCGGCCGGGTGCGTACCTGGCCGTGGTGGAGCCGGGCGAGCTGGGCCCCGGCGACGAGGTGGAGATCGTCTCGCGCCCGGAGACCGGGATGACGGTGGCCGACGTCTTCCGCGCCCGCCACGGCGACGCCGACGCGCTCGCCCGCGTGCTCGCGGTCCCCGGCCACGCCCCCGAATGGGACGAGCTGGCCGCCCGGACAGGCCGGGCGGGCGACTGAGGAGGCCGCCCACCCGGCCCGGCGCGTCAGCGCAGGACTGAGTACAGGGCCGAGGTGAGGGAGGCGCGGGCGTCGTCCTGGTCGATCGACCACATCATCGAGCCGCCCAGCCCCTTGAGCCGGATGTAGGCCGCCTTCTCCAGCAGCGACGCCGGGTCGTCGTAGGACCAGAACTCGTTGCCGTCGTACAGCCACATCGCGCCGGTGCGCAGGTCGCGGTAACGCTTGCCCGGCTTGGCCGCCAGGTCCTTGTAGTCCTCGCTGCCCGCCCCCCACTTGCCGGCGGCCGGTCCGGTCGCGGGCTGGTAGAGGCCGTCGCCGCCGCCGGTCACGCCGGTCCAGCCCTGCCCGTACGCGGGCACGCCCACGACGATCTTGCGCCCGGGCGCGCCGCGCGACAGGTAGTCGCGCACGGTCTGGTCCACGCTGTACCTGACGGGGTTGGGGTCGCGCCGGTCGTTGAACAGGTTCCCGTTGTGCCCGGTCCGCGACTCCCACGTGCCGTGCAGGTCGTACCCCTGGACGGTGGCGAAGTCGAGCGACCGGAACACGCGGCGCACCTCGAACCCGGCGTCGATCTTGGCGGCGGCGGCCGGGAGGAAGGCCGTGAGCTGGGAGGTCGCGGAGAAGGCCCGGAGCTGGGCGCGCAGCTCCTCGACGAAGAGCGTGAAGTTCCGCTTGTCCTCGGGCCTGATCACGTTCCCGTCGTTGCCCGCCGAGCCGGGCCACTCCCAGTCCAGGTCGATGCCGTCGAACACGCCGGCGCCCGCGCCCGGCTCCAGGCCGGGCAGGTTGCCGCGCAGCCACAGGTCGACGCACGAGCGCGCCAGCGCGGCCCGGGACTCGGGGGTGAGCACGGCGTCGGAGAAGTACTTGGAGCCGGTCCAGCCGCCGAGCGACATCAGCACCTTGAGGCCGCGATGCTTGGCCTTGAGCTTGCGGAGCTGGTTGAGGTTGCCGTTGAGCGCCTGGCCGGGCTGGTCGGCGACGCCGTCCACGCTCTGCTCGGCCGGCACCGGGCGCTGCCAGTCGGCCCACGGGTCGGCCGAGTAGCAGGAGCCCTCGGCGTTGACGAAGCCGAAGGCGTAGTTGAGGTGGGTGAGCTTGGCGGCGGCGCCGGTGGCGTCCACGTCCTTGACGTGGTAGTTGCGCCCGTACACGCCCCACTGGATGAAGTAGGCGACCCGCTTGAATCCGGAGTGGGCCTCGGCGGGCACGGAGACCGCCGTCAGCCCGAGTAAGAGCGAGAGTACGAGGACGATCTTCTTCACGGGCGCTCCTGGGGGGGTGAACTTATAGGAAACTTTCCTATAAGTTGACGCGATCGTAGAACCGTCACCCCTCGCCGTCAACGACGAGCGCGGCCTCCTCGGCGCTCGACAGCAGCTCCCACGCGCGGGCCGGGTCGCCGAACAGCGACAGCACCAGTTCGGCCACGTCCTGCCTGGTCGAGGCGGCCCTGAGCAGCGCGAGTACGTGCTCCGCCGGAGGGCGCAGGAAGGCGTTCGTCCACGCGGTGACCGGCCCGGCCGCCACCCACATGCGCCGGGTCACCTCCCGCGCGAACGCCGCGTCGTACGGCCCGCCCGCCGCGACGGCCTCGGCCGCGATCCACGCGCAGGCCGACCCCAGGTTCGCGCCCTGCCCGGTGATCGGGTCGTTGGCGATCCAGGCGTCGCCGATCGCCAGCGCGACGCCGCCGCCGGGCAGCTCGGCCACCGCCTCGCGGACGACCGGCGTGATCGCGCCCTGCAACAGGTCGTCCGGCCCGAGCAGCTCGAACGCGGCGGGATCGAGCTGCTCGGCCAGGCGCGGCGCGTGCTCGGGAAGCAGGGCGAGCAGCGCCTCGGCGAACTCGTGGACGGGCACCCGGGCCAGCACTTCGAGCGGACCGCCCGGGATCGCCTCGACCAGCACGCCGCCGCGCACACCGGCCCGCGTCATCATCGCCATGCTCAACATCTCGCCGCACCCGGGCGAGATGTTGAACCCGAAGGCCGGGCCCGGATCGAACCCGCGGAACAGCCCGGCCGCCAGGACCCGCTGCGGCGCCAGGTACGGGGACCGCGCCGGATCGCGCGGGAACAACGCGCGCACCGAACGCCTCCCGGTGGCCACCACCATCAGCTCGTGCCCGCGCGACCAGCGGCCGACCTGGCCCGCGTCCGGCGGGAGGGGATCGACGACCAGGTGGCCACCCCTGCTCGTGTAGTCGTCCATGAGCGCCGGCAGCAGCACCCGGAAGTCGACCGCGTGGAACGGCTCGGCCACGCGGGCTGTGAACTCCAGCGGCGGATCCCCCTTGATCGAGAGCCTGCCGGCGGTCAGCAGGCAGCCCGGGTCGAGGAAGTGCAGGCTGCCCAGCTCCCGCTCGCGGGCCTGCGCGCGGGCCATCCTGCCCACGGTGTTCGGCAGCCGCCCGCGTCCCAGGTCCTCCGCGTCACCCTCGCTGTAGAGCGTGGTCGGGACGCCGAGCTGCTGCAGCCGCAGCGCCAGCGTCAGCCCGGAGATCCCGGCGCCCACGATTCCGACGCCCGTCATGTGCCGCCTCCTTCGATGGCTCGGAGCACCCCCGTGAGCAGGCACACTGGATGACGTGCCATCCACCCTGCCCGACGGCGACCCGGCGCCCGCCTCCGGCGAGCTGCCCGACAGCGCGCTGCGCGGACTCGGCGAGCGCCCGTTCGGCTTCTACGTGCACGTGCCCTTCTGCGTGACCCGCTGCGGCTACTGCGATTTCAACACCTACACGGCCTCCGAGCTAGGGCCCGGCGCCTCCCATCGCGACTACGCCGACACGGTCGTGGCGGAGGTGCGTCTGGCCCGCCGCGTGCTGGGCGACGTCGAGCTGCCGGTGGAGACGGTGTTCTTCGGCGGCGGCACGCCCACGCTGCTGCCTCCGGAGGACCTGGCGCGCGTCCTGGCCGCGATCGACGCGGAGTTCGGGCTGCGGCCGGGGGCGGAGGTCACCACCGAGGCCAACCCCGAGTCCGTCGACCCCGCCTACCTCGACAAGCTGCGTCAGGGCGGCTTCAACCGGGTGAGCTTCGGCATGCAGAGCGCCCGCGAGCACGTGCTCCAGGTGCTCGACCGCACCCACACGCCGGGCCGCCCGGCGCGGGCCGTGCGGGAGGCGCGGGAGGCCGGGTTCGAGCACGTCAACCTCGACCTGATCTACAGCACGCCGGGGGAGTCCGACGACGACTGGCGGGCCTCGCTGGCCGCCGCGATCGAGGCCGGGCCCGACCACGTGTCGGCGTACTCGCTGATCGTGGAGGAGGGCACCAGGCTGGCGGCCAGGATCCGGCGCGGCGAGCTGCCGATGCCCGACGACGACGTGGCCGCCGACCGCTACCTGATCGCCGACGAGATGCTGGCCGAGGCCGGTTTCAGCTGGTACGAGGTGTCCAACTGGGCGACCTCCGAGCAGGCCCGCTGCCGGCACAACCTGCTCTACTGGACCGGCGGCGACTGGTGGGCCGCCGGCCCCGGCGCCCACAGCCACGTCGGCGGCACCCGCTGGTGGAACGTCAAGCACCCGGCCGCCTACGCCCAGCGTTTGGCAGCGGGCACCTCGCCCGCGCACGCGCGCGAGGTGCTCACCGACGCCGACCGGGCCGCCGAGCGCCTGATGCTGGAGCTGCGGCTGATCTCGGGCTATCCGCTCGCCGAGGTGGCCCCCGGGGCGCGCACGTCCGTGGCGAGCGCCCTGGCGCGCGGGCTGCTGGAGCCCGAGCCGTTCAGGGCGGGCCGGATGGTGCTCACCCTCAAGGGGAGGCTGCTGGCCGACGCCCTGATCACCGAGCTCATGTGATGAGGCGGATGGCGAACGGGTAGCGGTAGTTCTCGCCCCGGTTGGTGGCGACGGCCGCCTGGATGTGGAAGATCAGCGACACGATCCACACGATCGGGAACAGCAGCAGGCCGACCAGCACGACCGTCAGCACGCCCGCGATCAGATAGCCGATGAACATCGTGATCTGGAAGTTCAGCGCCTCGGCCGCCTGGTCCCTGACGTAGGGGGACTCGTCCTTCTTCATCAGGTAGATGATCAGCGGGCCGACCCACGAGACCAGCAGGCCCAGCAGGTGGGCGAGCATCGCCATTGTGGTGTCGTCGCTGCCGCGGCGTGGGCCGAACCGGCCGGGCACGTACGGCTCGGCGGGCCGGCCGTAGCCCTGCTGGGCGCCGTAGCCGGGGGGCTGGCCGTAGCCGGGCGGCGGGGGCACGTAGCGGGGCGGCGTCGGCATGGGGCCGGGCTGTGGGCCGCTCTGGCCGGGCGGCTGCCGCCCGTGGTCGGGCTGGGAGCCCGGCTGCTGGCCGTAGCCGAGCCGGGGGCCCTGGTCGCGGGGTACGTCCGAGGGCGGGACGTCCGGGGAGTCGTCGGCGGGCGGCGGATCCTGGGTCATGATGCCTCCGTAACGAAGTCGATCAGTTCCTCGACCCGGCCGAGCAGCTCCGGCTCCAGGTCGGCGTAGGACGAGACGGCGCCCAGAATGCGCCGCCAGGCGTCCGCTGGCTCCATGCGCCAGCCCAGCGCGGCGAGCACGCCCTCCTTCCACGGCACCCCGCGCGGCACGTCGGGCCAGCCGGGGATGCGCAACACGGACGGCTTGACCGCCTGCCAGATGTCGATGAACGGATGGCCCACGACGAGCACGTGCGGCGAGGTGACCCGGGCCGCGATCCGGCTCTCCTTCGACCCCGGCACCAAATGGTCGACCAGCACGCCCAGCCTGCGGCCCGGCTCGGGGGCGAACTCGGCCACGATGGCGGGCAGGTCGTCCACGCCCTCCAGGTACTCCACCACGACCCCTTCGACGCGCAGGTCGTGGCCCCAGATCTTCTCCACGAGCGCGGCGTCGTGCACGCCCTCGACGTAGATCCGGCTCTCCTTGGCGACCCGGGCCCGCAGCCCCTCCACGGCGATGGACCCGGACGCGCTGCGCCTGGGCCCGGCCGGGGCCGCGGCCACCGGGCGCACCAGCGTCACGGGCCTGCCCTCCAGGAGGAAGGCGGCCGGCGCCAGCGGGAACAGGCGGCGCTTGCCGAACCGGTCCTCAAGGGTGACGGCCTCCTTGTCGCAGGCCACCACGGCGCCGCAGAAGCCGCTGTCGGCGTCCTCCACGACCAGGTCGAGTTCGGCCGGCACCTTCGGGATCTTGCCCTTGCCCGGCCGCCGCCAATTGCCCGCCAGCACATCACCCTCGTACACACGGGGACCGTAGCAAATCACCCGCTGACCGCAAGGCGCTTACGCGCGCCGCTGCGCCGTACGAGGATGACGATCGTGCCGATGATGCCGATGAGCAGGCCGGCGCCGGGGATCAGGAACAGCGCGGCCACGCCGCCGAACACGCCGCCCGCGGCCGAGAGCACGTCACGGCCCACGCCGAAGCGGGCCGACGACTCCTCCTGCGTGGCGCAGGTCAGCTGGTAGTCGCCCTTGGCGGGGGCGTTGACGGCGAGGATCTCCTGCCAGGTCTTCCCGCCGGCGGTGAGCGTCTGGGTGCCGGAGACCTTGACGAGCCTGGCCTGGGCCGGGCCGCCGGAGATCTCGCACTGGTAGTTGACCCGCGTGTCGGTGGCGATGTACACGGCCGGGCGCTGGGCGGGGTCGATCGCCACCTTCACGCTTTCGCCCGACGCGAACGTGGTCGTCGGGGCCATGTCGGTCACGCTGCTCAGCACGCCGCCGGCGAACACGACCACGCCCACGACGCCCAGCACCACGGCCACGGCCCACACGACCGCGATCCACCACAGGCGTGGCTTGATCGCCTTGCCGTCGATCCTGGCCGGGAACTGGGGCTGCTGGCCGTACTGGTTGTACTGGCCGTACTGGGGCGGGGGGCCGAACTGGGGCTGCTGCTGCTGGTAAGGGGGCTGGCCGTACTGCGGGGGCTGGGGCTGGGCGTACTGGGGCTGCTGACCGTAGTAGGGACCCTGCCCCTGGGGCGGTCCGTACTGCGGGGGCTGGGAATTGTCGGTCATGCGGCAAGTGTGAGGCCTGTCGCTTGTAAGTCGCTAGCAACAGGATGGGACCCGGTGTTATCGCACCTTGTGGGCGAGAGCCGTACACTTGGCACTCGGGAACACGGAGTGCTAGACCTGTCGTTTCCCTGTAAGGCACAGGCAGGAGGTGAGCACGTGCTCGACGATCGGAAGCTGGCGGTGCTCCGCGCCATTGTCGAAGACTACGTGTCCACCAACGAACCGGTGGGCTCAAAGGCGCTGGCCGAGCGCCACAACCTGAAGGTCTCCCCGGCAACGGTCAGGAACGACATGGCCGCTCTGGAGGAGGACGGTTACATCACCCAGCCGCACACCAGCGCGGGCCGCGTGCCGACGGACAAGGGCTACCGCCTGTTCGTCGACCGGCTGTCGCAGGTCAAGCCCCTGTCGGGGGCCGAGCGGCGGGCGATCGAGACCTTCCTCGCCGGCGCGGTCGACCTCGACGACGTGGTCTTCCGCACCGTGCGGCTGCTCGCGCAGCTCACCAGGCAGGTCGCGGTCGTGCAGTACCCGACGCTGACCCGTTCCACGGTCAGGCACGTCGAGCTGGTCCCGCTCAACGACCGGCGGGTCATGCTCGTGCTGATCACCAACACCGGGCGCGTGGAGCAGCGCGTGATCGAGCTGCCCGAGGTGGTGGAGGACGACCGCATCGCCCACCTGCGCGCGGTGCTCAACTCCTGCCTCGACGGCTGCGGGCTGAGCAACGTCCCCGAGCTGGTCGCCGACCTGCCCGAGCGGCTCCCCGCCGAGGACCGGCCCGCCGTGGCCACGATCCTGTCGGTGCTGCTCGAAACCCTCGTCGAACGCCACGACGAGAAGATCGTGTTCGCCGGCGCGGCCAATCTCGCGGGCGCCGACTTCGCCACCGGCCTGCGCGACGTGCTGGAGGCGCTGGAGGAGCAGGTCGTGCTCATGCGGTTGCTCGGCGAGACATCCACAGACACCCCGTCCGCGCTCACCGTGCGCATCGGCTCGGAAAACCCCTACCTTCGCGGCACGTCCATCGTCGCAACCGGATACGGTTCTGGCGACAACCAACTGGCCCGGCTCGGCGTGCTGGGTCCCACGAGGATGGACTACCCCGTGACGATGGGCGCCGTACGCGCGGTGGCACGCTACGTCAGCCAGATCCTGGCTGCATCTTAAGAGGTCGATAAGTGGCAAACAGCGACTACTACGCCACCCTCGGGGTGCGCCGTGACGCCAGTCAGGACGAGATCAAGAAGGCATACCGCCGCCTCGCCCGCGAGCTGCACCCCGACGTGAACCCCGATCCTGAGACCCAGGAGCGGTTCAAGGAGATCACGCAGGCCTACGAGGTGCTGTCCGACCCGAACAAGCGCCAGATGTACGACCTGGGCGGCGACCCCTTCGGCGGCGGCGCGGGTGCGGGCGCGGGCGCCGGCGGCTTCGGGGCGGGTTTCCCCTTCAGCGACATCATGGACGCCTTCTTCGGCACCGCGGGCGGCACCCGCGGGCCGCGCTCGCGCGCCAGGAGGGGCCGCAACGCCACCATCCGGGTCGAGCTCGACCTGCGCGAGACCGCGTTCGGCACCACCCGCGAGCTGGTCGTGGACACCGCCGTGCTGTGCGAGGTGTGCCACGGTGCCGGCGCCGCCCCCGGCACCCACCCCGACGCCTGTGACATGTGCAACGGGCGCGGCGAGATCTCCCAGGTCACCCGCTCGTTCCTGGGCCAGGTCATGACCTCGCGGCCGTGCCCCCAGTGCGGCGGTTTCGGCAGCATCATCCGCCACCCCTGCCAGGAGTGCTCGGGCGACGGCCGGGTGCGCACCCGCCGCACGATCAAGGTCCGCATCCCCGCGGGCGTCGAGGACGGCACCCACATCCAGCTCGCCGGCGAGGGCGAGGTCGGCCCCGGCGGCGGCCCGCCCGGAGACCTCTTCCTGGAGATCGTCGAGCGCCCCCACGAGATCTTCGAGCGGCGCGGCGACGACCTCCACTGCACGGTCCAGATCCCCATGACGGCCGCCGCGCTCGGCACGATCCTCGCCGTGGAGACGCTCGACGGCTCCGAGGAGATCGACGTGCGCCCCGGCACCCAGTCCGGCCAGGTCATCACCATGTACGGGCGCGGCGTGCAGCGGCTCAACGAGTCCGGCAGGGGCGACCTGCTCATCCACGTCAACGTCGAGACCCCGATGCGGCTCGACCAGCCGCAGGAGGACCTGCTGCGCGAGCTGTCCAGGCTGCGCGGCGAGGAGCGGCCGCCGGGGAAGTTCGCCCCGGGGCAGCAGGGTTTTTTCTCCCGCCTGCGTGACGCCTTCAACGGCAGGTGACGATCACCCGTGACCGTCCCCGTGTTCCTCGCCGAGGACCTCAACGGCTCCGAGCTGACGCTCGACGGCCCTGAGGGGCGGCACGCGGCCTCCGTGCGGCGTCTGCGCGCCGGTGAGCGGGTCGACCTGACCAACGGCGCGGGCGACGTCGCCGAGTGCGTGGTGCGCGAGGTGTTCAAGGACGCGCTCGCGCTCGACGTGCTCGCCCGCTACACCGTCGAGCCGCCCGCGCGGCGGCTGGTCGTCGTCCAGGGGCTGCCCAAGGGCGACAGGGGCGAGCTGGCCGTCGAGATGATGACCGAGGTGGGGGTCGACGTGATCGTGCCCTGGGCCGCCTCGCGCAGCATCACGCAGTGGAAGGGCGACAAGGTCGCCAAGGCGCTGGGCCGGTGGCGTTCCACGGCCCGCGAGGCGGGCAAGCAGGCGCGCCGGTTCCACCTGCCCGAGGTGGCCGAGCAGGCCTCCACCGCGCAGGTCGAAGGGCTGCTGGCCGACGCGGCGCTGGGGCTCGTGCTGCACGAGGAGGCCGTCGAGCCGCTGTCGCAGGTGGCGCTGCCGCCCGGCGGCGACATCGTGGTGGTCGTGGGGCCCGAGGGCGGGGTCTCGGAGGAGGAACTGCGCAGGTTCGTCGCGGCCAAGGCGGTGCCCGTGCTGCTCGGGCCCACCGTGCTGCGCACCTCCACGGCGGGGGTGGCGGCGGCGGCCGTGCTGCTCGCGCGTACCGGGCGCTGGTAGGCCCGCGGCTCAGGGAGTGGTGTGCGGCACGCCCACGAGCGGGCTGCTCAGGTCGCTCGGGGCGGCCGTCGGCAGGTCGTCCGTCGGGCACTCGTCGGCGGTGCACGTCGTCGGCGTGCCGATCGACTCCGGCGACTCCGGCGCCGTCGGTGTGGGCGTCGGCGTGATCTCGGGGCAGTCCTGCTCGCCGGTGGGGTCGCCCGCGGGGTCGCCGGTCGGGCAGGGCGTCGAGGACGGTGTCGGCGACGGCGAGGGCTGCCGGGTCGACCTGGCCGTCTCCGAGGGCCTGTGGGTCTCGCTGTGGCTCGGCGGCACGACCACGACGGGCGGCGGCTCGGCGCTGTGGCTGTCGCGCCTGGGCGGCGTGGAGAGCCTGGTCGAGGAGTTGCCGGGGGTGGTGGTCGAGTTGTCCACCGGCTCGATGGGCGCCTCGAAGATCTGGGAGCGCAGCCCGGGAACGACCATCACGATCGTCCCCGCCACCAGCACGGCGCTGATCGCCGCCGCGCCCGCACGCCACCAGAACAGGTTACGGACGCCGCGCCGCTCGATGCGGGCGCGGATGATCTGCAGTCCCTCCGGCGAGGGCACGACCGCGTCCGCCTCCGCGCGGAGCGCACGGCGCAGGACGTCGCCGTACTCGTCGGGGGGCTGGGTCATGACATCTTCTCCAGAACGGATCGCAATGCGGCCATGCCACGTGCGGTGTGGCTCTTGACCGCGCCCTTGCTGATTCCCATGGCGTGGGCGATCTCAGCCTCGGACAGATCTCCGTAATAACGCAGAACCAGTGCTTCTCTCTGTCGGGTCGGCAGGGCGCGTAACGCCTCGATGACGGCGGAGCGTTCCAGCTCGCCGATCGCGCCGTTCTCGGCGCTCGGGGCGTCGGGCAGGCCCTTGGGTGCGTACTTCTCGACGACCGCGCGGTGACGCAGCACGGAACGGGACCGGTTGACGACAGACTGACGCAGGTAGGCGAGTGCCTTGTCGGGATCACGCAGTCTGCGCCAGGCGCCGTGAATGGCGACGAACGCGTCCTGCACGACTTCCTCGGCGGTTGCCATGTCACGCACCAGCAACACCGCGAGACGCACCAATGACCGGAAATGCGCGCTGTAAAGCGCGGTCACGGCCATGTCGGCATCCCACCCGACCGGCACCGCCCCCAACGACCTGTCGGCCAGAAGGGTTTCGGTGGTCACATCAGTGGGACGCGCGGCCTTCCCAGAGGGTTTACTCTCTTCCGGTTCTGAAGGTTTCCCCGGTTCCTTAGGGTGCATTACCCAGTCGTGTTCCTCGCCAGGTGGCGCTCGCCCGACCCTGAATCAACTTTTTTGCTCCGAAGTGTCGCACACTCACCCTAACTGCGCGGATCTTCCGGCGCACGACACCACGGATTACCGATTCGCAACGGACTGCCGAACGGTCGCTCTCGATAGGGTACTGCTGTGAGCGACTGTCTCTTCTGCAAAATCGTGGCCAAGGAAATTCCGGCCGACGTCGTCTACGAGAACGCCAGGGCGCTGGCGTTCCGCGACATCAATCCGCAGGCCCCGACCCACGTGCTGGTCATCCCGCGGGCGCATCACCCCGACGCGGCGTCGCTGGCCGCCGCCGACGACGGGCTCGCCGACGACGTGCTGAAGGCCGCCCATGCGGTCGCCGTCCAGGAGGGGGTGGCCGAGCGCGGCTACCGGGTCGTCTTCAACACCGGCCCCGGCGCCGGCCAGACCGTCTTCCACGTGCACGCCCATGTTCTCGGAGGGCGTGACCTCACGTGGCCGCCCGGCTGATATTGACGCGAGCAATCAGCCTGGTGCCGGATACGATGGGCGGAGAAGAACACCGAACAGACCGGGAGGCATCAGGCCGCTGGCCTGCCCATGTCCGAACTACATGAATCCCGACGCACGGCACCTCCCTCGCGCACTCAAGCCAAGGTGCTGATTCCGGACGAATACCCGATGGTCAGCCTCCTCGGCTCCCGTGACGAGCTGCTTCGCGTGATCGAGGGCGCCTTCAGGGCCGACATCCACGTGCGGGGCAACGAGATCACCGTCACCGGCAGCCCCGACGAGAGCGGCGCGGTCGTGCGCCTGTTCGAGGAGCTGGTCGAAGTGCTGCGCAGCGGCGGCGAGCTCACGCCCGACGCCGTAGAGCGGAGCATCGCGATGCTGCGCATGACCTCCGACCGTCCGGCCGAGGTCCTCTCGCTCGACATCCTGTCCTCCCGAGGCCGCACGATCCGGCCGAAGACCGTCAACCAGAAGCGGTACGTCGACGCGATCGACCAGCACACGATCGTGTTCGGCATCGGGCCCGCGGGCACCGGCAAGACGTACCTGGCGATGGCCAAGGCCGTGCGCGCGCTGCAGGAGAAGCGGGTCAACCGCATCATCCTGACCAGGCCGGCGGTCGAGGCGGGCGAGCGGCTCGGCTTCCTGCCCGGCACCCTCTACGAGAAGATCGACCCCTACCTGCGGCCGCTCTACGACGCGCTGCACGACATGGTCGACCCCGACTCGATCCCGAAGCTGATGGCCGCGGGCACGATCGAGGTCGCGCCGCTGGCGTACATGCGGGGCCGTACCCTCAACGACGCCTTCATCATCCTCGACGAGGCCCAGAACTCCTCGGCCGAGCAGATGAAGATGTTCCTGACCCGGCTGGGGTTCAACTCCAAGATCGTGGTCACGGGCGACGTGACCCAGGTCGACCTGCCCTCGGGCACGGTGAGCGGGCTGCGGGTCGTCCAGGAGATCCTGGAGGGCATCCCCGACATCCATTTCGCCCGTCTGTCCAGCGCCGACGTGGTGCGCCACAAGCTGGTCAGCGAGATCGTCGACGCCTACGGGCGCTACGACGCCACCCAGGCCACGCAGGAGCCGAAGGCCATCCACCGGGGGAAGCGACGCCCGTGAGCATCGAGATCAACAACGAGTCCGGCGTCGGCGTCGACGAGGAGAACCTCGTCGCGCTGGCCACCCACGTGCTCGGCGAGATGGGCATCAACCCGCTCGCCGAGCTGTCCATCGTGGTGGTCGACGAAGACGCCATGGCCGAGCTGCACGAGAAGTGGATGGGCGAGCCGGGCCCGACCGACGTGCTGGCCTTCCCGATGGACGAGCTGCGTCCCGGCGGCGGCGCGCGCGGCGACGGCGAGAGCCCGGCCGACCCGGCGCTGCTCGGCGACGTGGTGCTCTGCCCGCAGGTCGCCGACCGGCAGGCCAAGGAGGCCGGCCACAGCGCCCAGGCCGAGCTGGAGCTGCTGTGCACCCACGGCATCCTGCACCTGCTCGGCTACGACCACGCCGAGCCCGAGGAGCACAAGGAGATGTTCGGGCTCCAGGCTCGGCTGCTCGAGTCCTGGCAGGAGGTGCGCGACTCGCGGTGAACGCCTGGTTGCTGTGGGCCATCGCCCTTGTGATCATCGGTGGCCTGATCGCCAGTGCGGAGACGGCACTGACGCGCATCTCCAGGGTGCGCGCGGAGGAGTTCGCACGTGAGGGCCGGCGCGGGGCCGAACGGCTCCAGGCCATCGTCACCGACCCGCCCCGCTACCTCAACCTCCTCCTGCTGCTGCGCCTGAGCTGCGAGCTGGTGGCCACGGTCATCGCGACGCTGCTGTTCATCGACCTCATGCACGACCAGGGCTGGGCGTACGTGGCCGCCGCGGCGGTGATGATCGTGGTCAGCTACGTCGTCGTCGGCGTCATGCCCCGCACGCTGGGGCGTCAGCACGCCGAGCCGGTCGCGCTGGCCGGGGCGCCGATCGTCTACGGCCTGACCCGCATCTTCGGCCCGCTGCCCAAGCTGCTCATCCTGCTCGGCAACGCCCTGACCCCCGGCAAGGGCTTCCGCGACGGCCCGTTCACGTCGGAGGCCGAGCTGCGCGACCTGGTCGACCTGGCCGAGGAGCGCCGGGTGATCGAGCCGGACGAGCGCGAGATGATCCACTCGGTCTTCGAGCTGGGCGACACGCTGGTCCGCGAGGTCATGGTGCCGCGCACCGACATGGTCTACATCGAGCGCGGCAAGACGATCAGCCAGGCGCTGTCGCTCGCGCTGCGCAGCGGCTTCTCCCGCATCCCGGTCGTGGGCGAGAACGAGGACGACGTCATCGGCATCGCCTACCTCAAGGACATCGCCCGCAAGATCCACGAGTCGGGTGAGGGCGGCGGCAAGGAGACCGTCGAGTCGATCATGCGGCCGGCCGCGTACGTGCCGGAGAGCAAGCCCATCGACGAGCTCATGCGGGAGATGCAGGCCCGGCAGATCCACATGGCGATCGTCATCGACGAGTACGGCGGCACCGCCGGCCTGGTCACCATCGAAGACGTCCTGGAGGAGATCGTCGGCGAGATCACCGACGAGTACGACCAGGAGGCCCCGCGCGTGGAGACCATGCACGACGGCGCCATACGGGTGACCGCCCGCATGCCGGTCGACGAGCTCGGCGAGCTGTTCGACACCGAGCTCGAGGTCGACGACGTCGAGACCGTCGGCGGCCTGCTGGCCCACGCGCTCGGCCGGGTGCCGATCGCCGGGTCGCAGGCCGAGGTGGCCGGGCTGGAGCTGACGGCCGAGAGCCTGGCCGGGCGGCGCAACCGCATCAGCACCGTCGTCGTCCGCAGGGTCGCGCCGTCCGAGGAGGACGACGTCCAGGCCGGAGCCGAACGGGAGTGACCGCTTTGCAGGGAGATGTCGCAAGCGTTCTACAAGTCTTCTGCAAGTGAGGTCCGGCAGTCTCATCCCTGACACCCGGTGCGGTGGGTGTCACGAGGAAGCGTCCGAACGCCGGGTGGGGTTCGCGGCGGGAGGACGCTCCTGGGGGGACGATGGCGTTCCGGCCGGCTAGCCGGCCAGGGCGTCGATCGGCGTAAAGGGTGTTCTCGTCTGAAAACCAGGCGGGGGCACCCTTTTTGCGTTTGGTGGAGACGCTGGGGAGATTGCCGCATTCGTCGCCTGGGGAGGCTGCGGTCCAGGGGGAATCATGAAACCGGGGATCATCGTGTACGGGCTGCTGGCCGCGACCCTGGCGGGCTGCGCGGGAGGCGGCGCGGAGACCGTCGTCGACGCCCACGCCATGGCCCAGCTCCGCGACGTGCTCAACAGGCGGCCGAGCCTGCCGGACGGCTTCGCGCAACGGCCCGATCAGGCGTGGCGGGTGCCGTTCGGCCGGGTGGACCAGAGGTGCAGGTCCGCACTCGACGCGGCGGCCGGGCACGCGCCGCAGGAGGGGCTCACCGGCCAGGCGGCGGTCAGCTACCAGGGGGACGGCCTGGGGGAGCGCGCGGCCGTAGGCCTGGCCCGGTACGCGGGCGAGGAGGCCGAGGCGCGCTTCGACGCGCTGAGCGACGCCCTGGAGTCGTGCCGGGAGATCCGCACGGCGGGCGGCACCGACCTGCGGGCCCGCAGACTGGACCTGGGCGACGCCGCCCGCTCCGGGGACGAGGCAGCCGGGACGCGGCTGCGCGGACGGCTGAACGGCTACCCGTACGCCCTGGACGTCGTGCTGTCCCGGACCGGCGACACACTGGTGTCGGTCGTGCACGCGGGCATCACCGACGTGGACCGGGACCGGACGAGGAAGCTGGTCGCCGCCGTGCTTTCGATGTCCACGGCCTAACCTGGTCCTCGTGACTCTCGATCCTGAAGACAGCAAGATCATCACCTTGGCGCGGGCGGCCAGGGCGCGCAACGAGGCCGCCGAGGGCGCCGCCGTGCGCGACGAGACCGGCCGCACGTACTCGGCGACCGACGTCGCGCTGTCGTCGCTGAGGCTGTCGGCCGTGCAGGTCGCGGTGGCCATGGCGGTCTCCAGCGGCGCGCGGTCGCTGGAGGCGGTCGCGCTGGTGACGGCGGGCGAGCCGTCCCCGGCCGACGAGGCGGTCGCGTCGGAGCTGGGCGTCAAGGCCCTGCTCGTGGCCGGCCCCGACGGCACGCTGAGGTCCTGACGTGGGCATGACGCCGTTCCTGGCCCGGCTGCGGGCCAAGATCGGCAACGACCTGCTCATGCTGCCGTCGGTCAACGGGTGCGTGTTCGACCGCGCCGGGCGGGTGCTGATGGCCAGGCACGGCGACGACGGCCTGTGGGCCACCCCCGGCGGCGGCGTCGACCCCGGCGAGCGGCCCGAGGAGGCGGTGGTCAGGGAGCTGCGCGAAGAGCTGGCCATCGAGGTCGAGGTGCGCGGGCTGGTCGGCGTCTTCGGCGGCCCCGAGTACCGCACGGTCTACCCCAACGGGCACGAGGTGGCGTACGTCATCGCCATGTACGCCTGCACCCTCGCCTCCGGCACGCCCGTCCCCGACGGGGACGAGATCACCGACTACCGATGGGTGGCCGAGCACGAGGTCGACGGCCTGACGACGACGGCCTGGACGCCCCTGGCGCTGCCCGACGCGTTCGCCTGGTGGCGTGAACACGGCGGCTGATAAGCGACAATGCACAATGTGACTTCGCCAGACAACCATCGCGCCGGATTCGCCTGCTTCGTGGGAAGGCCGAACGTCGGCAAGTCCACGTTGATGAACGCCCTGGTCGGCGCCAAGGTGGCGATCACCTCGTCCAAGCCGCAGACGACCAGACGGGTCATCAGGGGCATCGTGCACCGCCCCGACGCCCAGATCGTCATCGTGGACACGCCGGGCCTGCACCGGCCGCGCACGCTCCTCGGCGAGCGGCTGGACAGCCTGGTGCTGTCCACGCTCACCGAGGTCGACGTGATCGGCTTCTGCGTGCCGGCCAACGAGCCCATCGGCAAGGGCGACCGGTTCATCGCCGACAAGCTGGCGGCGGTGAAGAAGACGCCCGTGGTCGCCGTGGTGACCAAGTGCGACCTGGCGAGCCGGCAGCAGATCGCCGAGCAGCTGCTCGCGGTGTCGCAGGTGGCCGAGTTCGCGGCGGTCGTGCCGGTGTCGGCGCAGTCGGGCGAGCAGCTCGACGTCCTGGGCGACGTGCTGATCGAGCACCTGCCCGAGTCGCCGCCGCTCTACGAGGGCGGGCAGCTCACCGACGAGCCCGAGCAGGTGATGGTGGGCGAGCTGATCAGGGAGGCGGCCCTGGAGGGCGTCCGCGACGAGCTGCCGCACTCGATCGCCGTGGTCGTCGACGAGATGTTGCCCCGCGAGGGGCGCGAGGACCTGCTCGACATCTACGCCCACATGTTCGTCGAGCGGCCCTCCCAGAAGGCCATCGTCATCGGGCACAAGGGCGAGCGGCTGCGCGACGTGGGCACCAAGGCCCGCAAGCAGATCGAGGCGCTGCTCGGCACGCGGGTCTACCTCGACCTGCGGATCAGCGTGGCCAAAGACTGGCAGCGCGACCCCAAGCAGCTGCGCCGGCTCGGTTTCTTCGACTGACCCGACAGCGCCCGTGACCCCACAGCGCCCGAGCGGGCCGGGTCAGCGGGCCCGGCGCACCAGGGTGAGCACGGACAGCACGACGATCGCGAGCGAGCAGGCCAGCGCGGCGAACCAGCCGAACCTGATGACCGGCTCGACCGACAGCAGCCGGCCCAGGTCGATGGAGAGCCGGTCGCCGATGCGGCCGGGGTCGGCGACGAACATCACCAGCAGCAGCGTGGCCAGCGCGCCCGGGATCACGGCAAGGGCCGCGACGCGCGGCCGGCTGCCCAGCAGGCCCGTGACGCCGAGCGCCAGCGCCGCCAGCCCGGCGAGCAGGGTGTACAGGCCCGTGCTGACGTCGATGCCGCGCACGTCGTCGGAGACGCCGCCGCCGAGCAGGTCGCTGCGGGCCTCGATCCCGGCCCAGGGCATGATCGCGGTGAGCACCAGGAGGGCGGCCGCGACGGCGACGGCCAGCGCGGCGCCGCGGCGGGCGGACGTCGTCCGGGCGGGCTTGAGGTCATCGGCCACACGATCACTGTAAGCCGGGCTCCCGCCCGTCACCACCCGGCGCGACGGACTCGTCACCAAGCCGCGCGCCCGCCGCCGGGCGGTGATGGGGGCGGGGGCCGGCGGTCAGGTCGTCGCCAAGCCGCGCACCCGCCGTCGGGTGGGGACGGGCGGGGGCGGCGGTCAGGGGGTGGCGAGGAAGGCGCGGGCGTTGGCGGCGGCCCGGCGGTCGCCGGTCTCGTCGAAGATCTCCAGGGCGGCCGTGGCCAGCTCGCGGGCTCGTCCGGCGGCGCCCTCCGCCCGGTTGACCCGGGCCAGGGTCAGCAGCGCGTACGCGTCGAGCAGGCGGTCGCCGAGCCGTACGGCGATGCCCCTGGCGCGTTCGGCGGCGGACCTGGCGTCGGGTTTGGCGCCCTGCGCCAGCCGTACGGCGGCCAGGTCGAGCAGGGTGTCGGCCTGCCGGTGCCGGTCGCCCAGCTCGGTCAGGTGGCCGACGGCCGCCAGCAGGCGGACGGCGGCCTCCTCCAGACGGCCCGCCCGGCGCAGCACCGCGCCCAGCACGCGTTCGGCGTCGGCGGCGTCCCGCTCGTTGTCGGCCGCCTCCAGGCAGGCCAGCAGCGCCCGCTCGGCCTCCTCCAGCCGGTCCCGCTCCAGGTGCACGCGGCCCAGGCGGCGCCGGGTGTGGTTGACGTCGCGGGTGCGGCCCTGGCGCAGGAACATGCCGAGCGCCAGCCGCAGCTTCTCGTGGGCCAGGTCCCAGTCGCGCTCGGCCAGGTGCAGGTCGCCCTGGTCGAGCAGGACGAGCGCCTCGCCCCGGTCGTCGCCGGACCGCCTGGCGCTCTCCAGCGCCCGGTCCGAGACCGCCCGCCAGTCGTCGAGGAACCGGTGACGCTCCAGGTACGGCCCCAGCAGGTGCGCCAGCCGCCAGCACGGCTCGTCGAGGCCGGCGGCGTGCAGGTCGGCCACCAGGCTCACCAGGAACGGCCGTTCGGCGTCCAGCCACTCGACCGACTCCCTGATGTCCCTGGTCGCCACGGCCGTGCCCGGGTCGCCCGACACCAGCGAGAAGCGCGAGGCCCGCACCCGGGCCAGCACGAGCTCCGACACCTCGGCCAGCACGCCCGGCAGCGGCTGCTCGCGGGCGAACAGCCGGGTCAGGTCGTGCATCCGGTAGCGGACCTGACCGGCCGCGTCCACGCCGTGCGTCTCCAGCAGGCCCGCGTCCACCAGGGCCTCGGCGCCGCCGCCGAGCCGGTCGGTGAGCCAGTCGGCGAAGTCGGGGGCCGACAGCGCGCCGAGGCCGCGTAACGTGCGCCTGGCGGGCTCGGGCAGGCCCTCGTAGCCGATGGCGAACACGCTGCGGACCGCCTGGTCGCCCGCGTGCAGCCGGTCGAGCCGCTTGTGCTCGTCCTCAAGGAGGCCCACCAGGTAGTCCACCGTCCAGTTCGGGCGGGCCGCCAGCCTGGACGCGGCGATGCGCAGCGCGATCGGCAGGCCGCCGCAGAAGCGGGCCAGGCGGTGCAGCGCCTCGTCCGCGGGTCGTCCGGAGCCGGTCGTGAGCAGGGCCAGGGCGTCCTCCTGGCCGAGCACGCCCACCGACAGCCGGGTCGCGCCGGTCAAGCCGCCCAGGGACGAGCGGCTGGTCACGACCGTCGGGCAGGACGTCAGCAGCGGGCGCACCTGGGCCTCGCCGGCGGCGTTGTCCAGCAGGACCAGCAGGCCGCGGTTGGCGGTGTAGGCGCGGAACAGGCGCTCGCGCTGCTCAAGCCCGGCCGGGATGGCCTGGGCCGGGCAGCCGAGCCAACGCAGGAAGTCCTCCAGGACGGCCGAGGGGGCCGTGGTCTCGCGCAGGTCGGCGTACAGGATGCCGTCGGGGAAGGACTCGCGGGCCCGCCAGGCGGCGTGCACGGCCAGGGCCGACTTGCCCGCGCCGGCCTGGCCGTGCACGACGACGTGGCCGCCGACCACCCGGTCGAGCAGGTCGGCGCGGCCGGTGAAGCCCGCGATGTCGGGCGGCAGCAGCACCGGAGGGCCCGCCGACACGTGCAGCGACACGTCGTCGTGGAGCATGCGGTGGTAGAGGAGCTGGAGCTCGGGGTCCGGCTCGATCGCGTGGCCGCCGTCGAGCTGGTCGCGCAGCACCGCGTACGCGGCCAGCGCGTCGACCCGGCGGCCGCTGCGGTAGAGGGCCAGCATGTACTGGCCGCGGAAGCGCTGCCACAGCGGGTGCTGCTTGGTCAGCCGCTTCAGCTCGGCCAGCAGCTCGCGGTGGCGGCCGGCGTCCAGGTCGGCCTGGAGGCGGCGTTCCAGGGCGAGCAGGCGCAGCTCCTCCAGCTCCTCGCGCAGGCGCCGGGTCTCCTCCCACCGCTCGCCGTCGGGGTCCAGGTCCTCCAGCGCGGGGCCGCGCCACAGCGCCAGCGCCTCCTCGTACGAGCCGCGGTCCACCAGCAGCCGGAACCGGTCGACGTCGAGCTGGTGGCCGCCGATCGCCAGCGCGTACGAGCCGGACACGGTGGTGATCACGTCCTTGCCCAGGAGCTGGCGGAGCTGGCCCACGTACCCGCGTACCAGGGAGTCGGAGCGGTCGCCGCCCTCGCGCGGCCACAGCAGCCGGCGCAGCCGCTCCACGGTCAGCGGACGGCCCGCGTTCAGCAGGAACATCGCCAGCAGGTCGCGGTGCTTGGGGGTCGTGGGGGTGCGATCCCGGCCGCCGTCACGGACGTCGAGCGGCCCCATGATGCGAAATTCCACGCGACCTTCCTTTTGGGAGGGGATGTCGATCAGAATGGCACATCTGATGGCTCCTCTGATCTCGTCCGACCCTCACCGGTTGGGCCGCTACTGGCTGGCCGGACGGCTGGGCGCCGGTGGCCAGGGCGTGGTCTACGAGGCGTACGGCGAGGCCGGGGAGCGCGTCGCGGTCAAGGTGCCCAGGTTCGACAGCGCGCAGTCGCGGTCCAGGCTGGCCAAGGAGGCGGCGGCGGCCCAGCGGGTGGCCTCCTTCTGCACGGCCAGGGTGATCGAGGCGCAGGTGGACGACGCGCCGCTGTACATCGTCAGCGAGTACGTCCCGGGGCCGAGCCTGCGGGAGGTGGCCGCGGGGACGGGGGCGTACGAGGCGGACGCGCTGCGCCGCCTGGCGATCGGGGTCGCCACCGCGCTGACGGCCATCCACCGGGCCGGGATCGTGCACCGCGACCTCAAGCCGGACAACATCATCCTGGGCCCGGACGGCCCCCGCGTGATCGACTTCGGGGTGGCCAGGGAGGCCGGGCCGACCACCAGCGGGCCGGCCATGGGCACGCCGGGCTACATGGCGCCCGAGGTGCTCACCGGGCGCGCCGCCACCGAGGCGGCGGACGTGTGGGCGTGGGGGATGGTGGTGCTGTTCGCGGCGCGGGGGCGTGACGCGGTCGAGCCGGGCGAGCCGATGGCGGTCGTGGGCCGGGTGCTGGAGTTCGAGGCGGACGTCGCCGGGCTGCCGGAGGAGCTGGCGTCGCTGGTGTCGGCCGCCACCGCCCGCGACCCCGCCGCCCGTCCTGCCGCCGGGGACCTCCTGCTCCGCCTCCTGGGCGAGGGCCCCCGGCGGGACGACGGCGATCCCCTGGCCCGTGGCGGGATCGTGGCGGGGGAGCTGAAGGGGCAGGCGGGGCCGGACCTGGGGGCGATCGCCGAAGAGCTCTACGGCGAGCTGAGCGAGGACGAGCGGGCCGCCGTGCCCGAGGTCTTCCTGCGGCTGCTCGACGGCGACGGGCTGCGTCCCGTGGAGCGCGAGGAGCTGCCCGAGGCCAAGACGGTCGACTCGATGCTGGGCCTGTTCGTCTCGGCGGGCATCCTGAGGACGGGCGGCGGCGCGTACGAGCTGGTCGCCCCCGGCCTGGTGCAGGCGTGGCCGCGGCTGCGCGACTGGCTGGCGGGCAACCGCGAGGGCCTGCCCGTGCACCGCCGCCTGGCCGAGGCCGCCGCCGAGTGGGACGGCCACGGCCGCAAGCCCGCTGACCTGCTCCACGGCACCCACCTGGACCGCACGCTGCAATGGGCCGCCACCGAGCGCAAGGACCTCACCCTGGCCAGGCGCGAGCGCGAGTTCCTGGACGCCGCCGCCGGGCAGGCCCGCACCCGCACCAGGCGGCGCGGCCTGCTCGCGGCCGTGCTGGCGGTGCTGCTGGTGGCGGCGCTGGGCGGGCTCGGCGCGGCGGAGTACCTGCGCAGGGAGTCGGCCCGGCAGCGGGACGAGGCGCTGGCCAGGGAGCTGGTGCTGCGCGCCGGCGGGCTGCGCGAGCTGGAGCCCGCGCTGGCCGGCCTGCTCTCCGTGGCGGCCTGGCGGCTGGCCCCTGAGCTGATCGAGACGGCGGGCGGGCTGTACGACGCGGTCTCCCAGCACGTCACCGACGTGTTCGTGGCGCCGAACGTGGCGGCGGGGAGCGTGCAGGCGCTCAGCTTGGACGGCCGCGTCCTGGCCTCCGCGACGGACGGCACCGCCCGCCTGTGGGACATCCCGACCGGCCGGGAGCTGCACGAGCTGGCCGGTCTGGGGGCAGGCGTGCAGAGCCTCGCCGTGAGCCTCGACGGCCGTCTTGTGGCCGCCCTGGACGACAAGGGCGTGCGGCTGTGGGACACCGCCACCGGCAGGCCGCTCGGCGGCCGGTTCGCGAACAACGCGAGCGGGTTCGGGGCGCTGGAGTTCGACCGCACCGGTCGCAGGCTCTCGGTCCCGTACAGCTCCGAGAGCGAGCGATGGTGGGACGTCGCCACCCGCGCCCCCCTCACCGCCCCCGACGGCGCGATCCTGAACGGCGTCAGCCCCGACGGCCGTTACGGCTACGTCGCCGACGACGACGAGGAGCGGGCCGTGGTGTGGGACCTGCGCCGCCGCAGGCGCCTGGACCTGCCGACGCTGCCCGGCACCGGCACCTCCGTCGAGGCCAGGTTCAGCGAGGACAACGGCGCCCTCGTGGTCATCGAGGACGTCCCCCGCCACGACAAACCCAAGATCCATCTGTACGAGCTGACCGCCGGCACCGCCGAGAGCGAGTTCGAAGGCCAGAACGCCCAGGCCGCGGACCTGGTCTTCGGCGGCCGGTACATGGCCACGTGGCGGCCGGGGGACCTGCTCGTCCTGCGGCCGCGCGACAGCCTGGTGACCGCTCTGCGGCTGCCCCTGCCGGACGGCGTCACGCAGGTCCGCTACGACCTGGCGGGCAAGGCCGTACGCCTGCTGGACGCGGCCGGCGGCGTCACCACGGTCGACGTCTCCCCGCTGTTCGACCCGGCGGTCGACGGGGAGCTGCCGGACCTGCGGATGCGCGAGGACGGCCGGGTCCTGGCCGTCAAGCGGGACGACCGGCTCGAACTGCTCGACCCGGCGACCCGTCGCCGCCTGGCCGGCCCGATCGCCTGGAGGGGCGAGGGGTCGGCGATGGCGTTCAGCGGGGACGGCACGCGGCTGGCCTACGGCGACGGCCCCCGCGTCCGCGTGCTCGACGTCGCGGGCGGGCGGGAGACGCAGGCGTTCGAGCTCGCCGGGAAGGGGGCGGAGAAGGCGGACGCGCTCGCCTTCAGCCCCGACGGCCGCACCCTGGCCGTGCTGCCCTCCAGGTTCGAGGGGGCGCTGCCGCTGGAGCTGCGCGACCTCGCGACCTCGCGGACGCGGACCACGAAGGTGTCCGGCGTCGGGCCGATGAGCTTCGCGCCGGACGGCTCGCGGCTGCTCATGGGAGGCCCTGAGCTGCGGCTCTACGACCCGGTCGGCGGGACCGTGCTGCCGGTGGGGGACGAGGCCAGGCGGATCGGCGGCGCCTTCGCCTACAGCCCCGACGGACGCCAGGTGGCCTTCTCCCATCCCGACCGGATCACGCTGTGGGACCGGGACCTGCGGACCCTGCTCGGCGCTTTCCCCACCGTGCCGGGCGCGGAGCAGTTCGAGCTGCCGGCCTGGTCGCCCGACGGGCGGCTGATCGCCACGTACGAGAAGGGCCCGCGGATCCGCCTGTGGGACGTGGCCTCGCGGCGGCACATCGGGGTCGTGTTCGACGGGCTGGCCGAGTCGACGGGCGACAACGTCTGGCTCGGCTTCTCGGCCGACGGGACCAAGTTGCGCACGCTGGACGACGACGGCGCCTTCCGTACACATGACCTCGACCGGCGGCACGTGGCCGCGACCGTGTGCGCCCGCGCCCGCCGTGCGCTCACGGCGGCGGAGTGGCGGGCGTACCTGCCGGGGGTCGAGCCGTTCGACGTGTGCCGCTAGGACGTCCAGGCGACCACCTGGAACCAGACCGCCTTGCCGGGCGGCTCGGGATGCCAGCCCCAGCCGTAGGACAGCCGGTGGACGATGGCCAGCCCCCGCCCGCGCCCCGCCAGCGGGTCCGCCTGGCCCATCCGGGGCAGGGCCGTGCACGAGTCGCGGACCTCCACGGTCAGCAGGGAACCCTCCCTGACCACCACGATCCGGACGGGTTCCGCCGAAGGGTCGTGGGTGAGCGCGTTGGTGGCCAGTTCCGAGACGAGCAGCTGCGCCGTCTCGACGGCCTCCATCAACGCTTCGTGGTCGGTGGCGAGGTCGCCGACGAACCGCCGGACGGACGAGACGCATCCGGGATGCCGGGGCATCCACCGCTCGCCGAGGACCGTGTCCGGCAGGGGCCGCCGGTCGGCGAGCGTCACGGCGGGACTTTCGGGTTTCATGTGGCCAGCGTGACGCCACTTGACTACGGTCGGTAGTGGCCCGGTCGCAAGGAGTGGACTTTGAAGTCCGGGCCGTCGGCGTTGAACTCGGGCGAGGGGAGGGCGAGATGGTCGACTTCTACGCGCCCCAGGCGATCTGGGGCAGAGAGCTACGGCACTACCGGAAGGCGGCGGGCCTGACGCAGGGGCAACTCGCTGAGCGCATCCATTTCAGCGAGGGCCTGATCAGCGGCGTCGAGACCGGCCAGCTCCCGGCCAGCCCCGAGTTCGCCGAGTCCTGCGACAAGGCCCTGGCCACCGGCGGAGCGCTGCGCCGCCTGCTCGACTGGCGCAAGGGTCAGATCTTCCCCTCCTGGTTCGGCAAGTGGCACGAGAAGGAGCAGGCGGCCCTCACCCTGCGGACCTACGAGCCGCTGCTGGTGCCGGGGTTGTTGCAGACCGAGCAGTACGCCCGCGCCGTGCTGCGCGGCAACGAGGCCGCGGTGGCCGCCCGCTTGGAAAGACAGGCGATCCTCGCCCGCGACGACCCGCCGTCGTTGCGCTGCGTCCTCGACGAGGCGGTGCTGTTCCGGCCCATCGGCGGCCCGGAGCTGATGAAGGGGCAACTACGACGGCTGCTCGACGTGGTCACCCCCCGGCTCAGCATCCAGGTCCTCCCGCACGGGTTGCACTCCGGCCTGACGGGTGGTTTCGTGATCGCGACCCTGGACGGAGGCTCCGAGGTGTTGTACGCGGAAACAGCGGTGCGCGGCATCACCACGAGCGATCATGAGGACGTCTCGGCGGCCGTGGAGCGGTTCGAGGCCATCCGTACCGAGGCGCTGCCCTTGAGCATGTCCCTTGAAACGATAAAGAAAGCCATGGTGGAACGATGGACCTGAGCTTCGCCCGGTGGCAGAAGTCCAGTTTTTCCGGTGACAACGGCGGCAATTGCGTCGAGATCGCCGAGCTCAAGAACGTTCATGGCGGCCCTGAGCACAAGGTCGGGCAGGACGAGCTGGTCGTCGTGCGTGACTCCAAGGACCCCGACGGACCCAAGCTGTTCTTCACGCCCGCCGAGTGGGACGCGTTCCTGGCGGGCGTGAAGGCGAGAGAGTTCGACCGCGCGTGACGGCGGGGTTCAGCAGGTGGCCGGACCGGCGTCCCGCTGGACCTCGATGGAGGGCGTCTCGCCCTCGTGCGGCGGCATCGCGGACGCGGCCACGAGTGGATCGCCCGGGGTGCCGCCGACCTTCTCCAGGAAGTCGCTCCACTCGGTCGGCACGGCGAGCGCGGTGATCGAATACCACTCCCCGGCCATCGAGGGGTCGCCGCCTTCGAGCGAGACGGGCACGTCCCACTGGCCGGAGGCCCGTACGGTGTCGACGCGGTAGAAGCGGGTGCGTCTGGTGCGCGGGGTGCCGGTCGTCCGGCGCACCCCGACCAGCAGGGACGTGCCCTCGGGCAGCGTCGCGGTGCCTCTCACCAGCGGGCAGGGCGGCGCGGTGGCCCCGGGGCCGGTGACGGGCGCGGTGATGGCGAGCCGGGGCGTCTCCCGCTCGCTCTGCGCCTGGCTGTACTTCGCCACGACGCCGGGCAGGCCCACCAGCGTCGTGGCCATGCCGACGATGGCGGTCGCCCACTTCCTTCTGGCGCTCCATACGCGTGGAGCGGACCCGGCGCTGTGGCCGAGCTTTCGGTTCTTGGCCATGTGCGATATTTCCCCCGATCGTGCGCCGCGAGATGGATACGCGGAAACGCGACGTGTCCCATTTTTTCGGGATAAACGTCGAATTGGAGTGTTTTACTCAACGGGGTGGAAGGGTGTCGGCCTGCACCCGATTTCGGGTGATGCCGTTTCCCCTGCTCATACCCTTGATCGTCCGCGTAACCCCCGGCCGAGGGTGTTTTTGAGATCAACTTGACGGTCGTTCACCAAGCGTGAATCAGGGGTTATTGGCCCAAATACGCGCTGACTGCACGATTTCCTCAAGGCTGTCGCTGTGCGCGCCCTTCCAGTAGACCTGGCCGCAGTCGCCGCACCGGCCGTAGGCGTCATAGCTGCGCCGGGTGCCCGCCTCCAGCAGCGGTTCGACCTCCTCCTTCGGCACCGGCACGAGCACGCCGTTGCAGGCCGTGCAGCGCGTCCAGGGGGCCAGCGGCGGCGCGAACCGTTCGAGCACGTCGCGCAATTGGTCGGCGGGGCGCGAGCCGCGGACGTAGGCCCCCAGCCACAACGCGCGGCGGCGCAGCAGGCCGCGGTCCTGGGTGAGCAGCACCCGCCGCTCCTCGTTGGCCTGGACCACCAGCGCCGGGTCGTCCATGTCGTTGTGGTAGGCGGTGTCCACGCCGAGCAGGCGCAGCCGCCGGGCCAGCGTGCCGAGGTGCACGTCGAGCAGGAACCGTGGCTCGGCGGGCAGCGGCTGCGGGCGGGGCATCGGCCGCACCTCGACCGCCTCGCCCGGCGCGAGCAGGTGGGAGGGGGGCACGCCGCGGCCGTCCGACACCATCGGGCCGACCTCGGTCAAGGGGATGCCGAGCGACTCCACGTGATGGCCGAGCGTCGAGGTGCCGTCGGTGGTCACCCGATGCCACTCGCGCCGGCGGCTCACGGGCAGGAACATCCTCAGCTCAGCGGCGATGCGCAGGCGTGCGTCCCGTTCGGTCACGCTGTCCATTCTGCGGGACCGGATACCGTGAAATCATGCCCATCTCCCGCCGAGCCTTCCTCGGGCTCGCCGCGCTCGCGGCCGGCTGCTCCACGGCCAGGCCCGCCGAGCTGCGGCTGGTCACCGGGCTGGCGGGCGGCCCGTACGGCGCGCTCGGGCAGCGGCTGGCGGGCGAGCTGCGGCACGACGGGCTGACCGTGCGGGTGGTGGAGACCGCGGCCAGCGTCCAGAACCTCACCATGATGGCCGGCGGCCGGGCCGACGTCGGGTTCGCGCTGGCCGACAGCGCCGACGACGCGGTCCGGGTGCGCCACCAGCCGGTCTCCGCGCTGGCCCGGATGTACATGAACTACGTGCATCTGGTCGTGCGCGAGGGCGCGCGGATCACCGGCGTCGCTGACCTGGCGGGGCGTCCGGTGTCGATCGGGGTCGAGGGGTCGGGCACGGCGGTGACCGCGACGCGCGTGTTGGCGGCCGCCGGGCTGCGCACCCCGCCGGAGATCACCAGGCTCGGGCTCGACGCCTCCGTCACCGAGCTGCGCGACGGCCGCATCGAGGCGTTCTTCTGGTCCGGCGGCGTGCCGACGCCCGCGCTCGCCGCGCTCGACGACATCGCGCTGGTCCCGCTGGAGTCGCTGGTGCCGGTGCTGCGCCGCCGCTACGGGCCGGTCTACGAGCACGCCGCCGTGCCCGCGGGCGCGTACGGGCTGGCCAGGCAGGTGCCGACCGTCGGCACGCCGAGCTACCTGATGTGCCGGACGACGCTCCCCGACGAGCTGGCCTACACCGTCACCGAGACGCTCTTCCGCGCCCGCGACCGCCTCCAGGCCCCGTCGGCCCCCGGCGGCCGCCTCGACCGGCGCTACGCCATCGGCACCGGCGTCGTGCCCCTGCACCCGGGGGCGGCCCGCTACTACCGCTCGGTCTACGGCTGACCCGGCGCCAGCTCGACCACCAGCCCGTGCGGCACGGCGGGCAGCAGCCGCAGTGTGGCCCCGCACGCCTTGGCCAGCTCGGCGGCGATGGCGAGCCCGAGCCCGCTGCCCGGGACGTTCGCGTGCGCCCCCGACCGCCAGAACCGCCCGAGCGCCTCGGCCCGCTCCTCCTCGCCCAGCCCCGGCCCGTCGTCGGCGACGCGCAGGACCCCGCCGTCGAGCGTGACCGTCACCGTGCCGCCCTCGGGGACGAACTTCTGGGCGTTGTCCAGGGCGATGTCGGCGATCCTGGCCGCCGCCTCCGGCACCAGCGCGCCCGCGGGGACGTCGGCCACCAGGCACACCCCCTTGGCTGCGTAGACCTCGCGCCACACCGCCAGCCGCCCGCCGAGCGCGACCTCCTTGCCCGCCAGGCCCGCGCCCGCCTCGACAGTGGCCAGCGCCAGCAGGTCCTCCACCAGCAGCGCCAGCCGGTCGAGCTCGGACATCGCCTCGGCGTACTCGGCCGTGCCCTCCTCGCGCAGGTGCGGCTCCAGGTTCTCCAGCCGCAGCCCGAGCACGGTGAGCGGGGTGCGCAGCTCGTGCGAGGCGTCGGCCACGAACGCCCGCTGCCGTTCCATCGCCGCCGAGACCGCGTCGGCCATCGCGTTGAAGCGCTCCTCCAGCCGCCGCAGCTCCGACGGGCCCACCCCGGGATGCGCCCGCGCGTCGAGCTGACCCTGCGCGATGGCCCGCGTGGTGCGGTCGAGCTCGGTCACCGGCCGCAGGATCCAGCGGGCCAGCCGCCGGGCCGCCAGCGCCGAATAGGCCAGCGCGACCAGCGCCCCCGCCGCCAGCGCGCCCCACACCAGCGACACGTCCAGCCGGGCCTGGCCGGTCGGGGCCTCCAGCAGCACCACGCCGGACAGCTGCGCGTCGCGTCCGGCGGGCTCGGCCAGCAGCACCGTGGCCGGGCCGAACGGGCTGACCGTGGGCAGGTCCTCGGTCGTGCGGCCGGACAGCGCGAGCCGGGTCGCCTCCCGGTCGTCGGCCTCGAAGCGGCCGGCCGAGACCAGGATCGAGCCGTCGCGGTCGCGCACCCGGACGGCCGCGCCGTACAGGTCGGCGTACCGGGAGACCTCGGTGATCAGGCCCGTACGGTCGTCGTCGCGGGCCGCCGCGTCGGCCAGCTCGGCGAACCGGGTGGCGTCGGCGCGCCGGTCGAGCAGCAGGCGGTTGGTCCGGTGGGAGGCGTAGGCCAGGCCGAGCGGCACCGCCAGCGCCGCGATCAGGAAGACGATCAACGTGGTGAACGTGACCACCAGACGCGTGTTCATCCCGTCGAGCCCAGCCGGTAGCCGGTGCCGCGCAACGTCTCCACCAGCCCCGGACGCCCGGTCTTGGACCGCAGCCCCGCCACGTGCACGTCGAGCGACCGGGACGCCGACAGCAGCGGGTCGCCCCAGACCTCGTCGAGGATCTCCTCCCGGCTGCGCACCACGCCCGGCTCGCGGGCCAGCAGCGCCAGCACGTCGAACTCGCGCCTGGTCAGCGTCACCGGCTCCCCGGCCACCGTGACCTGCCGCGACTCCAGGTCGATGCGCACGTCGCCGACGCACACCACGTGGTCGCGCACCGGCATCGGACGCGTGCCGCGCCGCATCACCGCCTCCATGCGGGCCATCAGCTCGACCGTGCGGAACGGCTTGACCAGGTAGTCGTCGGCCCCCGAACGCAGGCCGCGCAGCACCTCGCGCTCCTGCGTGCGCGCGGTGACCACGATGAGCGGCACCGCCGAGACGCGGCGCAGCCGGCGCAGCACGTCGAGCCCGTCCATGTCGGGCAGGCCCAGGTCGAGCAGTACGAAGTCGACGCCCCCCGCCAGGCGGAGGGCGTCGACGGCCAGGCCGGCGCGGGTGACCGAGTGGCCGTGCCGGGCCAGCGCCGTGGTGAGCGCGGAGGCGAGACGATCGTCGTCCTCGACCAGGAGAACCCGCATATGGCCAGGTTAGACGCGGGCGGTGACCGGATCCGACGGCTCGGCGCCTTCGCTGCGGGACAGCGCCACGTCGCGAGTCTCGCGCATGGTCAGGTAGACGACCAGGGACACGGCGGCGCAGGCGGAGACGTACCAGAAGAAGCCGGACTCGATGCCCTTGTCCTTGAACCACAGGGCGACGTACTCGGCGGTGCCGCCGAACAGGGCGTTCGCGATCGCGTACGGCAGCGCCACCCCCAGGGCGCGCACGTGCGTCGGGAACAGCTCGGCCTTCACCACGGCGTTGATCGAGGTGTAACCGGTGACGATGACCAGGCCGGCCAGCGACAGGACGAGCGCGCCCCCGAAGCCGCTCGCCCCGCCCAGCGCGCTCATCAACGGTACGGTCCCCAGCATCGACCCGATCCCGAACGTGATCAGCAGCGGCCTGCGCCCGATCCGGTCCGACAACGCCCCGGCCAGCGGCTGGATGCACATGAAGATGAACAGCGCGCAGAAGCTGACCAGCGTCGCGGTCTCCTTCGCCAGACCCGCGGTGTTCGACAGGTACTTGGTGAGGTACGTCGTGTAGGTGTAGTACGCGACCGTCCCGCCCATGGTCAGGGCGATGACCAGCAGCGCCTCCTTCTTGTGCGCGAGGAGCTGCCTGATGGTGCCCTTGTCCCGGCGCTCCTCTTCCTCCTCGCCGTACACCTCCGTCTCCAGCAGGCTGCGGCGCAGGTAGAACACGACGGCGGCGGCCACGGCCCCGACCACGAACGGGATGCGCCAGCCGTAGGAGTTCAGGGCCTCCTTCGACATCGTGTTCTGCAGGATGATCTGCAGGCCGAGGCCGACGAGCTGGCCGGCGGTCATGGAGACGTACTGGAAGCTGGAGGCGAAGCCGCGCCGGCCGCGGGGGGTGGCCTCGGTCAGGTAGGTGGCGCTGGCGGCGTACTCGCCGCCGACCGACAGGCCCTGGAGCAGCCGCGCGACCACCAGGACCAGCGCGCCGGCGTAACCGACCGACTCGTACGTCGGGGCGACGGCGATGAGCAGCGCGCTGGCCGACATCAGCGTGACGGTGAGCGTGAGCGCCGCCTTGCGGCCCCGGCGGTCGGCGTAGCGGCCGAGCAGCCAGCCGCCGAGCGGGCGCATGAAGAAGCCGACGGCGAAGATGGCCGCGGTGTTGAGCAGTTTGGCCGTGTCGTCCCCGTCAGGGAAGAACGAAGCGGCGAAGTACACGGCGAAGCTGCTGTAGACGAACCAGTCGTACCACTCGACCAGATTGCCGACGGAGCCGCCGATCACTGCCTTCCACGGCACGCGCGCTTTGTTCATGTAGGACCTCCTGGGGGGAGTGGATGCAGGCCAGAGCCTCTCCCCAGAAGGTTGTTCGGACAAGGTCGGCGGCTCAGATCTAACGTGCGCTTAACATCGGGTTCTTCTCAGCGCAACGGAGGCTGCGCGTTCCTGGCGCGTTCGAGCGCGAGATCGGCCCACCACTCGCCGCTCTCCGGGGCCACCACGCCGCGCTCGGGGTCCTTGTCGCCGTTCGTGCCGCGCCGGCAGCGCCCGCCGGAGCTGCCCGCCCGGGTGATCCACAGGTAGGCGTCCACGAGCTCCTCGCCGGTGTCGGTCGTGGGCCGTTCGCCGACGCCCCGGCCCGGCGGGTTGCACCAGACCTGCGGGTCGGCGTACTTCTTCGTCGGCGTCCACGAGCCCTGGCCGTTCCTGGCGGTGTCCACCACGAAGTGCGGCAGGTCGCCGCCGGGGTCGGCGTCCTTCGGGCAGGTCGTGCCGCCCGTCCTGCGCATGACGGCGACGCAGGCCGACAGCGACTTGCCGTACTCGACGGCCTTCGGGGTGCGCTGGAAGGAGGCGGTGTTGACGAAGAACCCGTCGGCCTGGTCGATCCCCGCGCCGATCAGGCGCCGGGCCATGATCTCGGTGCCGGGGTAGAGGTCCTGGCTGCCGTCGAGGTAGACGGCCGTGCCGGGGTGCCCGGTCCGCAGCGACCGCACGGCCTCGCGCAGGTCCCGGTAGCGCTGCTCGGCCGTGCCGGCCAGCTTGCAGTCCTTGGTGCCGGGGAGGTTGACCAGGCTGGAGGGCTCCAGGATGATCACGGCCTTGCGGTCGCCGATCTGGCGGGCGACGCCCTTGACCCATTCCTGGTAGACCCGCATCTCGCCCGCGCCGACGGCGGCGCAGTCGCCGCCGCCCGGCATGTAGTTGATCAGGAGCACGGGCACGCCGCCCGCGTCCTGGGCGGCGGTCACGGCGGTCTCGACCGTGGCCCTGACCTCGGGCTGGTTCAGGCGGACGGCGTGCGGGACGGCGGCCAGCCGGTCCATCAGGGCGGCGTCGGCCGGGCGGTCCTTCCGCCACACGGCGGCCTGGCGGGCGGCGGCCTTCTCCTTCTCGGAGTAGAAGGTGACGCCGTTCTCGCGGAGGGGGTTGCGGGGGGTCGTCGTTCGGGCGGGGGTTCCCTGGTCGGTGGTGGGCGTGGTCGTACGGGGGGTGGCGGTGTCGTGGCGGGTCCACAGGAGGGCCGTGGTGACGCCCGCGGCCAGCACGACGGCCGCGGAGGCCGCCAGCAGCCTCGTACGCCGCTTTCCCGCCGCCGTCCCGTCCGTCCCTTCGGGGGGAGCCGTCCCGTCCGTCCCTTCGGGGGGAGAAGGGGGAAGAGTGCGCCGCCCGTCGGTGGTGGGTGGGGGAGGGGGAGTCCGGGCCTCGGAGGGGGGTGGGGTGGGGAGGGCGGTTGCGGGGGTGGTGGTGCTGAGGTGGTCCATCAGTTGCTGGGCCGTGGGGCGGGTGGCGGGGTTCTTGGAGAGGGACGCCGTCACCAGGTCCAGCAGCGGCCCCGACAGCCCGCGCAGCTCGGGAGCCTCGTTCACGATGCGTAACAGGATCGTCGGCACCGACCCCGCCCCGAACGGCGGCAGCCCCCCGGCGGCGAAGGCCACGGTGCAGCCCCACGAGAAGACGTCCGAGGCCGGCCCGACCGGCGAGCCCGCCACCTGCTCGGGCGACATGTACGACGGCGTCCCCACGATCGCGCTGCTCATCTCCGCGTCCGCCAGCCGCGCGATGCCGAAGTCGATGACCTTGGGTCCCACCTGGGACAGCAGCACGTTCGACGGCTTGAGGTCCCGGTGCACGACCCCGGCCCCGTGGATGGCGCGCAACGCCATCGCCATGGCCGCCGCGAGCCCGTCCAGCGCCGAGCCCTTCAGCGGCCCGGAGTCGCGCACGGCGTCGTCGAGGCTGGGCCCCTCGACGTACTCGGTGACCAGGTACGCCACGTCCGCCCGTACGTCGGCGTCGAGCACCGGGGCGGTGCAGAAACGGGCGACCCGCCGGGCGGCGGCCACCTCGCGGGCGAACCGCCGCCGGAAGTCGGGGTCGGAGGCCATCCTGGCGTGGATGAGCTTGACGGCCACCCGCGTGCCGCCGGGGTCCTCGCCCAGGTAGACGACGCCCATGCCGCCCTCGCCCAGCCGGCCCAGCAGGGCGTAGCGCCCCACCTGCCGCGGATCACCGTCCCTCAGCGCCTCCGACGTCATGACTCGTCAGGCTACTCGGCGAGGGGGCGGACCGTCAGCCGCCATTCGTCCCACTCGTCGAGCAGCTCGAAGCCCATGGCCTCGTTGATGGCCAGCATGTGGGTGTTGGACGTGGCGTTCCAGGTGATGATCCGCTCCAGGTGGGGCTCGCGCTCGCGCAGCCACAGCAGGTTGGAGATCTTGAGCAGCAGGCCCAGGCGATGGCCGCGGTGCTCGCGCAGGACGGTGGTGTCGGTCTGGTGGCCCCAGCCGTCGGAGCGGTCGGCGGCGAGGTAGATCCGCGTGTAACCGGCGGGCGCGCCGTCGGAGTCGCGCCTGGCGATCATCGTGTAACAGGTCTCGCCGCCGACCGTGACGCGCTCCTCGCGCAGACGCAGGCGGTCGAGGCTGAAGGTCATGTCCTGGACGTCGGCGTCGCGCGGGGCGTCGTTCATGCCGCTCATCACCGTGGCGAGGTCGGCCAGCAGCTCCGGCCCGGCCGGACCGGCGAAGCGCTCGACGGTGTAGCCGGGGACCTCGGGCAGCATGCCGCGCAGCGCGTCCCAGTCGGCCGTGCGCAGGTCGAGCGTGCGGCGGGCCTCCTGGAGAGCGACCGTCATCCCGTGGGCGCGGGCGAAGCGGGCGCCGACGCCGGTGGTGGGGGTCTCGGTGAGCAGCAGGGTGCGGCCGTGGGCACGCATCCGGCCGAGCGCGTGCTCGAACAGCTGGGTCCCGAGGCCGCGGCCGCGCAGCTCGGGCCGGACCACGAGCGGGAAGATCCAGCCCATGTGCCGGTTGTCGTGCTGAGGGAGCGCCAGGCTGTAGCCGCCGGCGACCTCGCCGCCGTCGGTCAGGACCCAGGTCTCGACCCGGTCGCCGGGAGGGCCCAGGCGGGCGATGACGGACAGGCGGAGGAGTGACAACTTGGGGCCGGGCTCGTGCGCGTGGGCGGCCAGGTAGGCGTCGTACAGGCCCGTCATCAGCTCGCCCGGCCGGTCGAAGTCGATTGGCTGGATGTGCATCCGTCCAGCCAATCGCATCGGCGCCGCCTCCGGCCAGCCGTTTTACCGCCGGTGCCCCTACTGCCGGTAGTTCTCCACCTCGCCGGCCGGGCGGACGGCCGCGCCGTCGGGGTCGTCGCCCGCGCCGCGCCTGGCCCGGCGCTGCCGGAGCAGGTCCCAGCACTGGTCGAGCGCCACTTCCAGCTCCTTGACGCGCGCGTGCTCCTCGTCGGAGGTGACCTCGCCCGCCGACAGCCTGCCGCGCAGTTCGTGCTCTTCGGTGACCAGAGCGCTGATCCTGGTGAGAATCTCGTCGTCCCGCATGCCCAAGACTCTAACGACTGCGTGATAGAACACGCCCTATGTCTGGTATCGCGCTGGTAAGGAAGCCCGGCCCCCGGATCGCCGAGGGCATCGTCACGCACATCGAGCGCGAACCCGTGGACCACGAGCGTGCACGTCACCAGCATGACGCCTACGTCGCGGCGCTGGCCGCCGCCGGATGGCGGCCCGTCTACGCCGAGGACGCCGACCATCTGCCCGACGCGCCGTTCGTGGAGGACGCCGTGGTGGTGTCGGGACGGCTGGCCGTGCTCACCCGGCCGGGCGCGCCGGACCGGCGTCCCGAGGTCGAGTCGGTGGAGCGGGCCGTACGGGAGCTCGGCCTGAAGGCCGTCAGGATCGCCCGCCCCGGCACCCTGGACGGCGGCGACGTGCTCCAGGTCGGCCCCACCGTGTACGTCGGCAGGTCGGGCCGGACCAACGACGAGGGCGTCGGCCAGCTCGCCGCCCTGCTGCCCGAGCGCCGGATCGTGCCGGTGGGCCTGCGCGGCGTGCTGCACCTGAAGTCGGCGGTGACCGCCCTGCCCGACGGGACGCTCATCGGCGATCCCGGTCGCGTCGAGCTGCCGGACCTGCTGGAACCGCCGGAGGAGCCGGGCGCGCACGTGGTGCCGCTGGGCGGCGACCGCGTCCTGCTGGCCGCCTCTGCCCCGGGGACGGCGGCGATGCTGGAGCGGCGCGGGCTCGCCGTGACGACGGTGGACATCTCGGAATTCGAGCGGCTGGAGGGCTGCGTCACCTGCCTGAGCGTGCTCATCCCGGACTAGAGGACAGGGCGAGCCGGAATTTCACGGCCCCCACCAGGCGTTTTCCCATTGGTTGACCGATCGGCTCTCATGATGTGAGATCAGGGGCGGCGTATCCCGAGACGTCTGGTAGCGTGCTTGGCATGCTGCGCGGGCTGCTTCTTAGCTGCCGCGGCGAGGGCCTGTAAGGCCGGCTCCCTCGTCGCGGAGCCAGTCATGCGCGTCGGCCGCTTTCACTCGACCGACGAGGAGCAGCAGACATGAACGCCCAGCAGCCCAGCCCCATGCCGGCCCATCGTTACGAGCCGTTCCAGCCGATCAGGCTGACCGATCGCACCTGGCCCGACCAGGTCATCACCAAGGCGCCCCGGTGGTGCGCGGTAGACCTGCGCGACGGCAACCAGGCCCTGATCGACCCGATGGACTCCCACCGCAAGCTCCAGATGTTCGAGCTGCTGGTGCGCCTGGGCTACAAGGAGATCGAGGTGGGCTTCCCGGCCGCCTCCCAGACCGACTTCGACTTCATCCGGCAGATCATCGACGAGGGCCGCGTCCCCGACGACGTCGCCATCCAGGTGCTGACCCAGGCCAGGCCCGAGCTGATCGAGCGCACCTTCGAGGCGATCGAGGGCGCCAAGCAGGCCATCGTCCACCTGTACAACTCGACCTCCACCCTCCAGCGCCGCGTCGTGTTCGGCCTGGACCGGGAGGGCATCACGGCCATCGCCGTCGAGGGCGCCAAGCTGGTCAAGAAGCTGGCCGACGCCACCGACGTCGACGTGCGCTTCCAGTACTCGCCCGAGTCGTTCACCGGCACCGAGCTGGAGTACGCCGTCGAGGTGTGCGACGCCGTCAACGAGGTGTGGCAGCCCACCCCCGACCGCAAGGTCATCATCAACCTGCCCGCCACGGTCGAGATGGCCACGCCCAACATCTACGCCGACCAGATCGAGTGGATGCACCGCAACCTCAAGCACCGCGACTCGATCGTGCTGTCCCTGCACCCGCACAACGACCGCGGCAGCGCCGTGGCCGCCGCCGAGCTGGGCTACATGGCGGGCGCCGACCGCATCGAGGGCTGCCTGTTCGGCAACGGCGAGCGCACCGGCAACGTCTGCCTGGTCACGCTGGGCATGAACCTGTTCTCCCAGGGCGTCGACCCCGAGATCGACTTCAGTGACATCGACGAGATCCGCCGCGTCACCGAATACTGCAACCAGCTGCCGGTGCACCCGCGTCACCCGTGGGGCGGTGAGCTGGTCTACACCGCCTTCTCCGGCTCCCACCAGGACGCCATCAAGAAGGGCTTCGAGCACCTGGAGCGCGACGCCGCGGCGGCCGGCACGCCGGTGGCCGAGTTCACCTGGGCGGTGCCCTACCTGCCCATCGACCCGAAGGACATCGGCCGCTCCTACGAGGCCGTCATCCGGGTCAACAGCCAGTCGGGCAAGGGCGGCGTGGCCTACATCATGAAGGCCGACCACCAGCTCGACCTGCCGCGCCGGCTGCAGATCGAGTTCTCCAAGGTCGTGCAGGCCCGTACCGACTCCGACGGCGGCGAGATCAGCCCCGCCGCCATGTACGAGATCTTCCGCGACGAATACCTGCCCAACCCCGCCAACCGCTGGGGCCGCCTGAGCCTCATGGCCCACCGCCACGAGTCGACCGTCGACGACAAAGACCGCATCGGCGCCGACGTGCGCCTCGACGGTGAGATCCGGGAGATCTCGGGCGTGGGCAACGGCCCGATCTCGGCGTTCATCGACGCCATCGCCGGGGTCGGCATCAAGGTGCGGGTCCTCGACTACGTCGAGCACGCGATGAGCGCGGGCAGCGACGCCAAGGCCGCCTCCTACCTGGAGTGCGAGGTCGACGGGCAGGTGCTGTGGGGTGTGGGCGTCGACGCCAACACCACGACGGCCTCGCTCAAGGCGATCATCTCGGCGGTCAACCGCGCCGCGCGCTGAACCGTCCGGTCGGGCGGAGAAGGGCAGGAGCACCGCGCTCCTGCCCTTCTCCGTGTCGTGGCGGGCCGTTCACGTGGCGAGCCCGAACTCCCCGGCGGCCAGGCGCAGCGCGTGGTCGAAGGCCGCCCACCGGCGCTCGATCGTGTTGTTGAACTGGCCGAACACCTCGAAGTTGACCCAGCCGTAGAGCGTCGCCCAGGACGCCATCGCCCGCCACACCACGTCGTCGGGCACGCCGGACATCAGGGCGCGGATGTTGTCGGCGTCCGCGGCCACCTCGGCGGGCGGCTCGGGAGTGGCCGGCGGGTGCAGCGCGCCGGCGTTCCAGGCGTCGGCGACGATCGCGCCGAGCACGGTGACGTCGCGCAGGCGGGCCACGACGGTGTCCTGCGGCGCCTGGTAGCCGGGCACGGGCGAGCCGTAGATCAGCGCGTACTCGTGGGGGTGGGCCACCGCCCAGTCGCGTACGGCGTGGCCGGCGGCCAGCCAGCGGTCCAGGTGGGCCGTCCGCGGGCAGGCTGCCTCGGCCTGCTCGACGGCCTCGCCCAGCGCGTTGTAGCCGTCGATGATCAGGGCGGTCAGCAGGTCGTCGCGGCTCGGGAAGTAGCGGTAGATGGCCGAGGAGACCATGCCCATCTCCCGCGCCACGGCCCGCAGCGACAGGCCGCCGGCGCCGTCGGTGGCCAGTTGGCGGCGGGCGATGTCGGTGATCTCCCTGGTGAGCTCGGCTCTCACGCGTTCTCGCGCGGTACGGCTGGCTGTCATGGACAGCAGATTATCAGAGCACTAGCAAAAAACGAGAGCACTGCTCTTGACGATTGCCGCTCTCTTGAGAGAGCATTGCTCTCGTAAGCGAACAGCGCACCCCCACAGGAGACCCCCATGCTCGCCCTCGCCAAGAACGCCAACGCCGTCCTGATGTTCTTCCTGGAGCTCGGCGTGCTGGGCGCGGTGGCGTACTGGGGGTTCACGCTCAGCCCCAACTGGCCGATCAAGCTCCTCGCCGGGCTGGGCGGGCCGGCGCTGTTCATCGCCGCGTGGGCGCTGTTCGGCGCGGGGGGCGGCGCCAACGCCACGATCCCGCTGACCGGTCTGGCCCGCGCCGTGCTGGAGATCCTCTGGTTCGGCGGCGGCGCGCTCGCGCTCTACGCCGCCGGCCGGGTCACCCCGGCGATCGTCTTCGCCGCCGTCTTCGTCGTCAACGCGGTGCTCCGCGTCATCTGGAAGCAGGTCTGATCATGGGTAAGCACGTCGTCGTGGGGTCCGGCCAGGTCGGCACGCATCTGGCCACCAAGCTCGCCGCTCAGGGGCACGAGGTCGTCGTCGTGACCCGCTCGGGCCGCGGCCCCGAGGGGACGGTCAGGGTGGCCGCCGACGTCGCCGACAAGGCCCGGCTGTCCGAGCTGAGCAAGGGGGCCGACGTCCTGTACAACTGCGTCAACCCGGCCTACCACCGCTGGCTCACCGACTGGCCGCCGATGGCCGAGTCGTTCCTCGCCGCCGCGGAGTCGAGCGGGGCCGTGCTCGCCATCCTGGGCAACCTCTACCCGTACGGGCCCGTCACCGGCCCGATGACCGAGGACCTGCCGCTCGCCTCCACCACCCCGAAGGCCCAGGTGCGGGCGAAGATCTGGCACGACGCGCTGGCCGCCCACCGGGCCGGGCGCATCAGGGCGACCGAGGTGCGCGGCTCGGACTTCTTCGGCCCAGGCGCCACCGACCAGTCCCACCTGGGCACCCGCTTCATCCCGGCGCTCAGGGCGGGCAAGACCGTCCGGCTCGTCTTCCCGGCCGACGTCCCGCACAGCTGGACCTACCTGCCGGACGTGGCCGACGCCCTGATCACGGCGGGCGCCGACGAGCGGGCCTGGGGCCGCCCCTGGCACGTGCCCACCGACGACCCGATGACCTTCCGCGAGGTCGGCGCGCGGATGGCCGCCCTGCTGGACCTGCCGGCGCCGAAGATGAGCACGCTGCCGTGGCCGCTGCTGCGGGTGTCCGGGCTGTTCTCGCCCATGATCGGCGAGCTGCGGCACGTGCGCTACCAGTTCACCGCGCCGTTCGTGCTCGATTCCTCGGCGTTTCAGCAGGTCTTCGGCGTCGCGCCTACGCCGATGGAGGCCGCGCTGAGGGCTACGCTCGACGGATGAAGATAGCCATGATCGGCCTGGGCGACATCGCGGAGAAGGCGTACCTTCCCGTGCTCGCCGCCCAGTCCCTCGACCTCCACCTCTGCACCCGCAACACCGCGCGGCTCGACCGGCTCGGGGACGCCTACCGCGTCGCCGACCGGTCCACCAGCGTCGACGAGGTGATCAAGGCAGGGGTCGACGCCGCGTTCGTGCACGCCGCGACCGAGGCGCACGCGGAGATCGTCGAGCCGCTGCTCAGCGCCGGGATCCACGTCTACGTCGACAAGCCGATCGCCTACAGCCTCGCCGAGTCCGAGCGCCTGGTGCGCCTGGCCGAGTCCGAGGGCCGGTCGCTCATGGTCGGGTTCAACCGTCGCTTCGCCCCCGGCTACGCCGGGCTCCTCGCCCTTCCCCGCCACCTCGTGCTGATGGAGAAGAACCGCGACAACTACCCCGACGCGCCCCGGCGGGCCATCTTCGAGGACTTCATCCACGTCGTGGACACGCTCAGGTTCCTCGCCCCCGGCCCGGTCACCGAGACCAGGATCCGCACCCGCGTCCGCCGCGACCTGCTTGAACACATCGTCCTGGAGCTGTCGGGCGCCGGGTTCACCGCGATCGGCGTCATGAACCGGGTCAGCGGCGCCGGCGAGGAGACCTGCGAGGTCATGGGCGACGGCATCAAGCGGCGCGTGGTCAACCTCGGCGACGTCCTCGACTACGAGGGCGGCGAGACGCTCACCCGGCGGCCCGACTGGGTGCCGGTCGCCCGGCAGCGCGGCATCGAGCAGATCTGCCAGGAGTTCCTGCTCGCGGTCCGCGAGGGCCGGGTGATCGGCGCCGACGACGCCCTGATCACCCACGCGATCTGCGAGGAGGCCGTCAGCCTGGCTTCCTGATCCGCATCGACTCGTCGGCCCTGGCGAACATGCGGTCGAACGTCGTCCCGCCCAGCCGGGCGAGCACCGTGTAGCCGTCGGTGTCGCTCAACGGGCTGGAGGAGGAGACCACCCCCGCCACCGAGTCGCCGTACAGGACCGGGCCGCCGCTCCCCCCGGCGGCGGCGTGGCAGTTGCGGGTGACCATCACCCCGGGGCCCACCGTCGAGCCCTCCACCGCGTCGCCCAGGCATCGGTACATCTGCGTGCCCGGGTAGCGCTTGCCCGCCGGATAGCCGAGCAGTTCGAGCCCGCGCAGCCCGGCGCCCCGGCCCGTGCGCAGCGGCGGCAGGCCCTGGCCGACCACCGCCTCCAGCGGGCGCTTGCCCTTGACGACCCCGACCAGGCCGACGTCGTACGGGAGCACGTCGGGGGAGTCGGGGGCGGCCTTCCAGCGGTCGGGCACCCAGGTCCGCACTGCGGACCAGACGCCGAGCCGCGGGTTGCCCCGGTCGAAGCCGGGCATGAAGGCCAGCCGCCTGAGCGGCCGGCCGTCGTGGTAGAGACAGTGCGCGGCCGTCAGCACCAGGCTGCGGCTGCGCGAGCCGATGACCGCGCCCCCGCACCACACGTCGGTGCGGGTGACGGGATCATGGCCGAGCAGCACCCCGGTCAGCCGCCGCGCCCCCGTGTAGGGGCGCGGGACCGGCGCGTAGCCCAGGCGGTCGCCGTCCGGGGTCAGCACCTGGGGGACGGGGACGCTGCGCTGTGAGACATCGGTGACGCCAGCCGGATCGAGCAGGACCAGAGACAGTACCAACCTGAGCACCTTCCCACTCTACGGGGAAGATGATCAATGCCCTGACCTGCGACACCAAGGTTTACCTAAGTGGGGGATTGTCATGCGTCGTACTGGGCGCCCAGGGCCCGCAGGCGGGCGTGGACGTCCTCGTACACCGAAGGGGCTCCCAGGTAGGTCTTGGGCAGCTTGGCGACCATGGTGTAGTTGGTGTCGCACACGTTCCCGACCGGCGCCTGGCCCGCCTGGCTGACGAGCTGGTACGCGTCCAGCGTGTCGAGGCCGGTCAGCTCCGACGTCCAGGTCACCAGGTCGTGCTGGCTGATGCGGTAGGCGTCCTCCAGGGGCCTGGCCGAGCCGGTGGACATCAGGTGCAGGTCGTCCTCCAGCCGGGGCCACGGCGTGGCCACGCCCTTGATCAGCTCGACCGCGACCACGGTGTTCATGGCCGACTCCACGGCCGTGCCGCAGACCTCGCCGTGCCCCTGCAGACCATGGCCGTCACCGATCGAGAACATGCCGCCCTCGACGTTGACGCCCAGGTAGACGGTGACGCCCGCGCGCAGCTCCGGGGTGTCCATGTTGCCGCCGTGCGCGTCGGGGGTGATGGTCATGCGGGCCTCGTTCGCGCCCGGGGCCACGCCCACCGTGCCGTGCATCGGGTCGAGCGGCAACGCGACGCTGAAGTCGCTGTTGCGCGCGTGGTAGACCGCCACGCCCTTGTCCACGTCGATGTCGTAGCGCCACACCCGCTCCTCCAGCGGCGGCTGGAGCGTCGCCGTGGTGTGGGTGCCGGTCAGCGCGCCGAAGTGCGGGAACGTGGTCGAGACCGCCCAGTCGCGGGCGGGCGTGATCTTGACGAAGTGCAGCGCCAGCGTGTCGCCGGGCTCGGCCCCCTCCACGTGGAAGGGGCCGGTCACCGGGTTCAGGTACGGGAACTCGCAGACCCGCGACGGCAGGTCGTCCACGGTCCGCACCCGGCCGCCGAAGCAGTCCTCGGTGTACAGCTCCATCACCGTCCCGGGCCGCACCCTGCCCAGGGCGGCACGACCACCGAAGGTGTAGCTGAGCTCCTCCGGCGAGGGGTGGTAGGAGACGACGTTCACTTGACCTCCGAGGGAAGAACGGGCCTGCGGCCCATGCGGTAGGCGATGCCGAGGCCGAAGATACCGAGCAGCAGCCAGATGCCGCCTACCCACTGGGCGGCCACGTTCTGGTTGTACACGACGGCCACCAGGACGACGAACCCGATGACGGGCACCACGAGATGCATCAGCAGGTTACGGCTGCGCCTGCGGAAGACGTAGTGCACGACCACGGCGATGTGCAGCAGCAGGAAGGCGGTCATGGCGCCGAAGTTGACCAGCGAGGCCAGCTCGCCGATGCCGTTCTTCCGCGTGCTCATCCAGATGCCGAGGGCCAGGGAGATCGCGGCCACCAGCAGGGTCGCGTTGACCGGGACCTTGTGCCGCGGGTCGACCTTGGACAGGAACGAGGGCAGCATGCGGTCGCGGGCCATCGCGAACAGCAGCCGGGAGGTGGCCGCCTGGGCGACCAGCGAGTTGGCGAAGCCCCACGCGACGGCGGTGGCCACGGCCGTGAGCACGGACAGCCAGTGGCCGCCGGCGAACTCCGCGGTGTCGTAGAACGCGTTGCCCGTCGTGTCGCCCGCGGAGATCAGGGTCTCCCGGTTGGGCGTGAGCAGCGCGGCCACCCAGGTCTGGACCACGAACAGGACGGCGGCCAGGCCGAGCGCGGCCAGCATGGACCGGCCGAGCCGGGCGCCGCCCTCGCGGTTCTCCTCGGCCAGCGTGGAAATGCCGTCGAAGCCCAGGAACGACAGCACCGCCACCGACGCGGCGCCGAAGACCACCGTCCAGGTGAACGAGGAGGACTCGAAGATCGGGGTGAACGCGCTGGTCTGGGCCTTGCCCTGGGCCAGGGCGATGACGCCGACCACCAGGAAGATCGCCAGCACGATCAGCTCGGCCACCAGCATGACCCTGGTGATCCTGGCCGTCATCTGGATGCCCAGGTAGTTCACCACCGTGTTGAGCAGCACGAACACGACCAGCCAGCCCCAGATGGGGATGCCGGGCACGAACGAGGTCATGGCCGTGCTGGCCACCAGGTAGAGCAGCGCGGGCACGAGGATGTAGTCGAGCAGGATCGCCCAGCCGGCGATGAACCCGACCGGCGCGGCGATGCCCCGCCCGGCGTAGGTGTAGACCGAGCCGGCCATCGGGAACGCGCGGGCCATCTGCGCGTACGACAGCGCGGTGAACCCCATCGCCACCAGGCCGATGATGTAGGCGAGCGCGACCATGCCGTGGGAGACGGCGAAGACGTTGCCGAAGATGCCGAACGGCGCGATCGGCACCATGAAGATCAGGCCGTAGATCATCAGGTCGGAGAAACCCAAGGATCTCTGGAGTTCCTGGCGATAGCCGAACTGCTCGATAGTGCTCATCTGGGGCTCCTCGAAGCGTGGGGGGCGATTGGCACCTTAGAGCCAAAGCTTTCTAGTGAAAAGGTTTCTCAAGCAAGAAATCCAGGCCGTCCGCCCTGCCGAGGTGCACCGTGCGCCGCACCTGGCGGTTCAGCAGCGTGAGCGGGCCGCGCGCGCTCACGATCGTGGTGCCGTCGGCGACCGCGTCGAGGGCGGGGACGGCCAGGCTGCCGGCCCGTCCGGACAGGGCGGCGAGCATCGCGACGGCCTCGTAACAGCCCTGGCCGTGGGCGTTGAGCATGGGGGCGTGCGGGCCGAAGCGTTTGGCGTACCGCTCGGCGAAGTGCAGGCTGGCCTCGGTCGGCAGGTCGCGGAAGTAGCCCATCGAGGCGTAGAGCTCGCCGGTGCCGTCGCCGCCGATGCCGAGCAGGCCGTGCTCCTCCAGCGCCCCGCACAGCCGGGCCGCGCCGAGCCCGCTCGCCGCGTAGGCCCGGTTGAAGGCCACCAGGTCGCTGCCGATCAGCGTGAGCAGGATCGCGTCGGGGCGGGCGCCGGCGATCCGGTCGAGCCAGGAGGCCGCCTCGCCGTACCGGACGAACGTCTCGCCGACGACGGTCGCGCCGCGCGCGCGCAGCCGGCGCCGGGCGCCCGCGTGCACCAGGCGCGGCCAGACGTAGTCGTTGCCCAGTAGGTACCAGCGGCGTGCCCGGTGGGCGCGGACCAGCCATTCGATGCCGGGTTCGAGCTGCCTGCCGGGGGTCTCGCCGAGGAAGTAGACGCCCGGCGCGTGCCCTCCGCCCTCGTACGGCGGCGCGTACACGAACGGGACCCGCCCGCCGATCGCGGCGACCACGTCGACCCGGACGTCGCTCGCGTGCGTGCCCACCACGGCCTCGACCGTGCCGGACGCCACCAGGCCGGCCACCTCGGCGGCCACCTCGCGCCCCGGCCGCCCGCCGTCGACGAGCACCAGCTCGACCTGCCTGCCCAGGACGCCGCCCCGGGCGTTGACCTCTTCGGCGGCCAGCACCGCGCAGTTGATCGCGCACGGTCCCACCAGCCCGAGCACCCCGGACACGGGCACGACGAGGCCGATCCTGACCGCGTCTGAGGGGAGGAGCCGGGCCTCGAAAGGATCGACGATCGCCGCCACGCCGACGAGTATCCTCCGAACTAGCTCTCCGGTGAAAGGACCTGATCTTCCATGGCTAAATCCGGGCTGGGGTCCTCACTCGCGTACGTGCTCAGCCGCGCCGAACGCGAGGTCACGCGCGGCCTGGCGGCGACCCTGGCCGGTGAGGACGTCACCGTCGAGCAGTGGCGCATCCTGCGCGCGCTGGCCGACGGGCGCGGCCACTCGATGGGGGAGCTGGCCGAGGCGGTGCTCATGCCGCACCCGACGCTCACCAAGGCGGTCGACCGGCTGATCGACCGGGCGCTGGTCCACCGGGGCGCGTCGGCGGGCGACCGGCGGCGGGTGGCGGTGTTCCTGGCCGACCGGGGGCGCGACCTGCTGGCCCGCGTGGACGGCGCGGTGGCCGAGCACCACCGGGCCGTCGCCGCCGCGTTCGGCCAGGAGCGCACCGAGCGGCTGATGCGCGAGCTGGAGGACCTGGCGGCGGCCCTCGACCGCGCCTCGGCCGAAGCCGTGGCCCCCCGCTAGCCCAGCCAGTACGTGTCGTGGCGGATGAAGAACTCGGCCTTCTCCTCCTCGCTCTTGCCCGCCAGCTCCGGCAGCCCCTCGAAGTAGCCCTCGCGAGGGGCGCCGGGGGCGAAGTGCAGCAGCATGGTCGCGGGCTCGCCCGACTCGTTGCGGAAGGCGTGCACGCCGCCCTCGGGCACGTGGACCCAGTCGCCGGGCCGCGTGTCGATCCAGCGGCTGCCGTCGTAGATCCGCACCGAGCCTTCGAGGATGTAGAACGACTCGGAGATCGACTTGTGGAAGTGGGGGCTCGGCCCGGACGGCTCGGGCCCCATGACCCAGCGGTAGAGCCCGAACTGGCCGTTGGTGGTGGCTCCGGTGGCCAGGTAGTGGACGGTGTTGCCGTTCTGGTAGGTCAGCTCGGGGCCGTGGGCGTAGGGGCGGTACGTGGCCGACAGCTCGCCGGTGTCGCCCGAATAGCGCGGTTCCGGATAGGTCATGAGGCCATCCTGCCCGAACCGCCGGCGGTCAGCTCTCGCGGTTCCTCCTGTCGTGGTCGCCCCACACCAGAAGGGCCACGCCGACGGCCGCGAGCCCCAGATACGCCGCGAGGGGCAGCTCCACGAGCCGCCCCACGAACCCCCACTCCGTGTCGAACCAGACGCGCCCGACGAACCCGCCGAGCCCCTGGAGCACGGCCATGATCCCGAAGAAACCCCTCATGGCCTCGACAGTGGCAGAACGGGACCCGCCCCGGCATCCGACCTTGGGCGGGTCACGTGCGACCAAAGTCGGTCAGGGGTAGAGCCCGCGCATGCTGTGCGCCTCGGCGACCCGGCCCACGCCGATCACGTGCGCCGCCTCCCGCAGCGTCAGCCCGCGTTCGGCGGACATCGACCTGACCTCGGCGAAGGCGCTCTCCATCAGGTCGCGCAGCTTCACCTCGACCTCACGCGAGCTCCAGGAGAAGGCCTGCATGTTCTGCACCCACTCCAGGTAGGACACGATCACCCCGCCCGCGTTGGCCAGGATGTCCGGCACGACGGTGGTGCCGTTGGCGGCCAGGATCTCGTCGGCCTCCGGCGTGGTGGGGCCGTTGGCGCCCTCCACGATCAGCCGGGCGCGCACGCGGGGCGCGTTCGCCTCGGTGATCACGCCTTCGAGCGCGGCCGGGACGAGCACGTCCACGTCCAGCTCGAAGAGGTCGTCGTGGGCCATCGCGTCGGCGTGCGGGTAGCCGGACACGCCGCCGGTCTCGGCCACCCAGGCGCGCACGCGGGCGACGTCGAGGCCGCCGGGCGCGTAGAGCGCGCCGGTCACGTCCGAGACGGCGACCACCTTGCAGCCCTCGTCGGACAGGTACTGCGCGGCCAGCGCGCCCACCTTGCCGAAGCCCTGCACGGCCACCGTGACGCCCTCGGGTGAGCGCCCGAGCGCGGCCAGCGCCGCGATCTGCACGCCGCGCGAGGTCGAGCCGGTGCGGCCGAGCGAGCCGCCGAGCGTCATCGGCTTGCCGGTGACCACGCCGGGCACCGAGTAGCCGGCGTTGACGCTGTAGGTGTCCATGATCCAGGCCATGGTCTGCTCGTCGGTGCCGACGTCGGGGGCCGGGATGTCCTTCTCCGGGCCGATCAGCGGCAGGATCTCGTTGACGTAGCGGCGGGTGAGCCGTTCGAGCTCGATCGTGGTCAGCGCGCCCGGGTCCACGGCCACGCCGCCCTTGGCGCCGCCGTACGGGATGCCGACCAGTGCGCACTTCCACGTCATCCACATCGCCAGGGCGGTGACCTCGTGGATGTCGGTGCCGGGATGAAAGCGGATACCGCCCTTGGCGGGGCCGCGTGAGACGTTGTGCTGGACGCGGAAGCCCTGGACGACGTCCATGCGCCCGTCCTCGCGGCGCACCGGGACCGAGACGGTCAGCGAGCGGCGCGGCGTGGCCAGCATCGTGCGGAGGCCGTCGTCGAGCCCGAGGTGGGCGGCGGCCTGATGGAGTTGGTGGAGAGCGGAGTCGAGCGCCTGTTGACCAGGTGTGATCAGCGCCGGCGTCTTTGACGGCACCATGATGCTCATGGTCGAGTTTCCTCCTGTATGCGCGCCCAGTTTGCGGGAGAAGGCGCCATTGCCTTCCCTCTTGGGCGTGTTGTCTCGATCATCCTAGGCCGGGCTGTTTGACCTTGCCTAGGTTATGAAGGGATATCCAAGCCGTTGATCAACGTGCTGGGAACGTGCCACTCTGGCAGGCTGTCGATCGAGAGTTTGCCGAATCGTCGAAAACCGGAGGGTTGGATGCCCGCACTCGTGGTTGGGCCGATGTTGCGTCACGTCGACTCGGTCAGCGCCTCGATCTGGGTGGAGACCAGCGAGCCCTGCACGGTAACCGTCGAGACGGCAGGCGGGGCTTATCGGTCGCCCACCTTCACCGTGCACGGTCACCACTACGCGATCGTGGATCTCGTCGGCCTGTCCCAGGATATCGCCTCCTATTCCGTCAGCCTCGACGGGGACCAGGTCTGGCCCCTGGCGGGTCGCCCGGCCAGCCGGGTCCGGCTGCTGCCCGCAGAAGGGCCGCGCAGGCTGGCGTTCGGGTCGTGCCGGACGAGCGTGCCGCACGACTCCGCCCACGTCCGCACCCACGGCGACGACGTGCTGCGCGCGTACGGCGTGAGCCTCATGCGCGCCGACGAGCAGGAGTGGCCCGACCTGTTGCTGCTCCTCGGCGACCAGGTCTACGCCGACAGCCCCTCGCCCCAGATGCTCGACTACATCCACGCCCGCCGCTCCACCGAGCCGCAGGGCGAGATCGCCGACTTCGAGGAGTACGCCGAGCTCTACCGCCAGGCGTGGACCGACCCCGAGATCCGCTGGCTGCTGTCCACCGTGCCCACCGCCATGATCTTCGACGACCACGACCTGCGCGACGACTGGAACACCTCGCAGTCCTGGCGGGAGAAGATGGCCCTGACGAGCTGGTGGCCGCGGCGGGTGGTCGCGGGGCTGGGGGCGTACTTCGTCTACCAGCACCTCGGCAACCTGACTCCGGCCGAGCGCGCGGCCGACCCGCTGGTGCGCGAGCTCACCGAGGGCGGCGGCGACGGCGGCCCGGCCCTCGACGCGTTCGCCGCCAAGGCCGACGCCGAGCCGAGCAGCAACCGCTGGAGCTACACCCGCGACCTCGGGCACACCCGGCTCATCATGATCGACACCAGGTGCGCCAGGCAGCTCACCCCCGGCGACCGGCGCATGCTCGACCCCGACGAGTGGGCCTGGCTCCAGGAGCAGGCCGCCACGCCGGCCGAGCGGCTGGTCATCGGCTCCTCGATCCCGTTCCTGCTGCCCGAGGGCGTCCACGGCGTCCAGAACTGGAACGAGGCGCTGTGCGACGGCAAGTGGGGCCGTACGGCCCAGCGGCTGTCGGAGCAGCTGCGCCAGGCCGTCGACCTGGAGCACTGGGCGGCCTTCCGGCGCTCGTTCGAGGACCTGGGCAGGATGCTGGTCAAGCTCGGCAAACCGGCCGTGATCCTGTCCGGCGACGTCCACTACTCCTACCTGGCCAAGGCGTCGGCCGGGCAGATCTACCAGGTCGTCTGCTCGCCGATCCGCAACCCGCTCAGCCGGCTGCTGCGCTGGGCCAACGTGCTCACCCAGTTCGGGCTGGCGACGCTGGTGGGCAGCCTGCTGGCGCGGCTGGCAGGCATCCCGCGGCCGCCGTTCCGCTGGCGGGTGACCAAGGGGCCGCTGTTCCAGAACGCGCTGGCCACGCTGACCTTCCCCGACACGATCACCTGGTACGAGTCGGTGGGCGACGGGGTGCGGCCGATCGACTCGGCCCGGCTGGCGTAGAAAGGACCCATGAACGACGACCAGTACTCCAGGGCGGTGCCCTTCTACGACCTGTGGCACGAGGACGGGCACGTCCCCGAGATCCGCGAGTCGCTGCCGCCCCTGCTGAAGGGCGTGCGGGGCGCCGTCATGGAGATCGGCGCGGGCACCGGCCTGATCACCGAGCTGATCGTGCGCGAGACGCGCGGCGAGGTGTTCGCCGTCGAGCCGGCGCTCGCCATGCGGTCGGTACTGCTGTCGCGGCTGGCCGGTGACGAGGAGGCGCGCCGCCGCGTCACCGTGCTGGCCTGCGGGGCGCTCGACGTCGACGTCGACGTACCGGTCGAGGCGGTCGTGATGATCTCGGTGCTCCAGGCGTTCCCGGCCGGGCGGCGGGAGGAGCTGTGGCGGGTGCTGGCCAGGCAGCTCGAACCGGGCGGGCTGCTGCTGTTCAACTGGCGCGAGCGGCCCGCGCCCACGCCGGGTGAGCTGGAGCTCATGGGGTCGTACCAGGTCGGGCGGCACGCCTACGAGGTCTGGGGCCAGGTGCTCGGCGTCTCCGGCGAGACCGTGCGCTCCCGCTTCCTCTACCGGGTCAGGCAGCGCGGCGTGGTGATCGGCGAGGACGAGGTGACCAGCGAGGCCCACCGGCCGGGCGGCGAGCGGCTGGCCGCGGAGCTGACGGCGGCCGGGTTCGTCAAGGACGAGGCCCCCGACGGGCTGGCGGCCTGGCGGAAGGCGACGTAACCCGAAAAAGGTGGAACCGGGCTTCCGGGTGCGGCCAACAACAGGGTGACCGCATGAGAGAGGACCGGATGTGGTGAGTGTCGAGGACACAACCGAAACGCTGGATGACTCGACCCTGATCGGGCATTCCATGGGCGACCCTGAGCGTTTCGCCGCACTGTTCGACCGGCACGCCGACGAGATCCACCGGTACGCCGCCCGCCGCCTGGGCGCGGAGCTGGCCGACGACGTGACGGGGGAGGTGTTCCTCGTCGCCTTCCGCGGGCGCGGCCGCTACGACCGCACCCTGCCTGACGCCCGGCCCTGGCTGTACGGCATCGCCACCAAGGTCGTGTCCCAGCACCGCAGGGCCGAACGGCGGCGCACCGCGGCCATGGCCAGGGTCGGCGCCGACCGTCCCGGCACGTTCGACGAGCGCAGCGCCGACCGGGTCACCGCAGAGCAGCTCCAGCCGCGCCTGGCCAGGGCGCTGACCAGGCTCAGCGCGAGCGAGCGCGACCTGCTGCTGCTCGTGGCGTGGGCCGACCTGACCTACGAGGACGCCGCCCGCGCCCTCGGGGTGCCGGTCGGCACCGTCCGGTCCAGGCTGCACCGGCTCCGCGTCAAGGTACGCAGGGCGCTCGGCGGCATCGACCCCTTCGCAGCAGAGGAGCCCCAGCATGGATGACGAGATCCGGACGTTCGCCGACGGCAGGCCGTCCGCGCCGCCGTACGAGCCGCAGGCCCGCGCGCGGGCACGGGAACGGCTGCTGGCCGAGGCGCGCGGCGGGCGACGCCTGCGGCTGCCGAGGCTCGGCTGGCAGACGGCCGCCGCGTTCGGCGTCACGGTCGTCCTGGTCGGCGGCGTGGCGGTGGCGCTGTCCGGCCAGGGCGGGACGGAGATCCGCCCGGCCACCTCCGTGGTCCTCTCGGGCGGAGAGCTGAACCCCAGGCCGGACCAGTTCATCCTGATCGAGTCCGACACCATGTACGGCTCGCACTCGGTCGACGCGTCCGGAGGACAGACCCGCTACCTCTACCGCCAGCACCGCAAGATCTGGAAGTCGGTGGACGGCAGCAAGGACGGCCTGCTGCTGACCGAGGGGCAGGAGCCGCGCCCCTGGCCGGGCGAGCCGCTGCCGGCGGACGCCAAGAACTGGCAGGGCAGCGAGTGGAACCAGCTCGCCTCCTGCCCCGACCTGCGCGGCCCCTACCGCGACGACTACGCCTTCCTGAGCACGCTCCCGACCGACGCCACGGCCATGCGCGACCGCCTCTACCAGCCGGTCCCCAAGGGCAAGGACGTCAACGCCGACGCCGCCGCCTTCACCCGCGCAGGCGACCTCGTCAGGGAGAACTACCTGCCCAAGCCGCAGCGGGACGCCCTGTTCGAGGCGGTCAAGACGATCCCCGGCGTCGAGGCGGCCGAGGGCGTGGCCGACTCCTCGGGACGCGTGGGCGTGGCGCTGGGCCGGGTCGCCGACTGGGGCGTGCGTGAAGAGCTGATCTTCGACCCGGCCGCGCACACGTTCCTGGGCGAGCGGCAGGTCGCGGTGGACGCCAAGGCCGGGGCGCCGAAGGACAGCGTCCTGGCGCTGACGGCCCAGCTCGACGTCTCCGTGGTGGACGCCCTGCCGGACGCCCCCGACGCCGGCGCCGACGCGAGCTGCACGCCGGAGACCCAGGCCCCCACACCCATTCCCTCGGAGTCCGGCCCGACGACGGCGGAGCTGCCGGCGGCCGAGGCGACGTTCACGTTCACCCCGGAGCCGACCAGCGCGTTCGCGGTCGAGTCGACCCGCGAGCCGGAGACCGGGCCGACCGGCACCCCGGAGCCGACGGTGACGCGTACCGTCACCCCCACCCCGGGTTCGTGACCTCCACCGGCGGCCGGCGGCCGGCCACCCGGTAGACCCACCCAGCAGGCCCACAGGGCGCGCCGCCACGGCGGCGTGCCCGTGCGGGGTCAGCGGCCGTTTCCCGGAGGGCCGCCGGCCGAAGTACGGCGGGTGGCGTGACCAGGCGAAGCCGTAGGAGACCTAGAGCTCTTCGAGGACGGCGGCGAGCTGGTCGACCGCCCAGACCAGGTCCTCCTCGGAGATCACGATCGGCGGCGCGAGCCGGATCGTGGACCCGTGGGTGTCCTTGGCGAGCACGCCGCGCGCCATCAGCGCCTTGGAGACCTCGCGCCCGGTGCCGAGGGCCGGGTCGATGTCCACGCCCGCCCACAGCCCGCGCCCGCGCACCGCCACCACGCCCTTGCCGGCCAGCTCGCGCAGCCGCGCGTGCAGCACCTCGCCGAGCCGGGCGGCCCTGGCCTGGAACTCGCCGGTGTTCAGGATGTCGATGACGGCGATGCCGACCGCGCAGGCCAGCGGGTTGCCGCCGAACGTGGACCCGTGCTGGCCCGGCTTGATCACCCCGAGGACGTCCTCGTCCGCGGCGATGGCCGACACCGGCACCACGCCGCCGCCGAGCGCCTTGCCCAGGATGTAGATGTCGGGGACGACGTTCTCGTGGTCGCAGGCGAACGTGCGGCCGGTGCGGCCGAGCCCCGACTGGATCTCGTCGGCGATCATCAGCACGTTGTTCTCGGTGCAGATGCGCCTGACCTCGGTGAGGTAGCCGTCCGGCGGCACCAGCACGCCCGCCTCGCCCTGGATCGGCTCGACGAGGACGGCGACGGTGTTGTCGTCGATCGCCTCCCTGATCGCCTCGGCGGACCCGTAGCGGACGATCGTGAAGCCGGGCGTGTACGGGCCGAACCCGTCGTGCGCGTCGGGGTCGGTCGAGAAGCTGATGATCGTGGTGGTGCGGCCGTGGAAGTTGTCCTCCATCACGATGATGTTGGCCTGCTCCGGCGCGACGCCCTTGACCTCGTAGCCCCACTTGCGGGCCACCTTGATCGCGGTCTCGACGGCCTCGGCGCCGGTGTTCATCGGCAGGATCATGTCCTTGCCGGTGAGGTCGCCGAGCCCGGCGCAGAACCGGGCGAACTGGTCGTGGTAGAAGGCCCGGCTGGTCAGCGTGAGGTTCTTCAGCTGCTCCTGGGCGGCCTCGATGATCTTCGGGTTGCCGTGGCCGAAGTTCAGTGACGAGTAGCCCGACAGGCAGTCGAGATAGCGCTTGCCCTCGACGTCGGTGACCCACGCGCCGTGCGCCTCGTGGATGACCACGGGCAGCGGATGGTAGTTGTGCGCGCTGCGGCGCTCGCTTACTTCGATCAGCTCTGCGCTGGTGCTCATGTTACTTCTCCCCCCTGATCTCCAGTGTGCAGCACTTGGGACCGCCGCCCGCCTTGCGCAGCTCCGACAGCTCGACCGGGATGACCTCGTAGCCGTGCCGCTTGAGCTCCAGCTGGAGCCCGGACGCCTCGGAGTTGATCACCACGTTCCTGCCGTCGCTGACCGCGTTGAGGCCGAGCACCTCGGCGTCCTCGGCGGTCGCGATCACCGCGTCGGGGAACATCGAGCGCAGCACCTCCTGGCTGCCCTTGGAGAAGGCGCCGGGGTAGTAGGCGACGTTGCGGCCGTCGAGCGGGAACAGCGCGGTGTCGAGGTGGTAGAAGCGCGGGTCCACCAGCTTCAGCGAGACGACCGGGCGGCCCAGGTACTCCTGCGCCTCCTGGTGGGCGACCACGTCGGTGCGGAAGCCGGTGCCGGCGAGGATGACCTCGTCGAGGGTGAGGAAGTCGCCCTCGCCCTCGTTGACGTACGTGGGCTCCAGGGTCGGGTAGCCGCGCTCGACGAACCAGCGCAGGTAGGCCGGGCCCTCGGGGCCGCGCTCGGGGAAGGTGAAGCGGGCGCCGTAGACCCGGCCGCCGACGACCAGCGCGCCGTTGGCGGCGAACACCATGTCGGGCAGGCCCTCGATCGGGTCGATCAGGCTGACCTTGTGCCCGAGCTCCTCGTACGCCGACTTCAGCCCTTCCCACTGCCGGATCGCCACCTCACGGTCGGCGCCGGCCTCGGGGTCCATCCACGGGTTGATCGCGTACTCGACCGCGAAGTGGTCCGGGCGGCACATGAGGAAGTGTTTGGGCATGCAGGGCTCCGTCGTCATTGCAGGGGAAGTTCCCGTGTCGGGGGAGACGAGCACAGCCTAAGAATTGACGTTTGCGCAGGCCAAGCGGTTCGCATTGCGCGTTGGCGCAGGTCTGTTGCGTCTATCGGCTGACCACGTGCGATCCGTTGCGCGCGTCCGTGAGAGCGGCTCCCGGAGGCGTGTCGACCAGCCGTGACAGCACGATCGAGCTCTTCGTCCGGACCACGAAAGCCTCGGCCGCGATGCGCTCGATGACCCGCTCGACGTGCCGCACGTCGGTGGCCCTGATGTGCAGCAGCGCGTCGGCCTCGCCGGTGATCGTGGCCGCCGCCACCACCTCGGGGAACTTGGCCACCGCCAGCGCGATGTCCGACGGCTTGGTCTTGCCCTGGCAGAACAGCTCGACGTACGCCTCGGTGGTCCAGCCGAGCGCCTGCGGCGCCACCCGCGCGCTGAAACCGGTGATCGCCCCGCTCTTCTGCAGCCGGTCGACCCGCCGCTTGACGGCCGACGCGCTCAGCCCCACCTGATGGCCGATGTCCGCGTAGGTCGCGCGGGCGTCGTCGACGAGCGCCGCGATGATGTCACGATCGAGCCGGTCCAGTTCCACGCGCTCTGTATACCGCCTGGCCAGGCTGGCGCGCGACGAGCGCCGCGCGGGAGACTGGGCGCTCGGTCCACTGCCGGAGGATTGACGCCACATGAATATCGCACGCTTTCCCGAGGGTTTCGTCTGGGGGGTCTCGACGTCGGCCTTCCAGATCGAGGGCGGCACGGCCGCCGACGGCCGCGGGCCGTCCATTTGGGACGCCTTCGCCGGCGGCCCGGCCGACGCCTGCGACCATTACCACCGATATCGCGACGACGTCCGGCTGATGAAAGACCTGGGAATGGCGGCGTACCGATTCTCGGTGAGCTGGCCGCGCATTCTTCCCGAGGGCGCGGGAAAGGTGAACGCGGCCGGTCTCGACTTTTACCAGCGGCTGGTCGACGCGCTGCTGGAGGCGGGCATCACGCCGTACGCCACGCTTTATCACTGGGACCTGCCGCAGGCGCTGGAGGAGCGCGGCGGCTGGCCGTCCCGCGACACCGCCCGCTGCTTCGCGGACTACGCGGCGATCGTCGCCGACCGGCTGGGCGACCGGGTCGGCACCTGGTTCACCGTCAACGAGCCGTGGGTGGCGGCCTTCGTCGGCCACGGCTCGGGGGTGCACGCGCCGGGCCGCCGGTCGGCCGCCGACGCGTTCCGGGCCGCCCACCACCTGCTGCTCGCCCACGGCCTGGGCGCCCAGGCCCTGCGCGCCGCCGGTGCCGCCGAGGTGGGGGCCGTGCTCAACTTCTCGCCCGTCCTGACGCCCGCCCAGGTCGGCGACTTCGACCGGCCGCTGTCGGAGGAGGACGCCGAGGCCGTGACCAGGATCGACGCCCTGGTCCACCGGCAGTTCCTGGACCCGATGCTGCGCGGCGCCTACCCCGCCGACCTGCTGCCGGTCATCGAGGAGCACGCCGGGCTCGGGCACGTCCACGACGGCGACCTGGCCGACATCGCCCAGCCGCTCGACCTGCTCGGCGTCAATTACTACGCGCCCGCCGTCGTCCAGGCGCAGCCCGGCGAACCGGCCGACCCGGCCTATCCGGGAAGCGCGGGCGTGCTTTTCAGCACCATTCCCACGGCGGTCACCGCGATGGGCTGGCCGATCGTCCCGAACGCCCTCTCCCTGTTACTGCGGCGGCTCTCCAGGGAATATCCCGGCCTCGAACTCATGGTCACCGAGAACGGCGCCGACTTCGTCGACACGGTCACCCCCGACGGCATTCACGACGTCGACCGCGTGCATTTCGTCGAGGAACACCTGAGGGCTCTGCGTTCCTCGGTCGAGGAGGGCGCGAACGTCCGCGGATATCTCGTCTGGACGCTGCTGGACAATCTCGAATGGGCCGACGGCTACCGGCGCAAGTTCGGCCTCGTGCACGTCGACTTCGACACCCAGCGCAGGCGGCCCAAGGACAGCGCGCTGTGGTACCGCGACGTGATCAGGCGCAACGGCCTGACCGAGGCCCCGCCCAGACGGCCCACGCTGGAGACCGTGGCCGCCCGCGCCCGCGTCTCCCGGGCCACGGTCTCCCGCGTGGTCAACGGCGAGGCGTCGGTCAGCCCCGAGGTGCGCTCCACGGTCCTCCAGGCCGTCAAGGAGCTCGGCTACGTGCCCAACGCCGCCGCCCGCAGCCTGGTGACCCGGCGCACCGACACCGTCGCTCTCGTGCTGTCGGTGCCCAGGCACGCCGCCGACCCGATGGTCCCGGCCGTCGTCCAGTACGTGACGAGCCTGCTGGAGGGCGCGGGCAAGCAGATCACCCTCATGCTCGCCGACACCGCCGAGAGCCACCGCCGCATCGTCCGGCACGCCGAGGCCCGCCTGGTGGACGGCGTCGTCCTGCTGCCGCCCGAGCGGGGCGACACACTGGCCGAACGCCTCTCGCGCACCGGCGTGCCCCTCGTGCTGCTGGGCCGGCCGCCGGTCAGCTCGCTGGTGCCGTACGTGGACGCCGACAACGCCGCGGGCGCGGCGGCGGCCACCGAGCACCTGCTGGCCACCGGCCGCCGCCGCATCGGCGTGATCTGCGGCCCGATGGACCTGGTCGCCACCCAGGACCGGCTCGCCGGCCATCGTGCGGCCATGGAACGCGCCGGGCTGCGGGTCCGCCCGGCGATCGGCGACCTGACCCGCGCCTCCGGCACGGCGGCCGCCGGGCAGCTCCTCGGCGACGCCCCCGACCTGGACGCGATCTTCGCGGCCGACGACCGCATGGCGATCGGCGCGCTGCTGGCCGCCCGCGCCGCGGGCCGGCGGGTGCCCGAGGACCTGGCGATCGTCGGCTTCGACGACATCGACGCCGCCTCGGCCACCACCCCCGCGCTCACCACCGTGCGGGTGCCGGTCACCGAGCAGGCGCTGGCGCTCGCGCGGCTGCTGCTGTCGCGGCTGGAGGGCAGGAGCACCACGCCGGTCGTGCTGCCCACCCGGCTGGTGGTGCGGGAGTCGGCCTAGATCTGCCGTTCGAACAGGCGCGGGAAGACCTTGGACACCTTCGACAGCAGGTACTGGCCGTAGGTTCCGGTGAAGTCGACCTGCCCGTCCCAGCGCTCGCCGGCGGCGTAGGGGAGGGGCGGGACCTCGCTGTCCCAGCCGGGGTCGAAGAAGAACGGGTAGCTCAGGCGCTCGTTGCCGCTGCGGTTGCGTACGCGGTGCGGGGTCGAGCGGTAGCGGCCGCCGGTGAGCTTGTCGAGCATGTCGCCGATGTTGCAGACGAACGTGCCCGCCAGCGGCGGCGCCTCGATCCAGCCGTCCGCGGTGCGGACCTGGAGGCCGCCGTTGGAGTCCTGGAGGAGGAGGGTGAGCAGGCCGTAGTCGGTGTGCTCGCCCACGCCCCAGGTCTCGTCGTCGTCCGGCGGCGCGGGCGGGTAGTGGAAGATCCGGAACAGGACGGTGGGGTCGGCGGTGTAGCCGGTGCGGAAGTAGCCCTCGTCCAGGCCCAGGCTGAGCGCCACGCCGGACATGACCGCCTGCGCGACCCCCGTCATCGTGTCCAGGTAGGCGAGCACGGCCTCCCGCAGCTCGGGCACCTGGACGGGGAACTGGTTGGGGCCGTGCAGCGGGAGCGGGCCGGGCGGCTGCTCGGCGCCGAAGTAGACGCCCTCCTTCAGGTCGGGCCTGCCCGAGGTGAGCTCGCCGCCCACCGGGAAGAAGCCGCGCCAGGCCGGGCCGCCCCGGTCCATGGAGATCTCGTTCTTGACCTCCTCGGGCAGCGCGAAGAAACGCCTGGCGGCCGCGTCGAGCCGGTCGAGGAGCTCCTGCGGCACGCCGTGCCCGGAGACGTAGAAGAACCCGTTGTCCCGGCAGGCCGCGCCGATCGCCGCGCCGGCGGCCTGCCTGTCACCGCCCGTGGCACCGTCGAGCAGCGGGGAGATGTCGATCACCGGCAATTCGCGCACCGTCCCATTGTTCCCCGGCCCGGCCGCGGCGTACCGGAGGCGCCGAGCCGGGCCTGAGGGGAACCCTGAGGGAGGTCAGGCCGTCGAGAAGGTGAACCAGTTGACGTTGACGAAGTCGGCGGGCTGGCCGCTGCTGAAGGTCAGGTAGACGGTGTGCGTGCCGGTCACCCCGCCGATGTTGGCCGGTACCGTGCGCCAGCTCTGCCAGCCGCCCGTGTCGGCCAGCGCGAAGTCGCCGATCGGCGGCGCGGACGGGCTGTCCAGCCGCACCTGCACCAGCCCGCTCACACCGGCCGCGGCCCCCGACGCCACCCTGGCCTTGAACTGGAGGGCGGGCTCGGAGCCGAAGTTCACGCCGTCGTAGCGCAGCCAGTCGCCGTTGGCGATCGCGCCGACGTTCTGGCCGCCGCCGGTGTCGGTGGTGGTCTCGACGATGGTGCCCGACTGGCCCTGGTAGCGCTCGGCCTGGATGGTGGAGCGCGCGTCCACGCCGCCCGGGACGGTGGGGGTCACGGTCGGGGTCGCGGTCGGGGTGGAGACCGTGCCGCTCTGCCAGACGGCCACGTAGTCCACCAGCATCGGATGCCCCGGGACGGTCGCCGCCGTCGGCGTGCCCGTGCCGGCCAGGGCGTTGGGGAACGCGCCGCCCATCGCCAGGTTGAGCAGCAGGAAGTAGCCGCCGTGCCCGGTCATGTTGTTCCAGGTGGTGGCGTCGAGCTGGTTCTGGCTCACGCTGTGGAACTGCTGGCCGTCGACGTACCAGCGCAGCTGGTTCGGGCTGGCGGCGCGGTCCCACTCGAAGCGGTAGGTGTGGAAGGCCGACTGGCAGGTGGAGCCTGGGCAGGCCCGGCTCGCGCCGAGGCCGGTCGTCTCGTTGCAGGGCCCGCCGGGGTTGACGCCGCAGTGGAGCACGCCCCACACGGAGTTGAGGCCGTTGACGTTCTCCATGATGTCGAACTCGCCGATGCCCGGCCAGTTCCAGTAGCTCCCCCGGTACGGCGCCCCGAGCGCCCAGAACGCCGGCCAGTAGCCGAGCGCCGCCTGACCGGTCACGTTCGGCATCTGGATCCTGCCCTCGATCCGCAGGACGCGTCCGGCGGCCGGCTTGAAGTCGGCCCGCCTGGTCTCGATGCGGGCCGAGGTCCACTCGCCCGAGCCGCTGCGCAGGGGCGTGATGCGCAGGTTGCCGGAGCCGTCGAGGCCGAGGTTGGACGTGCCGGCGGTGTAGTTCTGGACCTCGCCGGTGCCCCAGTTGCCCGGCCCGCCGGGGTAGCCGTGCCCGGTGTCGACGATCCACTCGGCGGACGAGGGCGGCGTGCCCGCCGAGCCGTTGAAGTCGTCGGACCAGACCAGCGACCAGCCGGACGGCGTGGACGGCACGGACGCCGAGGCGCTGACGGCCACTTTGACGAGCAGGCCGGTGAGTGCCACGAGCACCACCGCCACGGCCACCAGGCGGCGCCGGTGCCGGATCTCTGTTGTCATCCCAGCTCCATGGGGGTGTGGAGTCGAGCGAGAGAGCGCTCTCTTGACGCGACGTAAACACGCCCGTGACCGCGTGTCAATACGAGAGAGCGCTCCAGGATCGGGCGTCGCGGCCGGTTCCGGGCGCGGACGCGAAACGGCGGCCACCGGCGCCCTGGTCGGGAGCCCGTGACCGCCGTCGTGCCCGGCGTCGTGTCCGGAGGGGGAGGTGGCCGCTCAGCCCTTCTCCGCCTCGCCGGTGGCCTGTTCGAGCGCGTCCTCGGGCGAGGCCTCAAGGTCCTGTTCGGCGTCGGCGCCGGCCTGCGCAGAGGCCTTGTCCAGACGCACCCAGCTCGTCACGCTCTCCACCGCGAACAGCACGAACAGGTACGCCGTCAGCACCGCGAGCACCGGCGTCAGCCAGCCCAGCGCCGCGCCCGCACCGATGATCAGCAGGCGCAGCTCCCAGCCGAGCCCCGCGTGGAACACCCACGCGGGCGGCCAGATGCTCTGCCGGGTGCGGTAGACGGTGTCGTAGGTGTGGTAGCCCACCACGTAGACCAGCACGAACAGCAGCCACTTCGGCGCGCCGGCGGCCAGGCCGATCGCGATCATGGCGAGGAACTCGGTGCCGCGCAGCAGCGGCGGGGTGAGCCAGTCGAAGCGGCCCAGGTGGTCGCGCGGTGCGGTCGGCAGCACGAGCAGCAGCGTGATGGCCACCGGCACGAGCAGCAGCGGCCCCTTGTCGGGCAGCCCGACGACGGTGACGGCGACGACGGCGAGCAGTGCCACGAGCGTGGCGGGCACGGGCGGCAGGCCCTTGCCCAGCTTGCCCGCCAGGGCGTGCACGAGCGGGCCGTCGTCGCGGTAGGCGAGCAGGCGGGCGGTCTGGATGCGGCGGCGTTCCTCGTCGGGGTCCGGCGTGGGGGTGGCCATGGCCTGCGGTTGAGTGATCATACGAGCGACCTCATGAGGCGTCCGGTGAGGGTGTAGGCGGCGGCGACGGAGCCCCAGATCACGAGGGTGAGGAAAGTGATCCGGGCGTCGAAGAGGGCGGCGGTGATCGCGATGGCCGCGAACCGCTCGCCGATGGGGAACACGATCATCTTCCGCGCCCAGTGGACCGCGCGGAACTTGCCCGCCCTGGTCCACATCTTGAGCACACCGCGCAGGCCCTGGCTGCGCTCTGCCTTGCGCCGCTCCAGCGCCTTGCGCAGGTCGCGGTCGTCGGGGGCGTCGAGCGGGAGGGTGGGGAGCTGCCCGGGCGGCTTGCGCCGGTTGGAGATGCCGAAGGAGAAGTCGAGCAGGTGGCGTACGGACTGGAGCCCGATGGCGGCCAGCGCCAGGATCCAGATGTCGTCGCCGTTGCCCGAGACGACCCAGCCGACGGCCAGACCGGCGAAGACCACGTATTCCTTGAAGCGGTCGAAGGTGGCGTCGAGCCAGGCCCCCAGCACGCCGAACTTGCGGGCGTAGCGGGCCACCTGGCCGTCGACGCAGTCGAAGACGAAGGCGAAGTAGATCAGCAGGCCGCCGGCGACCATCCACGGACGGTCGCCGGTGGCGAAGCAGGCGGCCGCGGCCACGCCGAGCGTGATCGAGATCAGCGTCACCTGGTTGGGCGTCAGCCCGCGCCGCGCCGCCCAGCGGGCGATGAAGCGCGAGTAGGTGGAGACGAAGTAGGTGGTGAAGAAGCCGTCGGCGCCCTTGACCGCGTTGTTGAGCCGGGCGCGGTCCTCGTTCATGCCGGCCATCTCGGAGCCGGCCTCGTTGACCTCCTCCTGCGTGCTCACCCGGCGGTAGAACAGGTCGCGGCGGCCGCGCACGCCGACCGACACGCCGTTGCGCACCAGGCCGAACACGAGGAGCTGGACGAGGTCGTCGTCCTTGCCGAAGCGGCCGGCCATCTGGGCCAGCTCGCGGCAGGTCTGCGCGAGCACGGGGGCGTTGCGGGCGCTGATGTGCAGCGGGCCGAGCACCACCGCGTTGGGCCTGGTCACCGCGTGGTTGGCGGTGCCGACCGACACGACGCGGGACTTGCCGACGCGGGCGCGCACCGGCAGCCCTTCGAGGCGGCCGTAGCCGATCTCCGGATCGGCCTCGTCGATCGGTACGGTGTCCTCCTGCGCCTCCTCGGTCACCTCCAGCCGCGGCTCCTTGGCCACGAGCGCCAGCGCGCCGCGCTTGGCCTTGCTGATCTGGTAGATCAGCTCGTCGTGGACGACCGAGTTCTGGGGGATGATGAAGAGGTTCTCCGTTGCCGAATCTGCGACGTCGGCCAGGGCACGCAGGGCGGCGGCCACGTCGCCGGTCTCGATCGTGGCCGGCCGCGGGTCATAGGAAGCGAGCTGGCTTCGCAGCCGCTCGGCCACGGTGGGATTGCCGGGCAGCGCGGCCAGCCTCAGGCCGGTCGGAGAGGTGTCGGGGCCGGGCGAAGAGCCCAGCAGGACCACGCGGGTCATGACTCCCTTTCGAGGCAGTAGCGGGGGGTTGAACAACGGGTGATGCGGGGACAGACGTCAAAGTCTAGTGACGGCAGGGCAAAGTCGCGTCACAAGAGCATGCCCGGAACATGCCTCGCGTGCGGCCGTAAGATGGGCAAGTGAGTCTCTACCGCGACGAAGGCGTCGTCCTGCGGACGCAGAAACTCGGTGAGGCCGATCGCATCGTCACCGTTCTGGCCAAGCGCACCGGCAAGATCCGGGCGGTGGCGAGGGGCGTGCGCCGCACCAAGTCCCGCTTCGGCGCGCGGCTGGAGCCGTTCACGCACGTCGACCTCCAGCTCCACACCGGCCGCACGCTCGACGTGGTCACGCAGGCGGAGACCATCAGGCCCTATGGCGAGGCGCTGGCCGTCGACTATCCCCGCTACACCGCGGGCAGCGCCATGCTGGAGACGGCCGACCGGCTGACCCACGGCGAGAAGGAGCCGGCGCTGCGGCAGTTCCTGCTGCTGGTCGGCGGGCTGCGCACGCTGTCCGAGCGCGTCCACGAGGCCAGGCTGGTGCTCGACGCGTACTTCCTGCGCTCGCTGGCGGTGGCCGGCTACGCGCCCGCGCTGGAGGCGTGCGCCAAGTGCCAGGCCCCGGCGGTCAGGGCCTTCGCCATCGTCGCGGGCGGCGTGGTGTGCGGGGCGTGCCGCCCGGCGGGCTCGGCGGTGCCGGCGGGGGAGACGATCGGGCTCATGACGGCGCTGCTGCGCGGCGACTGGGCCACCGCCGACGCCTCGGAGTCGCGTCACCGCAGCGAGTGCAGCGGTCTGGTCGCCGCATATCTGCAATGGCATCTCGAACACGGAATACGCTCTCTGCGACACGTCGAAAGGGAGCATGCGTGAACGTCCGGCCTCCGACCCCTCATCCGTCAGGCGCCACCCCGCCGCCGATCCCGCGTGACCTCGTGCCCCGGCACGTCGCCGTCGTGATGGACGGCAACGGCCGCTGGGCCAAGGCGCGCGGCCTGCCCCGCACCGAGGGCCACAAGGCGGGCGAGTCCTCGCTGTTCGACGTCATCGAGGGGGCTCTTGAGCTGGGCGTGCCCTACCTGAGCGCCTACGCCTTCTCCACGGAGAACTGGAAGCGCTCGCCCGACGAGGTGCGCTTCCTCATGGGCTTCAACCGCGACGTGATCAGGCGGCGGCGCGACGAGCTCAACGCCATGGGCGTGCGGGTGCGCTGGGCGGGCCGTCCGGGGCGGTTGTGGAAGAGCGTGATCTCCGAGTTGCAGACCGCCGAGCAGATGACCGTCGGCAACAGCAAGCTGACGTTGCAGTTCTGCGTCAACTACGGCGGCCAGGCCGAGATCGTCGACGCGGCGGTCAAGCTGGCGGCCGACATCGCGGCGGGGCGGGTCAAGCCGTCCAAGGTGAACGAGAAGGTGTTCGCCCGCTACCTCGACGAGCCGGAGATCCCGCCGGTCGACCTGTTCCTGCGCTCCTCCGGCGAGCAGCGCTTCTCCAACTTCCTGCTGTGGCAGTCGGCCTACGCCGAGATGGTCTTCCTCGACCGGCTCTGGCCCGACTTCGACCGCCGCGACCTGTGGGAGGCGTGCGAGACGTACGCCAAGCGCGACCGCCGCTACGGCGGCGCGATCCCCAACCAGGTCCCCGGCGCCTAGGGAAACCCCGAGTGCACCTCCGCTGAGCTGCCGCACTGGACGGCGACTATACGCTGATATAGCGTCCTACTCGTTCGGGTAGTCAACTGTACGAGCGAATAGTCATGAGGCAGATCATGAGCGACGCCATCTCGGTGGCCGGACTCGTCAAGGCGTACGGCCGGACCAGGGCCCTCGACGGCCTCGACCTGACCGTGCGCACCGGCGAGGTGCACGGTTTCCTGGGCCCCAACGGCGCGGGCAAGAGCACCACGATCCGCATCCTGCTCGGCCTCGCGCGGGCCGACGCGGGCAGTGTCCGCCTGCTCGGCGGCGACCCCTGGCGCGAGGCCGCCGAGCTGCACCGTCGCCTGGCGTACGTGCCGGGCGACGTCACGCTCTGGCCGGACCTGTCCGGCGGCGAGGTCATCGACCTGCTGGGCCGGCTGCGCGGCGGCCTCGACCGCGGGTGCAGGAACGACCTGCTCGACCGGTTCGGCCTCGACCCGCGCAAGAAGGGCCGGGCCTACTCCAAGGGCAACCGGCAGAAGGTCGCGCTGGTCGCGGCGCTCGCCTCCGACGCCGAGCTGCTGCTGCTCGACGAGCCGACCTCCGGGCTCGACCCGCTCATGGAGGAGACGTTCCGGGAGGTCGTCAGGGAGGAGCGGCGGCGCGGCGACCGTACCGTGCTGCTGTCCAGCCACGTCCTGTCCGAGGTCGAGGCCCTGTGCGACCGGGTCACGATCATCCGCGACGGGCGCGCGGTCGAGAGCGGCACCCTGGCCGCCCTGCGCCACCTGACCCGCACCACCGTCCACGCCGAGCTCGACCGGCCCGCCGAAGGGCTGGCCGGGCTGCCCGGCGTGCACGACCTGCGCGCGGAGGACGGCCGGGTGCGGTTCGACGTGGACGCGGACGCGCTCGGCGCGGCGCTGCGCAGCCTGACCGCGGCGGGCGTGCGCACCCTGGACAGCCGCCCGCCCACGCTGGAGGAGCTGTTCCTGCGCCACTACGAGGGCGGCCGGCGGGCGGAGGCCGTGCGATGAGCGGCACCGGGACGCTCGTCCGCCTGGCGCTGCGCCGCGAGCGTGCCGTCGCCCCCTGGTGGTTCCTGCTGCTCGTGGCCCTGAGCCTGGCGATGGTCGGCTACATCAACCGGAACATGGGCACCTACGAGCTGAAGCTCGCCTACACCGACGTCGTCCGCCGTTACGCCTTCTTCCGGGCGCTCGGCGGTGGGGTCGTCGAACCGCGCCTGGAGGTGCTGGCGACCTGGCGCAGCGGCGGCTTCCTCTACGTGATCAACGCGTTCGCCGCCCTGATGACCGTCGTGCGGCACACCCGCAGGGAGGAGGACGCGGGCCGGACCGAACTGGTGCGCGCGGGCGTGGTCGGCTGCCGGGCGCCGCTCGGCGCGGCCCTGCTGGTCGCCGGGGCGACCAGCCTGACCGGCGGGGCGCTGACCGCCGCCGCCCTGCTCGCCGCCGGCCTCGAACCCGTCGGCACGCTCGCCTACGGCGCCGCCGTCGTGGTGGCGGGCTGGGTGTTCGCGGGCGTCGCCGCCGTCGCCGCGCAACTGGCGCGCGACGCCCGTACCGCCACGGTCATCGGCCTGTACGCCCTCGGCCTCGCCTACGTCCTGCGCTACGCCGCCGACGCGAGCGACCGGCCCTGGCTCAAGGCCCTGTCACCGCTCGGCTGGAGCCACCTGGTGGACGCCTACCGGGACGAGCGGTGGTGGCTGCTCGGCGTGTCCACGCTGGCCGCCGGGGCGCTGTGCGCGGTGGCGTACGCGCTGCTCGGCCGCCGCGACCTCGGCTCGGGCCTGCTGCCGGAACGTCCGGGCAAGGAGGAGGCCCCCGCGTTGCGCGGCCCGGTCTCGCTGGCCTGGCGGCTGCACCGCGGCCTGCTGCTGAAGTGGGCGGCCGGGACGGCGGCGTTCGCGGCGGTGGGCGGCGCGATGGGCCCGCTGGCCAAGGACGTCCTGGCCCGCCCGAGCGTCGTGGTCACCAACATCACGACCCTGCTCGGCGTCCCGGCGGCCGACGCCCTCGACGGGTACATGTGGTACTACCTGCTGATCCTCGCCTACGGCATCGCGCTCTACCCGGTGCTCATGATCATGCGGCTGCGCGCCGAGGAGACCTCGGGCCGCGCCGACCACGTGCAGTCCACACCCCTGACCCGGGTCCGCTGGGCGGCCGGGCACCTGGCGGTGGCCGCGCTCGGCACGGTCGCGCTGCTGGCACTGGCCGCCCTCGTCTTCAGTGCCGTGTACGCCGCGCTCCTCGGCGACCTCGCCGGCACCGCGCCGCGCTTCCTGGCCGCCGCGCTCAGCCAGGCTCCGGCGGCCTGGTGCGTCGGCGCGGTCTGCCTGACGGCCTACGGGCTGCTGCCCCGGGCGAGCGTGCCGCTGTGCTGGGCGGCCTGGGTCCTGACCGCCCTGCTCGGCCAGGTCGTCGCCCCCTTCTACGGGGTGTGGGGCGGCACGCCGTTCGAGCCGTTCCACTACCTGCCGAACATCATGGCGGGGCAGGCGTTCGGCACGGTGCCCGAGCTGACGCTGCTCGCCCTGACGGCCGCGCTCACGGCCGGCGGGCTGTTCGCCCTGCGGCGGCGCGACGTCGGCTGAGGAACGTGGCTCGGCGGCGGGATTGGGAATTCTGTCACGCGGGTCAGGCTGAGAGCGGGTGAAGGCGGGTACAACCCGTTCCCCCACGAAGAAGGAGGGCCGATGATCCCAGGTTGCGGCTCGTGCAACTGCTCCGACGTCTTCGCCACCGCCAAGCCGCCGTGGTGGCAGACGTCCAGCGAAGCGCCCTGAATCCGGCGCGGCTGCCGCCCGCCCCCCGGTCATCGCGGGGGCGGGCGGTCCGCGTGATCGGGGACGGTCAGGCGCGCCGGCGGGCGCGGTAGGCGGCGACGTGCATGCGGTTGCCGCAGGTGCGGCTGTCGCAGTAGACCCGTGAGCGGTTGCGGGACTCGTCCACGAACACGCGGTCGCAGTCGGGGGCCGAGCACGTGCGCAGGCGTTCCATCTCGCCCTCCACCAGCAGGTGCGCCAGCGCCACGCCGCAGTCGGCGGCCATGTGCTCGGCGAGTGTGGCGTCGGTGGCGAAGTAGTGGACGTGCAGCGGATGGCCGTCGTGCTCGGTCAGCCTGGGCGTGATGCGCGTCTCGGCGAGCAGCGCGTTGAGGGTGCGCACGGCGCTCGCCACGTCGGAGGCCGTGAACACCCGGTGGAACGCCTCGCGCACCATGCGGACCTGGCCGAGGTCGCGGGCCGTCAGCGCGCCGATGCCGCTGATCTGCCGGGACTCCACGAAGGTTTGCAGCTCGGCCAGGCTGGCCAGGTCGTCGTCGCCGCCGGTGGACGGCGAGGTGTTGACCAGGTCGACAACGGTCGCCAAAGAATGCACCATGTCATGGCCAAACGGCATGTTGACTCCTGTCGGGGCCGGTTCTAGCGTGGTCGCAGCGTATCTCTCCCATGGGGCTCGGGGGGTTTCCATGAGTGCATATCGGCGTATCGTCCTGATCGCGATCGCCGGAGCACTGATCATCTCCACCTCCGCGCCGCTGGTGCGCCTGTCCGGGGTGTCGCCCGCGACGTCGGCGTTGTTCCGCTGCGCGTACGCGGTGCCGCCCATGCTCCTGCTCGCCTGGCTCGAACGGCGGAAGCTGGGGCCCCTGCCTTGGAAGAGCGCGTGGCGGGCCTGGGCCGCGGGCGCGCTGTTCTCGCTCGACCTGCTGTTCTGGCACCAGTCGATCAAGTGGGTCGGCGCGGGCCTGGCGACCGTGCTGGGCAACCTTCAGGTGTTCATCGTGGCCTTCGCCGCCTGGGGCATCTTCCGCGAGCGCCCCTCCAACCGGCTCATGGCGAGCACGCCGATCGTCTTCGGCGGGGTCGTGCTGATCTCCGGCGTGTTCGACGGCGCGGCGTACGGGCTCGACCCCGTCATGGGGGCGGCCACCGGGATGGCGACCTCGGTCGTGTACGCCGCGTACCTGCTGCTCATGAAGGCCGGCCCGGGACGGACGGCGGGTCCGCTGGCGCAGGCGACCGTCGTGGCCACCGTGCTGATCGCGGCGCTCAGCCCGCTGTTCGGCGGGGCCGACCTGGCGCCGGAATGGCCGGCGCACGGGTGGCTGCTGCTGCTCGCCCTGGGGCCGCAGGTGGTGGGGTGGCTGCTGATTACGTACTCGCTGCCCAGGCAGCCCGCGGCGCTCACCGCGCTGCTGCTGCTCGTGCAGCCGATGACCACCGTCGCCGTCTCCACCCTCACGCTGGGGGAGCGGCCCTCGGCGCTGCAACTGGCCGGATGCGCCGCGGTCGTGCTCGGCGTCCTGTACGGCTCCCGCGGCCCTCAGCCCACCCGGGCCGGCGCCGAGCAGGACGAGCAGGTGCCGAAGACCTCGACCGTGTGAGTGATCTCGGTGAAGCCGTGGTCGCTGCCCACCGCCTCGGCCCAGCGCTCGACGGCGGGCCCGGCCACCTCGACCGTGTGGCCGCAACGACGGCACACCAGGTGATGGTGATGGTCGTCGCTGGCGCACGCGCGGTAGACCGACTCACCCTCGTCGGTGCGCAGCACGTCGACCTGGCCGCAGTCGGCCAGCGCCTGCAGCGCCCGGTAGACGGTGGTCAGACCGATCTTGGCGCCGTGCAGGCGCATCTCGGCATAGACGTCCTGGGCGCTGCGGAACCCCTCGCTCCCGCGAAGGGTGTCGTGCACGGCATCGCGCCTCGTCGTCATGCGACCTCCTCGACACGGACTTGTGGTCGCCGGCTCACTGGGGACTCCTGGATACGGCCTCGCCGTACGAATTTACCGACAGCGAGGGCCAGGACGAAGCCGGCGAGGGCGAGAAGCACGATCGCCGCGCCCGGAGGCACCCGCGACGACATCGTCGAGGCGAGCAGCCCGCCCACCGAGGCGAGCACGCCGAACAGCATCGCCAGCCCCATCGTGGCCCGGAAACCCCGGGTGAGCTGCTGGCTCGTGGCCACCGGGATCACCATCAGCGCGCTGACCAGCAGCAGGCCGACCACCCGCATGGCGATGACCACGGTGAGCGCGGCGGTGACCGCGATCAGCAGGCTGAGGAAGCGCACCGGCAGGCCGCTGGCCCTGGCCATCTCCTCGTCCTGGCAGAGCACGAACAGCTCCCTGCCGAAGACGACGACCACGCCGATCACCGCCACGGCCAGCGCGCCGATGATCCAGATGTCCTGCTGGGTGACGCTGGCGATGGCGCCGAACAGGTAGGAGTTGAGCTTGGCGTTGCTGCCGCCGGGCGCGATGCCCATGAGCATGACGCCGCCCGCGATGCCGCCGTAGAACAGCAGGGCGAGCGCGACGTCGCCGCTGGTCCGGCCCCGGGCTCTGACCAGCTCGATCGCCACCGCGCCCAGCACGGAGACGACCACGGCCGTCAGCACCGGCGCCGTGCCGGTCAGGAAGCCCAGCGCCACGCCGGTCAGCGCGACGTGCCCGATGCCGTCGCCGAGCAGCGACAGCCTGCGCTGCACGATGAACGTGCCCACCGCGGGCGCGCACAGCCCCACCAGCAGCGCGGCGATCAACGCGAGCTGGAAGAGGTTCTCCTGCAGAAGCTCGATCATCGTGGTTCTCCCTGCGGCCCGGTCGGCGGGCCGGCGTGCGGATGTCGGTGCTCGTGTCCCGGCCCGGCGTGCTCGCCGCCGGTCCGCGGCGGCTCGCCGTCGTGCGCGACGCGGCCCTCCCGGACCACGACGCCGCGCGTGATCAGCGGCTCCAGCGGGCCCAGCTCGTGGGCGACCAGGACGATCGTCTTGCCGTCGCGGACCAGGCCCGTCAGCGTGCCGGCCAGGAGTTGCTGGGTCTCGGCGTCCACGCCCGCGGTGGGCTCGTCCATCACGTACGTGTCGGGCTCGCCGGCCAGGGCGCGGGCGATGAGCACGCGCTGCTGCTGGCCGCCCGAGAGCGACTGCACGGGGTCGCCGGCCCGGCCGGTCAGGTCGACCGCGTCCAGGGCGTGGGCGACCGCCGCCCGGTCGGCCGCGCTGGTCCTGCGCAGCCGGCTCTGCCGGGCGACGCGGCCCGAGGCCACGACCTCGCGGACCGTGGCGGGCACGCCGCCGCCGACCTGGAGGCGCTGGGGCACGTAGCCGATGCGCCACCAGTCGCGGAACCTGGCGGGCGGGGAGCCGTACAGGAGGGTCCGGCCGCCGGACAGCGGGGTGAGGCCGAGCAGCGCGCGGACCAGGGTGGACTTGCCCGAGCCGTTGGCGCCCAGGAGCGCCACGACCTCGCCGGGACGGACGGTCAGGTCGATGCCGCGCAGGATCTGCCGGCCGTCGAAGCCGACCCGGCCGTCGGTCATCGCGAAGGCCGTCTCGCTCATGCCGCACACCCCAGCGCCGTCCGGAGGGTCTCCAGGTTGCCGCGCATGGCCGTCAGGTAGTCGCCGGCGGGCTTGCTCTCCAGCGGGTCGAGCACGGCCGTCCTCGCGCCGACCTCGCCGGCCAGCACCTCGGCCACCTTCGGGCTGACCAGGGACTCGGTGAAGATCGTGGTGGCGCCCTCGGACCTGGCCAGCGCGGCCACCTCCGACAGGCGCTTCGGCGACGGCTCGGTCTCGGGGTCGAGCGTGATGCCCACCTGCTTGAGCTTGTAGCGGTCGGCCAGGTAGCCGAACGCCTCGTGCGCGGTGATCAGGGTCTTTCCCGCGCAGGCGGCCAGGCCCTTGGCGAACTCCTGGTCGAGGCCGCCCAGCACGCCCGCCGCCTTGGCGGCGCGGTCCTCGTACGCCTGCGCGTGGGCGGGGTCGGCGGCGGCCAGGCGCTCGCCCAGCTTGCCGGCGACCGTGGCCAGCCGGGACGGGTCGAGCCAGATGTGCGGGTCGTAGGAGACGTTGTGCTCCGCTGCGTGCTCTTCCGTGTGCCCCTCCTCATCGGCGTGCCCGCCCGCCGGGATCGTCGTGACGACGGCGGCGGCGTCGAAGGCCGTGTCGCCGGAGACGGCGTCGTCGACGGCGGGCTGCACGCCCTTGACGTAGACCGTGAGCGCGGCGTCCTGGAGCTTGGTCATCTGCTGGATGCCCAGCTCCAGGTCGTGCGGCTCGACGCCGGGCGCGGTCAGGACGGTCACGTTCGCGTCGGGCCCGGCCACCTGCTCCGTGAGCCACTGGAGCGGGTAGAAGGCGGCGATCACTTCGGGCCTGCCGTCCGCGGCGGTCTCCGCCGACCCGGCGCCGCAGGCGGACGTGGCCAGCAGGGCTGCTCCGGCGAGGAAGATTACGGCGCGCATTGGGGGCGTACGGGACATCACGCCCTCAAGTATGGAGGAAAATGAAAATGATTGTCAAAATCTCCGGCGGGCCGGACTAGAACGCCCCAAACCGGTCAGCCGCCAGGATCGCCAGGAAGACCACCATCGCGACCCGCAGCAGCCGCCCGCCGACGCCCAGCGACGGCCACGACAGGTACGCCAGCCAGCCGACGAACGCCAGCACCACCAGCGCCGCCACGCCGCCCATCCAGTTGCCTACCGCGAAGGCGGCCAGCAGCAGGATCACCAGCACGGCGGGCGTCGCCCACCTGGGCACCTGCGTGAACAGGAACGTCATCGGGATCGCGCTGCGCCGCTCGACGGCCTTGCGGACGCCGCTCGCGCCCGGCGTGAAGAACTGCTCGCCCTGGGGCAGCGGGCGCTTGTTTTTGGAGGCCACGTCGAGAGCCTATGGGAGTTCGCGTGACAGCAGGGTGCGCACCTCTAGGCTGGGCTGGTGCTCGCCGTGATCCGATACACCGTGCCAGAGTCCCAGTCTCAGGACTTCCTCAAGCAGGGCCACGCCATCCTCGACACCTTCGCCGCCCAGCCGGGCTACCAGCGCGGGCGGCTGGCCCGTTCGGTCGACGAGCCCAACCTGTGGGCGCTGATCAGCGAATGGGAGGGCGCGGGGTTCTACCGGAGGGCGCTGTCGGCCTCCAGGATGGTCATGTACCCGTTGATGATCCTCATGGTCAACGAACCCAGCGCGTACGAGGACGTGTACACGCAAGAGGGTGCGTAGCGTTACTCGCGCGCGAGACCGGGTGAGCGTCCCCTAAGCTGGGATCTCATCGAATTCACTCGCCGACCTCCAGCCGGAAAGAGACGCAACCAAAATGGCACGACGCACCGACGTCATGGACACCATCGTCAGCCTCGCCAAGCGCCGCGGGCTCGTTTACCCGTCGAGCGAGATCTACGGCGGACTTCGCGCGTCGTGGGACTACGGTCCTCTGGGCATCGAGCTGAAGAACAACGTCAAGCGGCAGTGGTGGCTGTCGATGGTCCAGTCGCGCGACGACGTGGTGGGCCTCGACTCCTGCGTCATCCTGGCCCCCGAGGTCTGGCGGGCCAGCGGCCACGTCGAGACCTTCACCGACCCGCTGACCGAGTGCCAGTCGTGCCACAAGCGTTTCCGCGCCGACCATCTCGTCGAGGCGTACGAGGAGAAGAACGGCAAGGAGCCCGACAACGGCCTGGCCGACGTCACCTGCCCCAACTGCGGCAACAAGGGCACCTTCACCGAGCCCCGGCAGTTCAGCGGCCTGCTCAAGACCTTCCTCGGCCCGGTCGAGGACGAGTCGGGCCTGGCCTACCTCCGTCCGGAGACCGCGCAGGGCATCTTCATCAACTACCTCAACGTGCAGCAGTCGGCGCGCAAGAAGGTCCCGTTCGGCATCGGCCAGGTCGGCAAGTCCTTCCGCAACGAGATCACCCCGGGCAACTTCATCTTCCGCACCCGCGAGTTCGAGCAGATGGAGATGGAGTTCTTCGTCAAGCCCGGCACCGACGAGGAGTGGCACCAGTACTGGATCGACGAGCGCTTCCGCTGGTACTCCGACCTGGGCATCAACAAGGACAACCTGCGCCTGTACGAGCACCCGCAGGAGAAGCTGTCCCACTACGCCAAGCGCACCGTCGACGTCGAGTACCGCTTCAACTTCCAGGGCTCGGAGTGGGGCGAGCTGGAGGGCATCGCCAACCGCACCGACTTCGACCTCACCGCCCACTCCAAGGCGTCGGGCGTCGACCTGAGCTTCTTCGAGCAGGACACCGGTGAGCGTTACGTCCCCTACGTCATCGAGCCGGCCGCCGGCGTCGACCGGGCCACGCTGACCTTCCTGCTCGACGCCTACACCGAGGACGAGGCGCCCAACGCCAAGGGCGTCCTGGAGAAGCGCACGGTGCTGCGGCTCGACCACCGGCTCGCGCCGGTCAAGGCCGCGGTGCTGCCGCTGTCGCGCAACGCCGACCTGTCGCCGAAGGCCCGCGACCTGGCCGCGCAGCTGCGCAGGCGGTGGAACGTCGAGTTCGACGACGCGGGCGCGATCGGCCGCCGCTACCGCCGCCAGGACGAGATCGGCACCCCGTTCTGCATCACCGTCGACTTCGACACCCTCGAAGACCACGCGGTGACGATCCGCGAGCGCGACAGCATGGCCCAGGAGCGCATCGCCATCGACCAGGTCGACTCCTACCTGCGTCAGCGCCTCAACGACTGACCTCGGCACCACCGGCGCCGCCCCGGCTTCGGCCGCGGGCGGCGCTCGCCGTTCACGGCCCGGCCGGTTCAGGACAGGTGGCGGCCGAACCAGGTCAGCACGTAGTCGTAGGCCTGCGAGGCGGCCCGCGCGTCGTAGCGGGCGCCGGTGTCGTTGAAGAAGGCGTGGCCGACGCCCGGGACGGTCACCAGCTCGTGGGTGAGCCCGGCCTTCGTCAGCGCCGTCTCGGCCGCGTCCCTGGTGGCGTTGACGCGGTCGTCCTGCTCGGCGTAGATCGCCAGGACGGACGCCCGCGCGCCGGTCAGATCGGCGTCGTCGGGCAGCGGGCCGTAGAAGGGCGCGGCGGCGGCCAGCCGGTCCTCCCCGGACGACAGCAGCAGCCATGTCATCCCGCCGCCGAAGCAGAAGCCGATCATGCCCAGCCGGACGCCCTCGGCCCGGTTCCGCAGCTCGCCGACGGCCGCCTTCATGTCGGCCACGAACCGTTCCTGCGGGATCTCGCCCAGCTTGGCCGTGACCTGCGCGGTGTCGGCGAACGCGGCCGTGCCGCCCTCGTGGGAGAGCAGGTCGGGCGCGAGGGCCGAGTAGCCGCTCGCGGCCAGGCGGCCGGCGACCGAGCGGATGTGGTCGGTCAGGCCGCGGTTCTCGTGCATGACCAGCACCGCGCCCTTGGGGGCGGCGGCCGGGGACCAGGCGGCCCGCAACGTGGTCCCGTCCGGGCCGGGGAACGTGATCGCCTGTGTGGGGAGCGGCGGCGGGCCCGCGGGGGAGGCCGCGCCGGGCGGCGAGGCCGTCTGCGGCCCCGGGGGGCTCGCCGGGCCGGTGTCCGGGGTGGCGCCGCAGGCGGCGAGGAGAGCAGTGGCGGCGGGGAGGGCGAGCCCGAGAAGGCCCAGGCGGCGCAGAGCCTCGCGCCGCGAGATCAGGCCCTCAACGTGATCGAGTGCCACTTCTTCTGCCAAATATCGCTGGAAGGGCGTCATGGTCGAAAGATCTAACCGTCAACACCGAAAAATCGTGTAAAGGCGATAGTTATGTGGTTTTTCGCGGGTGTTTGGTGCAGTGTTGCCGGGCCGGGAAGGCCGATCCGACCCATGGCGTGACACCCTATCCGGAACTAGGGTCAAGATCATGCGACTGCTGGTGGTCGAGGACGAGGAAGACCTGGTCGACGCGTTACGGGTGGGTCTGGTCCGGGCGGGCTACGCGGTGGACGTGGCCTACGACGCGCCGTCGGCGCACGAGAAGCTGGAGGTCAACACCTACGACCTGGTCCTGCTCGACCTGAACCTGCCCGGCGGCGACGGCTTCCAGCTCTGCCGCTCGGTACGTGCCGCCGGCCGCGGCGTGCGGATCATCATGGTGACCGCCCGCGACCGCCTCGACGACCGGGTACGCGGCCTCGACGAGGGCGCCGACGACTACCTGGTCAAGCCGTTCGCCTTCCCCGAGCTGCTGGCCCGGGTACGGGCGCTGCTGCGCAGGGACACCGGCGGCACCGCCGTGCTCCAGGTGGGCGGGCTGCGCATCGACACCGCCCGCATGGAGGTCTCCCTCGACGGCCGCTCCCTGGCCCTGACCCCCAAGGAGTACGGCGTGCTGCACTACCTGATGACCCGTCCCGGCCACGTCGTCTCCACCGAGGAGCTGCTCGAACACGTCTGGGACGAGCACGCCGACCCGTTCACCAACACCGTCCGGGTCACCGTCGGCAACCTGCGCCGCAAGCTCCAGGAGGACGGCCTCATCGAGACGGTGATCAGCCGCGGCTACCGGCTCAAGGAGCCGGCGTGATCCACACCATCCGCTTCCGGCTCACCGTGCTCTACTCGGGGCTGCTGTTCGTGCTGGCCGCGCTGGTGCTCGGCGGCATCTACGCGGCCGTCTCCAAGACCACCGAGGAACGCCCGTACTCCACCGAGTACGCCAAGGCGTACCGCGGCAACCAGTACGTGGGCAAGCAGGAGGTCGTCTTCATCGAGGAGGTCGAGAACGAGGTCAACATCAGGACGCTGGCCACGCTGCGCGACTATTCGCTGGCCACCCTGGCCGGGCTCTACCTGGCGTCCCTGGGCATCGGATGGGTGCTGTCGGGGCGGGTGCTGCGTCCGGTGCGGTCGATCACGCGTACGACGGAGGAGATCCAGGCTACCGACCTGACCCGGCGGATCAGGCTGGGCGGCTCGCGCGACGAGCTCAAGGACCTGGCCGACACCATCGACACCATGCTCGACCGGCTGGAGGAGGCGTTCAGCGCGCAGCGCCGGCTCATCGACGACGCCTCGCACGAGCTGCGCAGCCCCCTGACGATCATCCGGGCCAACGTGGACGCCGTGCTCGCCTCGCCGGAGGCCAGCGACGAGGAGCGGGCCAGGGCCGTGCAGATCGTGGACCGGGCGACCACCCGCATGACCAGGCTCGTGGAGGACCTGCTGGCCAGCGCCCGGCGGCAGGCGACCGCGTTCGCCGACACCGACCTCGACCTGGGCAGGGTGGCGCGGGAGGCGTGCGAGGAGTACGCGGCGCCGGCCGCCGCCCGCGGCCTGACGATCACCCGCACACTGGACCGGGACCTGGAGATGACCGGCGACCAGGACGCGCTGCGCCGCGCCGTGGCCAACCTGCTGTCCAACGCGGTGCGGCTGACCCCGCCGGGCGGCCGCGTCCGGGTCGGGGCCGGCCGGTCGGACGGCTGGTTGTGGGTCGCGGTCAGGGACGACGGCCCCGGGCTCGGCGCGGCGGAGCAGGAGCGGGTGTTCGACCGGTTCTGGCGCGGCGAGGCCAGCAGGCGCGACCGGCACACCGGCCTGGGCCTGGCCATCGTCCGGCAGATCGTGGAGTCGCACGGGGGGCGGGTGGCGGTGTTCTCCGCGCCCGGGCAGGGGGCCACGTTCGTGCTGTGGCTGCCGCCGCGCGACGGCGCGCCGGGCCCGTCGCCCGAGACCAACCCGATCCCCGCGTGACCCGGCCCCCACGCCTGCTCCAGAACGCGCCCGAGGCCCTCGCGCCTACTCCAGGACGCGCCCGACGAGCTGACCCTGCCGGGCCACCGCCACGCAGTACGCCGTGCGGTGACGCGGCCACTCGGCCTCCAGCGGCGGCAGCGCGGTCACCTCGATGTCGCTCAGCCGTTCCTGCTTGACCCGCAGCCGCGGCGCGCAGAAGCTCTTGGCCTGCCGCCTGGCCTGCTCGGTGCCCGGCCACGGACCCTCCGGCACGACGTAGATCATGCCGAACTCGGCCCTGTGCGGGTTGCCGCACGGGACGAGCGTCGCGATCAGGTCGTCGGGGATCGACACCAGGCAGTCTCCAGGCCTGAGCTGGGTCGCGTGTCGCTGCTCCGCCCCCGGTAGCAGCGACCCTGCGGCGGGCTCGGGCGTTCCCGAGCCGCAGGCGGACAGCGCCAAAGCCAGGCAGGCGGCCATCAGGCCTCGTGGCGTCGTGCGGGGCATGCGAGCAGAGTGTCATGTCCCGATCACGTCCATATCGCGGAACGAGCCGAGCTGGGTCACGTTGAGCGATCATGCCGCCGGCGCCCCGGGCCGGGCCGCCCAGGTGCGTCACCGTGCCCACCGGCGGCCTTGGCGGGGCCCTGCACGACGCTTGGGCTCGGCGGGAGACGGCCGTGGCGACCTCCTGGCGCAGGTGTGATCCGATTCTGCGGCCCGGCTCCTCTTTCTCAAGAATTGGTGTAAACCAATTGGTATAAACCAATTTATCGGGTAGCGGTCCCTATAATTGGATTAGACCTGTGCCAGGCGGTTGACCTGCATAAACGATGACTTAACCGAGGAGTGCAGTTTCATCATCAATTTCGCCGGTAGAGTCCGGGACAGAAGCGTTGGATTGGAGCTGTGGTGGCCAAGTACGTTTACGACTTCACCGAGGGCAACAGGAATCTCAAGGATCTTCTCGGTGGAAAGGGCGCGAATCTCGCCGAGATGATGAATCTCGGGCTGCCCGTCCCCCCCGGATTCACGATCACCACTGAAGCCTGCCGTCACTACCTGACGGAAGGCGCTCTTCCCGACGGCCTGGAGCGCGAGGTCGCCGAGCACCTGGACGCCCTGGAGGCCCAGATGGGCCGCCGCCTCGGGCAGGCCGACGACCCCCTCCTGGTCAGCGTACGGTCGGGCGCGAAGTTCTCCATGCCGGGCATGATGGAGACGGTCCTCAACATCGGGCTCAACGACGAGTCGGTCCACGGCCTGGCCAAGCAGGCCGGCGGCAACGACCGCTTCGCCTGGGACTCCTACCGGCGGCTGATCCAGATGTTCGGCAAGACCGTCCTCGGCCTCGACGGCGACCTGTTCGAGCACGCGCTCGACGAGCTGAAGGGCCGCCGCCAGGACACCGACCTCGACGCGGGCGAGCTGCAGGGTCTCGTGGAGACCTACAAGGGCATCGTCCGGGAGCAGACCGGCAAGGACTTCCCCGCCGACCCCCGCGAGCAGATGCGGCTGGCCGTCATGGCGGTCTTCGACTCCTGGAACGCCCCGCGCGCCATCCTCTACCGCCGCCAGGAGCGCATCCCCGCCGACCTCGGCACCGCCGTCAACATCGTGGCCATGGTCTTCGGCAACGTCGGCAACGACTCCGGCACCGGCGTCGCCTTCACCCGCGACCCCGGCTCCGGCCAGCAGGGCATCTACGGCGACTACCTGCAGAACGCCCAGGGCGAGGACGTCGTCGCCGGCATCCGCAACACCATCCCGCTGCAAGAGCTCGAACGCCTCGACAAGCCCTCCTACGACGAGCTGCTGCAGATCATGGAGACGCTGGAGAACCACTACAAGGACCTGTGCGACATCGAGTTCACGATCGAGCGCGGCAAGCTGTGGATGCTCCAGACCCGCGTCGGCAAGCGCACCGCCGCGGCCGCGTTCTGCATCGCCACCCAGCTCGTCGACCAGGGCCTGATCACCCTGGACGAGGCCGTCACCCGCGTCACCGGCGACCAGCTCGCCCAGCTCATGTTCCCCCGCTTCGACGGCGGCGCCGAGAAGAAGAAGATCGCCAAGGGCATGAACGCCTCGCCGGGCGCCGCCGTCGGCAAGGTCGTCTTCTCCTCCGAGCGCGCCGTCGAGCTGGCCGGCCGGGGCGAGGACGTCATCCTCGTCCGCCGCGAGACCAACCCCGACGACCTGGCCGGCATGATCGCCGCCAAGGGCATCCTGACCAGCCGCGGCGGCAAGACCTCGCACGCGGCCGTGGTCGCCCGCGGCATGGGCAAGACGTGCGTGTGCGGCGCCGAGGAGCTGGACGTCTCCACCGGCGAGCGCAGGTTCACCGCGCCCGGCGGCGAGGTCGTCTCCGAGGGGGACGTGATCTCCATCGACGGCACCACCGGCGAGGTCTACCTCGGCGAGGTCCCGGTCGTGGACTCGGCGGTGGTCGAGTACTTCGAGGGCGCGCAGCCGGACGACGACCTGGTCAGGGCCGTGGACCGGATCATGGCCCATGCCGACTCCGTCCGCCGGCTGCGGGTGCGCGCCAACGCCGACACCCCCGAGGACGCCGCGCGGGCCCGCCGCTTCGGCGCCCAGGGCATCGGCCTGTGCCGCACCGAGCACATGTTCCTCGGCGAGCGCCGCCGGCTCGTGGAGGACCTCGTCCTGGCCGACGGCGACGAGGAGCGGCAGGCCGCGCTCGACGCCCTCGAACCCCTCCAGAAGGCCGACTTCATCGGCATCTTCAAGGCCATGGGCGGCGACCCCGTCACCATCCGGCTCATCGACCCGCCCCTGCACGAGTTCCTGCCCGACCTCGTGGACCTGGCGGTCAAGGTGGCCACCTCGCCCGACGTGACCGACAAGGACCGCAGGCTGCTGGCCGCCGTCAAGCGACTGCACGAGCAGAACCCGATGCTGGGCCTGCGCGGTGTGCGCCTCGGCCTGGTGATCCCCGGGCTGTTCGCCATGCAGGTGCGGGCGATCGCGCAGGCCGCGGCCGAGGTCCCGGGCGCGCGTCCGGAGATCATGATTCCGCTGGTGGCGGCCGTCCAGGAGCTGGAGTCCGTACGCGAGGAGGCGGCCGGGATCCTCGCGGAGACCGGCGTCGAGGCGCTGATCGGCACGATGATCGAGGTGCCGAGGGCGGCGCTGACGGCGGGCCAGATCGCCGAGGCCGCCGAGTTCTTCTCCTTCGGCACGAACGACCTGACCCAGATGACCTGGGGCTTCAGCCGCGACGACGTGGAGGCCGCGTTCTTCTCGCGCTACCTGGAGCTCGGCATCTTCGGCGTCAGCCCGTTCGAGACCCTCGACCGCGACGGCGTCGGCCGGCTGGTCAGGATCGCCGTCGAGGAGGGCCGCGCCGCCCGTCCCGACCTGCACGTGGGCATCTGCGGCGAGCACGGCGGCGACCCCGACTCGGTGCACTTCTGCCACGAGGTCGGCCTCGACTACGTCTCCTGCTCCCCGTTCCGCATCCCGGTGGCCCGGCTGGAGGCCGGCCGCGCCGCCCTGACCGACACCGACTCCGACACCCGCTGACCCGCCCGGCGGCCGGGCCCGGCCCCGGCCGCCTCCCGCGCGCTACCCACGCCGCCGGTTGGCCAGCACCACGGCGGTGAACACCACGAGCCCGATCAGGAGGAAGAAGAGCACGAAGCCGATGATGATCTCCGGGACGCCTAGGTTCACGACGGGTTCCCTCCCTGCCGGCGCTCCCTGGAGGAGCGCTCCTCGGGACGGATCCTAGGAACGGCCGGTTGAGGATCTGTTGACTTCTTGTCGACAGACCCGGAGATCACCTCAAAACCGGTCATTGCGATACTTTCCGCCATGGAAAATCTCGTGGACTGGGAGCTGCGCACCGCCGGGCCGGACGAGGTCGAGGCGATCGCGGAACTGCGGGCGACGGTGATGCGCCCCGACCTGGAGCGGCTGGGCCGCTACGACGAGCACCGGGTGCGTCAGCGGTTCCGGGACTCCTTCTCTCCCGGCCACACCTCCGTCATCCTGGCCGGCGGCGCCTTCGCGGGCTGCGTCACCCTGCGCCCCGCCGAGGACGGCCGCTGGCTGGAGCACTTCTACCTCGACCCCGCCCTCCAGGGACGCGGGCTCGGCTCGGCCGTCCTGCGGACGCTGCTGGACCGCGCGGACGCCGAGGGCGCGCCCGTACGCCTGATCGTGCTGCGGGGCAGCGCCGCCCAGCGGCTCTACGAACGGCACGGCTTCACCGTCGAGGGCGAGGACCAGGTGGACGTCCTCATGGTCCGCCGGCCGGCCGCGAGCCTGCCCACGCCCGGCTAGCGGGGCAGGGCCTCCTCCAGCGGTACGTAGTCGTGCCGCATCCCGTGGTCGCCCAGCCACTTCCGCAGCCCGGCCACCGCCTCCGGATCGCCGGCGACCCTGGCCGCGTACTCGGCCAGGGCCACCTCCTCGCCGTCGTCGTACAGCAGCCGGGCGGGGCCTGACCAGGACAGCGTCCACCTGGCCTCGCCGAGCTGGATCAGCACCGCCTCCAGCGCCTGCCCCAGCACCCCGGCGAGCAGCGTCTCGGACGGCTTCCAGCCCAGCTCGCGCAGCTGCCCGGCCAGCTCGGCCCCCCGGCCCCTGGCGATCGCCTCGAAGGCCGCGTCGAGGTAGGGGCGCGTGGCCCCCATCACCCGCTGCCCCGCCACCGCCAGGTCGCGCAGGGCCTCGGCGTTGCGCCCGGCGTACATGCCCTGGGCCACCAGCTCGTCCCACGGCACCGGACGCAGCCCGGCCAGCGCCTCCGGCGTCCACATCGACCGCTCCACCGCCTCGGCCGCCACGTCGGGGTCGCGCAGCAGCGTCAGCGCCGGACGCGGATCGGGGACGTGCTCCGGCTCCGGCAGGTTCGCGATGGCGGCCAGGCGGTCGGCCAGGCTGGGATGGGAGTCGTACGGCGAGACGTCCTCGGGCCGCTCGCCGAGCCGGGCGATCTCGGCCTGCCGGCCCGGGTCGTTCATCAGCGCGTGGAAGCCGCCGAACACCGAGGCGGGCCGGGAGCCGCCCACGCCGGTCAGCGACAGGTAGTCGCCGACGTACAGGTCCCAGCCCAGGGCGGTGTCGTGGATCTTGCGGAGCGCGCCCGACATGGCCTGTCGCCCGCCGATCGCCACCGCGAACTCGTCGGCCTCCAGCTCCTGCCGGCGCGACACGGCCTGGGAGACCCGCAGGTAGAGCTTGGCGTACCCGGCGAAGAGCCGTTGGATGAGCGGATGGTTGCCGAGCCCCTGCACGGTCGCGATCAGCGAGACCCGCCCCCGGTAGACCGGCGCGCCCAGCCGCGTGTGGGCCCCGCTGTAGTGGCCCAGCTCGTGCCCGAGCACGGCGCGCATCTCGTCGACGGTGAGGGTCTGCAACAGCGGCAGGCCGATGAACATCCGCCGCCGCGTCGCGCGCAACCCCAGGAACCGGGTGTCCTCCGAGACCGCCGCGTTCACCTCGGGGACCAGCCGGATCTCGTCGGGCGGCGCGGTGCGCACCCGCCGGGACAGGTCCTCCACCACCTGCCAGAGCGCGGGCTCGTGCTCGCGCCCCACCTGCACGCCCGGCTGCTCGCCCCCCTGGCGGCGGCCGACCATGAACAGCGCCCGAACCAGCGCGCCCGCCGCCAGCGTGAGCACGATCGCGGCCTTCAGCGCCGTGGCGTGGAAGTCCACCAGCAGCAGGACGTCGAAGAACACGGCGGCCGCCAGAATGATGCCGACCAGCACGTAGAAGCCGGCGAGCAGACTGAAGGCCAGCACCGCTCGGAACGCTGTCGTCATGGGGGAGGGCTCCCGGGGAAGGGGTTCTCGCGAGGCTTGACACTAGCGGAGACGGGAAACTGGATAAAATCACTGCAGAAATGTCGTACTACGACGAGCACGACCAGGAACGATGGGTCCCGGAACCACCCGGCAACCCCGGACGAGGCGCGTTCGAACGCGACCGTGCCCGCGTCCTGCACAGCGCCGCGCTGCGCAGGCTGGCGGCCAAGACGCAGGTCGTGGGCCCCGGCGAGACGCTCGGCGGCGGCCAGCACATCCCGCGCACCCGGCTGACGCACTCGCTCGAATGCGCCCAGGTCGGCAGGGAGATGGGCGCCACGCTCGGCGTCGACCCCGACCTGGTCGAGACCGCGTGCCTGGCCCACGACCTCGGCCATCCGCCGTTCGGGCACAACGGGGAGGTGGCGCTCAACGCGCTGGCCACCTCGTGCGGCGGCTTCGAGGGCAACGCCCAGAGCCTGCGCCTGCTCACCAGGCTGGAGGCCAAGGTCCTCACCGAAGACGGCCGCAGCGCCGGGCTCAACCTCACCAGGGCCGCCCTCGACGCCGCCGTCAAATACCCCTGGACGTGCGAGAAGTCCCCGAAGTTCGGCGTCTACCACGACGACCTGCCGGTCTTCGAGTGGATCAGGGACGGCGCCCCGGAAGGCCGGGTGAGCTTCGAGGCCCAGATCATGGACTGGGCCGACGACGTGGCCTACTCCGTCCACGACCTGGAGGACGCGCTCCACTCCGGCCACGTCACGCCCGAGGCGCTCCAGTCGCCCGTCGAGCGCGGCGCGGTGGCCCGCATCACCCGCACCTGGTACGCGCCCGGCGCCGACCTCAACGAGCTGGAGGAGGTCTTCGCCAAGCTGATCGCCGACCCGCTGTGGCCGCGCCGCTTCGAGGCGACGCTCGCCGACCTGGCCGGCCTCAAGGCGCTCACCAGCGGCCTGATCGGCCGGTTCTGCCGCTCGGCCCAGACGGCCACCAAGGAGGTCCACGGCGCCCGCCACCGCGCCGACCTCGTCGTGCCGCGCGCCACGCTGATGGAGTGCGCCCTGCTCAAGGGCGTCACCGCCCACTACGTGATGACCACCGAGGGCCACCACGCCAACCAGGCCAGGCAGCGGGAGCTGATCACCGAGCTGGCCTCGCTGATCACGCTCGGCGCCCCCGGCACGCTCGAACCCGCCTTCCGGCCCGCCTTCCTGGAGGCCCCCGACGACGCGGCCCGGGTGCGGGTCGTGATCGACCAGATCGCCTCGCTCACCGACACCTCGGCCGTGGCCTGGCACCGCCGCCTGTCGACGTGACGGCACCCCGCCGTGCCGGGGATCCAGGAGCTGATCAGGCCGGGCGTCGTCACTGACCGAAAGGAGTCGACGTCGGCTCCGTCGTGACCGGATCGTCGTCCTTGGTGTCGTCGGTCCGCGGCTTCCTGGGCTTCTTGCTGGCCTGGGGCACCTTCTTGGACTTGCACTGGACCGCGCAGCGCGGCGTCTCGCCGAGCCTGCCGCGCAGCCCCAGCGTCTCCTTGCGCGGGGAGAGCGTGCGGTTGCCGGACCGCCAGGCGTCCAGGTAGTCCCACGGCTCGACCATGCCCCGGCGGACCCACCAGTAGGCCGGGCCGGTCTTCCAGGAGATCGCGAAGTAGAGGTTGGAGCCGGTGTCGCGGGCGTTGCCGGACCTGCCCACCCGGCCGAGCAGCTGCCCGGCCTTGACGCGCACCCCTGGCCGGACGCCGGCGGCGATGGAGTCGAGGTGACCGCCGAGGTAGCGCACGCCGTCGTCGCCGATGATCGTGACGAACCTGCCCTCGCGGTCGGCGCCCTTGTCGGTGGAGGGCGTCCACCGGTTCTTGACGTTGACCTCGTCCACGACGCCGCCCACGGGCGCGACGAACGAGCAGCCCTGCGCGGCCCAGATCGTCGTCTTGGGCAGCACGAGCAGGGCGCGCTGGTAGGTGCTGGCGCAGCCCTTGACCGGGAACGCGTAGGTGAACTTCGACAGCTTGGGCGGCGGCACCTTGACCGGGTCGTCGCCCTTGGGCGGCTGCTCGGCGCCCTGGTCGGACGGGCCGGGGGAGGGGATGGTGGCGGTGACCGCCGGCGTGGGGGTGGGCGTGCTCGTGGCCGGGGCCGTGGAGGGCGACTGGGCGCTGACGCCCGCCACCCCGGTCGCCTGGGCGCAGGCGCCGGTGAGCAGCACGGCGGCGACAGCCACCCACCGTGCGATATGCCCGGAACGCATAGTTTTCCTCACCCGTGTCACCGTTTCCACCGACAACCCTCACCTTTGTAGCCGACCACGGGACTCCGCATCACCAGTTTCCCGCTTTAGCAACCCAGAGGTGACGCGCGTCTTCCCCGGCCGTCCACCGCCCGTGCCTCGCCGTTCACCGGCCGCGGCACAGCCCGCGGGGGGCGGAACCGTCGGTCGGGCGGAATAGACTCACCGGCGTGGCTGGCCGGATCCGTGATGTCGACATCGCGCTCGTACGTGAGCGTTCACCCATCGCCGACGTGATCGGCGAACACATCCAGTTGCGCAACGCCGGAGGGGGCAACCTCAAGGGCCTGTGCCCCTTCCACGACGAGAAGAGCCCGTCCTTCAACGTCACCCCCGAGCGCGGAATGTACTTCTGCTTCGGCTGCGGCGAAGGCGGCGACGTGATCACGTTCGTCGAGAAGATCGAGCACCTGCCGTTCGGCGAGGCGGTCGAGCGGCTGGCCCAGCGGGCCGGCATCCAGCTCCAGTACGAGCAGGGCGGCTACGTCCCCAAGCGCGACCACGGCGAGCGGGCCCGGCTGATCGAGGCCCACCGGGTGGCCGCCGAGTTCTACGCCGAGAAGCTGTTCGGGCCCGACGCGGCCCCGGGGCGCCGGTTCCTGTCCGAGCGCGGGTTCGAGCGCGCCGACGCCGAGACGTTCGGCGTCGGCTACGCCCCGGCCGAGTGGGAGGCGCTGGCGCGTCACCTGATGGGGCGCGGGTTCAGCGCCGACGAGCTGGTCAAGGGCGGCCTGGCCAAGGAGGGCAGGCGCGGGCCGATCGACCGGTTCAGGGGGCGGCTGATCTGGCCGATCAGGGACGCCACGGGTGACGTGATCGGATTCGGCGCCCGCAAGTTGCTCGATTCCGACGATGGCCCGAAATATCTGAATACGCCTGACTCGCCGCTTTACAAGAAGAGCCAGGTCCTTTATGGCATTGATCTCGCCAAGCGAGAGATCAGCAAGCGCGCCCAGGCGGTGATCGTCGAGGGATACACCGACGTGATGGCCTGCCATCTGGCCGGCGTGCCGACCGCGGTGGCCACCTGCGGCACGTCGTTCGGCGAGGAGCACATCAAGATCCTGCGCCGGTTCCTGCTCGACCAGGCCGAGTTCCGGGGCGAGGTCATCTTCACCTTCGACGGCGACGCGGCCGGCCAGAAGGCGGCGCTGCGGGCCTTCGCCGACGAGCAGAAGTTCGTCACGCAGACCTACGTCGCGGTGCAGAGCGACGGGCTCGACCCGTGCGACCTGCGGATCAAGCAGGGCGACGCGGCGGTGCGCGACCTCATCGCCAGCCGCGAGCCGCTGTTCCAGTTCGCCATCAGGAGCACCATCTCCCGCTACGACCTGCGCAGCAACGAGGGCAAGATCGCCGCCCTCGACGCGGCGGCGCCCATCGTGGCCGGGATCAAGGACGTCGGCCTGCGCAAGCGCTACGCCATCGACCTCGACCGCTGGCTCGGGTTCATGGACGAGCGCTTCGTCATGCAGCGCATCGGCGAGGTCGCCAACACCCAGCAGGGCCGTCCCCAGCGCGCCCCCAAGGCGGCCCCCGTCGATCCGAGCGTGCGGGTGGAGGGCGAGCTGCTCAAGCTGGCCGTCCAGCGGCCCGCGCTGCTCGGGCCGCGCTTCGACGCCCTCGACCCGCAGGCGTTCACCGCCCCCGACCACGTCGCGCTGCACAAGGTCGTCCAGGCCGCCGGAGGCGCCGGCTCGGCCGGTCACGGCGGCCGTGAGTGGGTCGACCGGCTGCTGGAGCACGCCCACGACGAGGGCGCCAGGGGGCTCGTGACGAGGTTCGCGGTGGAGCCCATCCAGGCCGACGCGCACGCCGAGGAGCGTTACGCGGGGGCCATGCTGGCGGCCATCGAGGCGATCGCGGTCGACCGGGCCATCGCCCAGGTCAAGTCCCGCATGCAGCGCCTCAACCCGGTGGAGGAGCAGCAGGAGTACAACAAGCTGTTCGGCGAGCTGGTCGCGCTGGAGCAGCAGCGCCGGGTGCTGCGCGACCGCGCCGCCGGAAGCTGACCGCGGGGGCCTTTGATAACAGTTCGGCAGCGGGGGCAGGCGGTGAACCAGAGTGGTTGACCGGGGAATTCCGGCCGGCCCGCGCTGCCGTGAAGGCGCATCTCGGGCATTGCGGGCAGCGAAAGAGATACGTCCGGCCGTCATGCCTCGCCGGACGTCTGATTCCAGACCGCGTAATTGACTTTTCTTTCCTGATCAAACTCCGGCCAAACCTTTACTCGATCTCAATTCGGTAATGCTGATCGTCTTACCTTCCGCAACAAAAATGGGTCTGCCATTTGATGGAACCAATACTGCAGACTGTCTCCCGTGGGTGCATCGGTGCTGCCAAGCGGGCCGCCATCGGTAGATCAGGTGGCGGACCTCGTCGCGAAGGGAAGGGAGCGCGGAAGCGTAACCGTCGATGACGTCGCCGCCGCGCTTGACCGATCCGAGCTGCCGTCCGACGCGCTGGAACGCGTCGTGCGGATGCTCGCAGAGAACGGCGTGGAGGTCCTTGAGCCCCAGGGCGACGAGGAATCCACCCGCGCCGATGAGGAGGACGTAGGCAAGCGGGCGCCGACCAGCGATCTCGTCCGCATCTACCTGCGCGAGATCGGTCGCGTCCCCCTGCTGACCGCCGAGGAGGAGGTGGAGCTCGCCAAGTCGATCGAAGCCGGCCTGTTCGCCGAGGACAAGCTGGCCACCGGGGTCTCGCGCCTGGCCTTCCCGGAGTTCAGGGAGCTCGTCTGGCAGGGCACCAGGGCCAAACAGCGGCTCATCGAGGCCAACCTCAGGCTCGTGGTGTCGATCGCCAAGCGCTACGTCGGGCGCGGCATGCTCTTCCTCGACCTGATCCAGGAGGGCAACCTCGGGCTCATCCGGGCGGTCGAGAAGTTCGACTACACGAAGGGCTACAAGTTCTCCACCTACGCCACCTGGTGGATCAGACAGGCGATCACCCGGGCGATCGCCGACCAGGCGCGCACCATCCGCATTCCGGTGCACATGGTGGAGACCATCAACAAGCTCGTCAGAGTGCAGCGTCAGCTCCACCAGGATCTCGGTCGCGAGCCCATCCCCGAGGAGATCGCCAAGGAGATGGACCTCCCGGTCGACCGCGTGGTGGAGATCCAGCGCATCGCCCAGGAGCCGGTGTCCCTGCAGTCGCCGATCGGCGAGGAGGACTCCGACCTCGGTGACTTCATCGAGGACGCCGACGCCGTCGTGCCCATGGAGGCCGCCGCCTTCATCATGCTGCAGGACCAGCTCGACGACATCCTGGCCACGCTGTCCGACCGCGAGCAGCGCATCATCCAGCTCCGCTTCGGCCTGGCCGACGGGCATCCGCGCACGCTGGAGGAGGTGGGCAGGGAGTTCGGCGTGACGCGGGAGCGCATCCGGCAGATCGAGTCGAAGACCCTGGCCAAGCTCCGCCACCCGACGCGCGCGCAGATGCTCAAGGACTACCTGGACTGACCCTTCGACCCCGCGACGGGCCCGGCGAGCGCGCCGGGCCCGTCCGCATGCCGGAGCCGGTTCTTCAGGAGCAGCCCTCGAACTGCGGTACGGCGATGTTGTCCAGGTGCAGTCCCGCCTTGCCGAACCACTTGTGCAGCAGCTTGCCCGCGGTCCCGTCCTGGTACATGTCGGTGATCGCCCGGTTCACCGCCTCGCAGCCGGGCACGTCGTCCTTGTGCAGGCCCACCCCGGTGCGCTGCTCGTTGAACTGGGCGTTGGCCAGCCGCAGCCCCGAGCCGTCCTGGTTGGCCAGGCCGGCCAGGATCACGTCGTTGGTGGTCACGGCGTCCACCTGCCTGCTCTTCAGCGCGCTCAGGCACGACGCGTAGTCCTTGAACGGCACCAGCTCGGCCGCCACGCTGCGCTCCTTCACGACCCGCTCGGCCGCGTTCGAGCCCTCCACGGCGCAGATCCGGCGGCCCTTCAGCTCCCGGACGTTGTCCACCCTGTCGTCCGGCCGCGTCAGGATGTCCTGGTAGGAGACGTGGTACGGCCCCGCGAACAGCACCTTCGCCTTACGGTCCATGCTGATCGTGTACGTCGCCAGCACCAGGTCGGCCCGCCCCTGGACCAGCACCTTCTCCCGATCGCCCGCCAGCACGGGGATCAGCTTGAAGTCCTTGCCCAGCCGCTTGGCCACGTAGCGCGCGACGTCGACGTCGAAGCCCTCGAAGGTGCCGTCCGGCTTGCGGAAGCCCACCGACGGCAGGTCGGGGCGGACCGCGATGACGAGGGAGTCCTTGTCGAGGATCGACGCCCGGTCGCCGGTCCCGCAGGCCGCGGTGACCACCGCGACCAGGGCCAGCGCCGCTACCAGTGCCCGCTTCAACGGTACTCCTTGAGTCTCGGCCACACCCCGGCGATCATCAGCAGCCCGATCCCGGCGATCGCGAACGGCAGCAGCCGCCACAGGTTGTCCAGCGCGTTCTCGCCGGCGTCGATGGCCCGGTCGAAGGTGTGCTCGTGCCGGTCGGCCAGCGCCACCAGGGACCGGTCGTAGGCGTCGAACGCGGCGGTGACCGGCCCGAGCTTGGCGGTCACGGCCTCGGCCGTCCGGCCGGCCAGCGCCAGCTCCCGGAAGGCGGTGTCGGCCTGCTGGAAGGCCTTGTACGCGTCCAGCACGCGCCCGCCCTCCACGCCGGTGAGCTCGGGCCCCAGCATGCCCAGGGCGTCCCCGGAGTCGCCGGCCACCTTCGCGTGGTACTGCGTGAGGTTGCCCGACTCGTAGTAGACGACCGACTGCGACTTGTCCAGGAACGTGTGCTCATAGGTGTCGGCGCGCTCCTTGTCCAGCAGGTACCGGCTCTGGTCGCCCTGCATGCTGTTGCTGATCGCGCGGGCCTTGGCCAGCGTCAGCACCGAGTCGAAGCCCTGTGCCTTGGCCGTGCGCAGGTCCTCCTGGTCCTGGCCGAGCACGTTCGCGCCGAGGATCAGCGAGACCGCCGTGGCCAGCGTGGCGACCAGCAGTGCCGGGCCGAACACCCGGCGGAATCGCCGGGCCAGGAAGACCTGGAGCCAGATCAGGCAGCCCAGCGCGAGCAGCCCGGCCAGCAGCACCGCGGTCCGCAGCAGCGGGACCCAGGCGTTCTTCTCGTCGTAGGTGCTGCGGACGATCGTGCCGCTCTCCAGGGTCAGGTTGTAGGCCTGCGGCAGCAGCACCAGCCGCATCAGGTCGGTGGCCTGCCGGTAGGTGCCCACCACGTTCTCCGGCGGCGCGCCAGGCGCGTGCCGGGCCTGCTCGTTCAGCAGGAGCGCCTGCCCGGCGAGCCGTTCGTAGCGGCCGAGCCCGTCGAGCACCGACTGCACGGTCCGCCGATCGGCCGCGTTGTCGCCGGCCAGCTCGAACGCCTTCAGCAGCGCCTGGTTGGCCTCCGAACGCCGCCGCTCGTACCGGTCGACGGCGACGCGGCGCTGCTGGCCGTACTGGTCGCCCATGACCAGCGCGTTGGCGACCTGGGCGTCCATGTCGCTGAGCGCCAGGTAGAGCCCGGCGGTGGCGACGACCTGCGGTCCGGCGTCGCGGCCGATGACCTGCAGTCCGTCGCCGGAGGTCAGGCTGCCGACCCCGAGCGCCGCGAACAGCAGCGCCAGCGCCGCCACCGTCACGCCGGAGATCACGCGGATGCGGCCGGGCACGTTGCGGTGCGGCGGGGGCGCGGCTCCCGCCTGGACCAGGGGGCCGGGGTTCTGCACCAGGGTCACGGCGTCCCCTCCCTGATGGTGATGACGGTCCAGGCGCCCAGGTGGATCCGGTCGCCCGGCCCGACCCTGACGGGCGTGTTGATCTCGACCGTCCTGCCGTTGACCTGGGTGCCGTTGGCCGAGCCGGGATCGACCAGCGTCCACGTGCCGTCGGGCCGGCCCAGCAGCACGGCGTGCAGGTGCGACACGCCCGGGTCCTCGGGCGGGCCGGTCAGGTCGATCTCCGGCGCCAGGTTCCTGGCCCTGCTGCGCCGCCCGATGCGCACCTGCTCGCCGACCAGCCCGAACGAGCGCTCGGGACAGTACGGCGGGAAGGCCATGCGCGCCGCGTCGGGGCCGCCCTCGGCGACCACCTTCTCGTAGTAGGTGCGGTCGGCGGCCGCGACGGCCTCCCATCGCGCCCCTCGCACGGGGATCGGGACGCCGCCCCCGCCGCCGGTGAAGTCGTGGCCGCACACCTCGCAGAACTGCCCGGCGCGCGGCGTCTGGCAGACCGGGCAGGCGTCGTCACCGCCGCCGGGGGCCGTCGCCTGGGGCTGGGACGGGGCGGCGGTCCCGCCCATCTGCGCGCCGCAGACGTCGCAGTAGTCGTCGGAGCCGGAGGCGTGCCCCTGGGGACAGGTCGCCATCAGCCCTCGTCCTTACGCAGCCGGCTGGTGCGGACGGAACCGGTGTCCAGCTCGATCTCGTCCGCCTTGTCCACGTTCCTGCGCAACCGGGCCGTGCCGGTGGCGGGATCGACCTCCACGACCTTCTCCAGCAGCCGGGCGGTGTCCTCGCGGCCCGACTCGGCGGCCAGTTCCCTGGCCTTGGCCAGGCGCGCGGTCGCGGCCTCAACGTCGCCGGCGGCGCGGGCGCTCAGGCCGTCCTGGATGAGCTCGTGCAGCTCGGCCTGGCCGGTGTAGTGGGCGACCTTCCGGTTGATCTGCGTGGACTGCGCCAGGTCGTCGGTCCACTGGGCCAGCACGTTGCCGCTGGCCACGACGTCCTGGGTGTCGGGGCGCACCAGCTTGACCCAGCCCGCCCTGATCTCCTGGCCGATCTGGCCCGGCGGCACCTCCACGCACAGGTGGTACTCGCGTTCCTCCTGGCCCCACGAGCCGGTCGGGTAGTCGCCGGTCAGCGGGTTGACGTCGGTGCGCTTGCCGGTCAGGTCGAGCAGCGTGGGGGAGACCTGCTTGACGAACTTCAGCTTGGCCGTCTGCGGCACCCACACCCGCAGCGACAGGTCCGCCACGGTCTTGCTCATCGACGTCTGCGTCACCCGGCGGAAGAACTCGGCCAGATCACTCTGGTTCCGTACGAACTCGAACGAGCCGAGCATCGCCTCGGCGACCTTCCGCAGCTCGGCGGGCACCCAGTCGTCGCCCACGCCCAGGCTGTCGCAGACGAACTTGCCGCTCCACCCCTGCAGCACGGCCCCGAACACCTCGGGACGCTCGTTGTTCTGCCCGTCGGTCATCAGCAGCGCGTGCCTGATCGCGTTCGGGTACGCGCTCAGCAGGTGCCCGGCCAGCTTCAGCCACTCGCCGATGGCCGTGCCGCCGTGCGCGAGCAGCCGGCTGATCGCGCGCTCGGCCTCGGCCCGGGTGGCGGGCGTGGATCTGACCAGGTTGGCGTTGCCGCCGGGGTAGACGACCTTGGCCTTCTCCGTCCCGGCGATCACCGCGAAGTACACGCCGTCGCGCAGCGCGTGCACGGCCGCCGCCGCGGCCTGCCGGGCCTCGCGGATCTTGCCGCCGCTCATCGAGCCGGAGGTGTCGACGATGATCACCTCGGCCGCCTCCGTGGGCGCGGCCTGGGCGAAGCCGCCGCCGGAGGAGGCCACGGTGAGGACCGCGTGCACCTCGCGGGCGTCGGTGGACAGGTACTTGTTCTGGTCGATGTTCAGCGTGAACGTGGGCTGGTCACCCATGCGTTTCTCCTAGGGGGATGAGAACGATCGTCACGTTGTCCTGGCCGCCGGAGGCCAGTGCGTGGCGCAGCATCTCGCGGGCCATGTCGAGAGGGGTTCCCGTGTGCGGGAACCGGTAGCCGTCCAGGTAGCGCCACAGCCCGTCGCTGCACACCAGCAGCAGGCCGGGCGCCCCCAGGGCGAGCGTGCGCACATGCAGCGACACCTCGCCGGAATCCGCGCCGAGCCACGCGGTGATCTCGCCGGTCGGGACCACGTCGTCCTCGGTCAGCAGCACGCCCTGCCCGGGGTCCGCGCCGGGCAGCCAGTACGCCCGCGTGTCCCCGGCCCAGCTCAGCGTGATCCCGCCGGGGCCGGCGACCGCGGCGACGTAGGTGCAGGCGGGCGCGTCGTCCACGGACGTGGCCAGCGCGGCCACGGCCTTGCCGGCCAGCTCGAACGCCTCCTGCGCGGACGTCCCCCTGGCCAGGGCGGCGCCCGCGGTCTCCACCGCCGCGGCCGAGGCCTGGTCGGCCCGCGGCGAGCTGCCGACGCCGTCGCACACGACCGTCACCACGGCGTCGCCGGTGGTCAGCAGCGCCACGGCGTCCTCGTTGCGGGCCCGCCGCAGCCCCCGGTCGGTCACGGCGGCGGCCCCGCCGTCGAGCACGGTCTCGGCGTGGTCCCGGCCGGTGGGCTGGCGCACGCCGCAGCGTTCGCAGTAGCCCTCCGGGTCCACCGCGGCCGCGCCGCAGGAGGTGCAGACCGGCGCGCCGAGCGCGTGCCCGCACCGCTCGCAGTAGACGTCCCCCTGGACGACCGGGGAGGCGCACATCGGGCAGCTCTGGGCGTTCGGTACGGGTTCCATCACAGCCACGTCCTCGGTCGTACGGCGTTCGCCTCGTCGATGAGCGCGTGGCGTTCGTGGCGGGAGCCGGCCGCCACCGCGAGCTTCCTGAAGATCGACTCCAGCCGCCTGCGCAGCCCCGGTTCGGTGAAGTCCGCCTCGGCCAGCTTCGTCCCGGGCGGCGCGGGGTTGTTCTCCAGCCAGGCCAGCGCGCAGCGCAGCAACTCGGTGGTGAGCAGGTCGCGGCGGCGCGGGTCGAGGTCGACCAGGTTGGCCAGCCGCCCGGCCGCGCCGACCAGGTCGGCCGCCGACAGCGTGCTCAGGTCGGTCCGGCGGAACACCGAGGCGGCCAGCGCCACCTGCGCCGCCACCCGGTAGCTGGAGGTGGGCGGCACCTCGTCCAGGATGTTGACGCGGCCCGTCCTGGCCAGCCCGAACGCGGCGCTGACGTAGGAGTGGTCGGTCCGCCAGACGGCGTTGTACCAGTGGGCCGACTGCCTGCCCGCGCATTCCAGCGCGAACGCCAGCGCCAGCTTGGGCGCGAGCTCGCCGGGCAGCGCCGACACGCACGCGTCGAACATCGTCACCGCGGTGTCCGTCTGGCGTGTGGCCAGCGCGAGCACGCCGCGGTACCAGGTCGTCCGCCAGTCGCCGGGGAGCTGACGTTCCAGCTCGGCCAGCGCCGCCGGCGTCTCGGCCGCGCCCGCCTCGGCCAGCAGCCGGGTGCGCATGAGCCGGGTCTCGGGCGTCGGCGGCATCGCCGAGAGCTGGTCGAACAGCTCCTTGCCGTCGAACCCGACCAGGCCCGCCAGCGGGCCCGCCGCCGGGTCGAGCGGATCGACGTGCGGCACCGGCAGCTCGACCGCGACCGCGGCCGGGTCGAGCGGGCCGAACACCTCCTGGCGCGAGTCCGACAGCGCCGTCCACACGGCCGAGCGTTCGGGCCCGAACAGGGTCGAGGGCGCCGGGAAGGGCACGCCCTCCTCGGCCGCGCTGATCTCCCGCAGCACCCCGACGAGCTGCTCCTCCATCTCCCAGGCGCTCTGGAACCGGTCGGCGGGGTTGGGCGCGGTGGCCTTGCGCAGCAGCCGGGCGAACGACTCGTGCCCGCAGTCCTGCGGCAGCGGGCTGGCCACGCCGCCCTTGGCCGGGCTCCAGGACGGGATCGCCAGCACCGCCAGCGTCCTGGCCACGGTGTAGAGGTCGGAGGACACCGACGAGGGATGGGTGTCCAGCTCGGGCGCGTGGTAGCCGACCGTCGCCCAGGACGTGCCGGGCGGGGAGCCGATCGGCTGGACGGCCCCCAGGTCGATCAGCCTGAGCCGCCGGCCGACCCTGATCACGTTGGCCGGCTTGAGGTCGCAGTAGACCAGGCCGTTCTCGTGCAGGTAGCCGAAGGCGTGCAGGATCTCCCGGCCGTAGATCAGGGCCTCGCGCAGCGGCAGCGGGCCCTTGCGGCGCAGCTCGTGCAGGGACTGGCCGCCGACGTACTCCATGACGATGTAGCCGAGGCCGCCGGAGAGCTGGAAGTTGAGGATCTTGACGATGTTCGGGTGGTCGACCGTGGTGAGGAACTTGCGCTCGGCCTCGGCCGCCGCCAGCGCCTCGGCGTCGTTGGTGTTGAGCAGGCCCTTGAGGACGACCCAGCGGCCGTCCAGGTTCTCGTCGGCGGCCAGGTAGATCCAGCCGAGACCGCCGTGGGCCAGGCAGCCGAGCACCCGGTACTGCCCGGCCACCATGTCGTCCTTGCCCAGCTTCGGGGTGAACGAGTACGGCGTGCGGCAGTGCGGGCAGAACCCCTCCGTCAACCCCGGACGGCCCTGCCGGGACCGGCCCACCGGCTCCCCGCAGGCCGGGTTGGCGCAGAACCGCTTCTCCTCCGGCACCTGCGGATCGGCCATCACGGCCGTCGCCGGATCCCGGTACGGGACGGACGGCAGGTCGGCGATGCCGCCCAGCACCCCGGCCCGCGACCTGCCGCTGCTGCTCACCGGCGAGGTCAGCGACCGGCTCACCGGCTGGGTGTTCACCGGGCCCGAGAGCGGCCCCGAGATGGGCCCCGAGATGGGCCCCGAGATGGGCCCTGACACCTGCTGGGGGACGGACACGGGCGCCGGTGGCGCGGCCGCCGCGTTGCCGCACAGGTCGCAGTAGCCGTCCTCGATGGTGCCGGTGCAGCCCGGCTGCGCGCAGCGGGTCATGGCTTACCTCCGTGTATCGCGCGCTGGTAGGTCTCGACCGCGGCGGCAGCCTCGGTCAGGTCGCAGGGAGCGGTCCACAGCAGGGATCGTGCCCGCTCGAAGCACGCGGTGGCGGCGGGGTCCTCGGCCATGCCCTTGCGTACCGCCATGGCCTGGCAGGCCCCGAGCCGGCCGCGTAACTCGTCGCGCCTGCCGACCAGCCCGTACAGGGCCTTGGCGGTGGCCCGCGCCCGGTCGGCCGCCTTCGCCGCCTCGCTCTCCACGGCCGCCAGCCGCCTGGCGCGTACCACCCAGGTGTCGGCCGAGGCGTCGAGCGCGTCCAGTTCGCCGGTCAGCTCCTCGACGCGGCTGCGCGGCCGGGCCTGCGGCGGCAGGGCGATCTTGACCACCACCGCGCCGTGGGCCAGCCTGGCCTCGCTCTCGGCCGCGCGTACCCGGTCGAGGGCCGCGACCAGGTCCTCGCGGCGCCTGGCGTACTCGCGCTTGACCACGATCGCCTGGTCGACCTCTGCGCGGGCCTCGGCCAGCGCGCGGGCGACCCCGCCGAGGTCGGGGCCGACGCCCGCGCCGAGCGGGTCGGCGAGCAGGGCCGCGCGCATCCGCCGCAGCTGCGACTCCTGGGCGTCCAGGCCGGCGCTCTCGCCCAGCTCGCGTTCCAGGTCGCGGAGCTCGCGCAGCGCGCGGTCGGCGTCGTCCAGCCGGGGCAGGACGGCGTTCCAGACGGCGTCGATGTCGTTGAGCGCCGAGGTGACCTCGCGGAACGCGCCGTCCATGCGGGCCACGGTCTCGTCGAGGGTCAGCCGCTCGTCGGCCTCGGGCAGCAGCGAACGCTGCTCGACGGGCTTGGCCGCGGCCCGCAGCACCACGGACGGCCCCGAGAGCAGCCGGGTGAGCTCGTCGAGCTGCTCCGCGCCCGGCTTCGCCCGTACGGCCCTGACCTGCTCGGCCTCGCGCAGCACGGCCCGGTAGGCGTCGTTCAGCACCCACAGCCGGGCCAGCGCGGCCTGGACGGCGGTCCAGCGCTGCCGCGTCACCCCGTCCAGCGCCGCGCCCTTGAGCAACTGGTAGGTGGTGTGAGATTCGAGGTCGAGCAGGTCGCCGGAGATCCGGTCGCGTTCGTCGGCCCGAGCGCGCAGCGCGTACTCGGCGCCTTCCCTGCTCATGGGCGGTCCCAGACTCATCACGCTCCCCGTGAAGAGGGCCCCCGATGCCCCGTGGTTCTACCGGATCAACGGGAGGCTTGACCGGTTGGTTCCAATGGGTAGGGGTGACCCTGACTTGTCCCTGATTCAACCCTCGGTCACCTGCAAACGGCTTAAAGGATCTCCTACCGTGGAGACATGGCACGCATCCTTCTGATCATCGCCGCGATCATCGTCGCACTGCTTCTCGTCGGCCCGCTCGTGGGTTTCGTCTTCACGCTTCTCAAGTGGGCTCTCATCATCGGCGCCGTCGTCCTCGGTGTCACGTTCGTCGCGAAGTGGGCCCAAAGGCCGTAGCTTCCGCCCGCTTCCCAAGGCATAGTGAGTGAATGGAGGCGCGGCCGGCGGTTGACGATGCCGCGCTCGGGCGCGAGGCGCTGGCCGTGCTCGAGGCGAACTGGACGGGCAGCGGCACCGTGCCCGCGCCCGGCCTGTACCCGCACCAGTGGAGCTGGGACTCCGCGTTCGTCGTCATCGGCCTGGCCAGGCACCGTCCGGAGCGCGCCCGGGAGGAGCTGCTCAGCCTGCTGAGCGGCCAGTGGGCGACCGGCATGGTGCCCCACATCGTCTTCCACACGCGCGAGGCGTACTTCCCCGGGCCGTCCGTCTGGCGTTCGCAGGAGCACGAGTCCGCGCCGAGGGTCGGCACCTCCGGGCTCACCTCACCGCCGCTGCAGGCGCTGGCGCTGCGGTGGCTGTACCGGCACACCGGCGACGTGGGGTTCGTCCGGCGGACCTTCCCGCTGCTCGTCGCCCAGCACCACTACCTCGCCTCGGCCCGCGACCTCGGCGGCGCGGGGCTGGCGGCCATCGTCCACCCCTGGGAGTCGGGCATGGACGACAGCCCGGCCTGGGACCAGCCGCTCGCCGCGCTGCCCGTCATCGGCTACGGCTACCGCAACGTGGAACTGGCCGACCGCCACCCCGACAGCGACCACGACCGTTACGTCTGGCTGGCCATGCGCTACCGCGACGCCGGCTACCGCGCCGAGTACCTGCGCGACGAGCACCCGTTCGCGGTCGAGGACCCGATGTTCAACGGCATCTGGCTCGCCTCCTGCCAGGCGCTGGCCGAGCTGGCGCCGCTGGCCGGCGCCGATCCCGCGCCCCACGCCGAACAGGCCGAACGCATCAGGCAGGCCATGCTCGACCGGCTCTGGGACGGCTGCTTCTACCCCCGCGACCTGCGCTCCGACCGGCTGATCAAGGTCTGCACGGTGGGCGCGTTCGGGCCGCTGCTCGATCCCGGGCTGCCCAGCGACCAGCTGCACGCCTGCGTCGAGGTGCTGGAGTCGGCCCGGTTCATGGGCGCGACCGGCTACCCGGTGCCGAGCTGCGAGATCCGCGCCGCCCAGTTCGACCGCACCCGCTACTGGCGCGGGCCGTCCTGGGTGAACACCAACTGGCTGTTACGCCGGGCCGCCGCCGTCCACTCGCTCGACCAGCTCGGGCGGCAGCTCGCCAACGGCACCCTGCGGCTCGTCCGGCAGGCCGGGTTCCGCGAGTGTTTCGATCCCTTCGACGGCAGCGGGCGCGGGTGCAGGGACTTCTCGTGGAGCGCGGCGCTCACCCTCGACCTGCTCGCCGATACCGTGGAGGTATGAGCATTTTTCGCCGCCTGCCCGCCGACGTGCGCCGATCGCTGGACGTCCGGCCGGGGGAGCGGGTGCTGACGTTCACCGAGACGGGTGACGGTCACCTGGTGGCCACCAACCTGGCCCTGTTCCTGTCGGACGGGACGCGGGTGCCGTACGAGGAGATCGACAAGGCGTCGTGGGACGACGAGGGGCTGCGGGTCGTCACCGTCGGCGGCGCCCGGTACTTCGAGCGGGTCGCCGAGCCGCGGATGGTGCCGGAGACCGTGCGCGAGCGGGTGAACTCCACCATCGTGGTCAACAAGCGCGTCAGCCTGCCGGGGCGCGGCGGCGTACGGCTGGTGGCCAGGCGTCCGCCGGGCGGCGAGGTGCTGGGCTGGACCCTGGTCTTCGACGAGGGGCTCGATCCGGCGGACCCGGGGCTGCGCGCGCAGGCCGAACAGGCCCTGGAAGGCGTCCGGCGCAGCATGGGCGTGTGAGGGTCACACGTCCGTGCCGCGCCGGATCTCGGGGTCTCGGCCTCAGTAGGGGATGCCGGTCTCGCGGGACTTCCGTTCCGCGAGATCCTCCTCCTCGGGCCAGCCGCTGCCGGACCTGTGATGGCCGTCGGAGCCGAGGAACGGGATCTTCTCCTGAAGAGTTCCGCCCACCTTCTCCCTGGCCGCTCCGGCCAGCTTCGACGCCTGCGCGCCGACCACGCCCGCGGCCTCCTGGACCCTCGGGCTGTCGGCCACCCGCTGGGCCGCCCGCTTGATCTGTTCGTACCGCTCGCGGCCCGCCCGGCTGCCGAGCACGTAACCGACCGCCAGACCGACCGCAAATGTCATCCGATAACGCATGTTGCACCTCCGCTGTCTCCCGGCCTACCCCAGTTGCGATGCGACACGCACTCCCGGAGTGCGCTAATCTATTCCTGCGCACGAAGGAAGGGCCCAACAAGCCCGACCAGCAGGGCGAACGTTCGATCCCGCGTAGCTCAACGGCAGAGCAGCCGGCTGTTAACCGGCAGGTTATAGGTTCGAGTCCTATCGCGGGAGCCAGTGGTCAGGCCCTCTACCTGGAGACAGGTGGAGGGCCTGAGTCGTTTCCGGGGCGTCGTCCGGGGTCTCGGACGACGCGTTCCCCTCACTCAAGGCCCAGGTCCTCGACCGCCGGTCCTACGGGGCGAGGTAGTACTCAGGGGCGCCGCCCGTGGCCTGCACGACGATGGGCTCCGCGCCTTCCCAGCCCGTGTTCTTGAGGTGGTACCGGACGCGGTAGTCGTGGAGACCGGCGACGTCGTAGTCGGTGACGTCGAGCGTCAGGCGTACGGTGCGGGTCTCGTCGTTGCTCATGAACGGGGAGCGTAGACGTCGCCACCGACAAGATCGTGCGAGGCGGCGCGTGGAGTGTACGGGTTGTAGTTGGTGGGTTACGGGATTTTGGGGTTTGGGGGACAAGGGGAGGGTTGGGGCGGAAGATGGGGGAGCCGGTCGGGTATGGCCGGCAGCCGCGGGAAGTCGTCGAAGGTGGCGTGGAGAGGGCGCCGCCGCAGGACGTGCCGCCGACCCGGAATCGGCGGGGCGCTCCGCTGACGGAGAAGTGTTGGTTGCCGCGTGCGTACCTGGATCAGATCCCTGCGTCCCTTCGATGTGCAAGCCGTGCACGCGCTGTTCGAGCGCACCACGGACGTCCGCGAGGCGGAGCGCTTCATCAGGCTCTTCCACGCCGAGAACCCCTCCGCCGGCGGCCTGGCCGCCCGGCTGCGCGACGTCGCCAGAGACGTCGCCCGCCACGGCACGTACGCCCACACCTTCGAGGAGCTGGAGTTCGGCGCGCGGGTCGCCTGGCGCAACAGCGGCCGGTGCATCGGACGCCTGTACTGGCGCTCGCTGAAGCTGCGCGACCGGCGGGAGGTGGCGACCGCGGAGGGCGTGGCGGTGGAGTGCGTGGCGCACCTGCGGGAGGCGACGGGGGAGGGGCGCATCAGGCCCACCATCACCGTCTTCGCCCCGGACACCCCGGCCATGCCGGGCCCGCGGGTGCTCAACGACCAGCTCGTCCGCTACGCCGGGCACCGTCTGGACGGCGGCGGCGTCCTGGGCGACGCGCGCAACGCCGGGCTCACCGACCTGGCCAAGGAGCTCGGTTGGCGCGGCGGGCCGGGCCGGTTCGACGTGCTGCCGCTGATCGTGCGGGCCGGGCTCGGCGACCCGCTGCTGTGCAACCTGCCCGGCGACGCCGTCCTGGAGGTGCCGCTGCTGCACCCCGAGTACGCGTGGTTCGCCGAGCTGAGGCTGCGCTGGCATGCCGTGCCGGTCATCTCGGACATGTGCCTGGAGATCGGCGGCGTCTGCTACCCGTGCGCGCCGTTCAACGGCTGGTACATGGGGACCGAGATCGGGGCGCGCAACCTGGCCGACGCCGACCGGTACGACCTGCTCCCAGAAGTGGCCAAGCACCTCGGCCTGGACACCTCCACCGAGCGCTCGCTGTGGCGCGACCACGCGCTGGTCGAGCTCAACGTGGCGGTGCTGCACTCGTTCGAGGCGGCCGGGGTGACGATCACCGACCATCACACCGAGTCCCGGCGCTTCCTGACCCACCTGGAACGCGAGGAACGCGCCGGACGCCGCTGCCCGGCCGACTGGTCGTGGATCGTCCCGCCGCTGTCGGGCGGCGCGACCCCGGTCTTCCACCGGTACTACGACACCTGCGAGCTGACCCCCGCCTACGTGCACCGCCACCCCACCCGGTGACATGCTTGCCAGCCCTGCCCAGAACATGGTTCGGTTAGCGCATGGCGGAACTCGTGCTCTCATCGTCGGACCGGGGCGTGCTCACGCTGACCTTCAACCGTCCCGACACGCTCAACGCCTGGACGGACGCCATGGGCCGGCGCTACTTCGACCTGCTGGCCGAGGCCGAGAAGGACCCCGACGTCCGGGCCGTCGTGGTGACCGGCGCGGGCAAGGGCTTCTGCGCCGGAGCCGACTTCAGGACGCTCGCCGCCATCCAGACCGGCTCCTACGACGAGACCCCCGACCCGCGGCCCAACACCTTCCCCACCACCATCGGCAAGCCGATCATCGCCGCGGTCAACGGGGCCTGCGCCGGGCTCGGCATGGTGCACGCGCTCGTCTGCGACCTGGTCTTCACGGCCGAGGAGGCCAAGTGGACGACGGCGTTCCCGCGCCGCGGCCTGGTCGCCGAGTACGGCCTGTCCTGGGTGCTGCCGAGGGTCATGGGCCAGCAGCGGGCCATGGACGTCCTGCTGTCGGGCCGGGTGTTCAGCGGGCGGGAGGCGTACGAGCTGGGTCTGGCCAACCGGGCGGTGCCCGGGGAGTCGCTGCTGGAGCAGGCCCAGGAGTACGCGAGGGAGCTGGCCGTGCACAGCTCGCCGGCGTCCATGGCGGTGATCAAGCGGCAGGTGTGGCACGACTGGGACACCACGCTGGAGGATTCGGCCAGGAAGGCCGTCCACGAGATGCTGGCCTCCTTCGGGCGGCCCGACTTCGCCGAGGGCGTCGCCAGCTTCCTGGAGCGGCGCCCGCCCAACTTCCCGGCGCTGTGAAACCGCAGGCCGGAGGGGGGCCGGCCGGCGCGCGCCGAGGTTAGACGACGAGCCCCGCCGGGTAGGCAGGGCGTGTCCGGGAGCTTCACGGCGAAGCGGGGACGCGGGGCAGGTTCGGGGGGCGCGGTGCAGGCTTTCGTCATGAGGGAGATCGGCCGGGTCGGCTTCATGGACAAACCCGTGCCGCGACCGGGCCCGCGCGACGCCGTCGTCCGCACCACCACCGCACTCATCTGCACCTCCGACTCCCACACCGTCCAGGGCGGCATCGGCCCGCGCACCGACCTGACGCTCGGGCACGAGGCCGTCGGCGTCGTGCACGAGGTGGGCGGCGAGGTGCGCGACTTCCGGCCGGGCGACCGCGTCCTGGTGGGGGCCATCACGCCCGACTGGGGCGATCTCGCCTGCCAGAACGGCCACCCGTCGCAGTCCGGCGGCCCGCTCGGCGGGTTCAAGTTCGCCAACTCCAAGGACGGCGTCTTCGCCGAGTTCTTCCACGTCAACGAGGCCGACGCCAACATGGCCAAGATCCCCGGCGGCGTGCCGGACGAGACGGCCGTCTACTGCGCCGACATGCTCTCGACCGGGTTCATGGGCGCCGAGAACGGCGACATCCCCATCGGGGGGACGGTCGCCGTGCTGGCCCAGGGCCCGGTGGGGCTCATGGCCACCGCCGGCGCCCGGCTGCGCGGCGCGGGCCTGGTCATCGGGGTCGAATCGGTGCCCCGCCGCAAGCGGCTCGCCCGCGACTACGGCGCCGACGAGATCGTCGACTTCACCACCGAGGACGTCGTCGAGCGCGTCCTCGGCCTGACCGGGGGCCAGGGCGTGGACACCGCCATCGAGGCGCTCGGCGCGGACGCCACCTTCCAGACCGCGATCAAGATCACCAAGCCGGGCGGGACGGTGTCCAACACCGGCTACTACGGCCAGGGCGAGTTCGTCCGCATCCCGCGCGTCGAGTGGGGCGTCGGCATGGCGGAGAAGAAGATCACGACCGGCCTGTGCCCGGGCGGACGGCTGCGCATGGAACGCCTGCTGCGCATCCTGGAGGGCGGCCGGCTCGATCCCACGCCCCTGACCACTCACACGTTCGGCTTCGAGGAGATGGAACGCGCCTTCGAGGTCTCGGACAAGAAGCTCGACGACGTGGTGAAGGTGATGATCGCCTTCCAGTGACGGCAAGGGCACCAAGAGGCGCCGAGAAGCACTGAGGAGCGCCGAGAAGCACTGAGGAGAACGCCGGCCATGCTCGACCTCGACCCACCCTTCCGCCCGGTGCGCCGCCGGGACGGCTACCCGGCGCTGGAGGACCTGGGCCTCATCGGCGACGGCACGACGGCGGCGCTGGTCGGTCTCGACGGCTCGATCCCGTGGTTGTGCCTGCCCGACTTCGACAGCGATCCCCTGCTGTGCGGCCTGCTGGACCACGAGCGCGGCGGCCACTTCACGCTGACGGCCGACGACCTGCGCGAGGCCAGGCAGTACTACGAGCCGGACACCGCCGTGCTGGTCACCGAGCTGCGCGGCCCGTCCGGCGTGGTGCGGATCACCGACGCACTGGTCCTGCGCGCCGGCGCCGACCTCAGCGACGACGCGGGCGGCGGCAGGGGCGAGCTGGTCCGGTCCGCGGTCGTCCTGGCGGGGAGCGTACGCCTGCGGGCGGAGCTGGAGCCGCGCGGCGGCGGGCAGGCCCGGATGCTCGGCAGCGGCCTGGAGGTGCGCGCGTCCCGGCGGCCCGACCTGCGGCTGCATCTGCGCTCCGACCGGCCGCTGACCGGGCTGCGCACCGTGCACGACCTCCAGGAGGGCGACCGCCTCGACCTGGTGCTGTCGTGGGGGCGCATCCACCGCCACCACCGGTTCGACCCCGAGGCGATGTTGCGGCAGACCGCCGACGCCTGGCGGCGCTGGATGGGCGCGTGCGGCTACCGGGGCCCGCAGGAGGCGCTGGTCCGGCGTTCGGTGATCACGCTGAAGCTGTGCGACGACTGGGTCAACGGCTCGCTGGTGGCGGCGCCGACGTCCTCGCTGCCCGCGCCCGTCGGCGGGGTGCGCAACTGGGACTACCGCTACACGTGGATCCGCGACGCCGCCTACGCCGTCTTCGCGCTGCGCCGCGTCGGCTTCGAGGAGGAGGCCGACGGCTTCCTCGGCTGGGTCCTCGACGCCTTCGAGCAGAGCGGCGATCCGCTGATCATGTACACGCTGCGCGGCGACCCCGTACCCGAGGAGGTCGTCGACCCCGATCTGGAGGGCTACCGCCGCTCGGCGCCGGTGCGGTGGGGCAACGGCGCGGCCGACCAGCGCCAGCACGACGTCTACGGCGAGGTGCTGGACTGCGCCGACCAGTGGCTGCTGCCCGGCCGCGACCTCCAGCCCGCGCTGTGGTCGGGGCTGTCGGAGCTGGCCGAGGCCGCCGCGCGCACCTGGCAGGAGCCCGACCAGGGCATCTGGGAGGTACGCAGCCAGGGCCGGGTCTTCACCTACTCGGCGGGCATGTGCCAGGTGGCGCTGGACCGGGCCGCAGCCATCGGCGAGCGGCTGGGCCTGGCCGGTCCGATCGCCAGGTGGCGGTCCACCGCCGAGGAGCTGCGCCGGCTCATCCTGGAACAGGCGTGGAACGAGGACGCGCAGTGCCTGGGCGAGCACCTCGACGGCGGCAGCGGCCTGGACGCCAGCCTGCTCGCGCTGCCGCTGCGCAAGGTCGTGCCGGCCAACCATCCGCGGATGGCGGCGACCACCGCCGCCGTCGCCGAACGCCTGTCCGCCGGCGACGGCCTGCTCTACCGCTACCTGCACGAGCAGTCGCCGGACGGCCTGCCCGGCGACGAGGGCGCCTTCCTGCTGTGCAGCTTCTGGCTGGTGGACAACCTGATCCTCCAGGGCCACCGGGCCCGCGCCGAGGCGCTGTACGCCTCCCTGTGCGCCCGCGCCAGCCCGCTCGGCCTGCTCCCGGAGCAGATCGACCCGGCCACGGGCGCGTTCGCGGGCAACTTCCCGCAGGCGTTCAGCCACATCGGGGTGATCGCCAGCGGGGTCAACCTGGCCCGGGCGGGGGCGGCCCGGACGCCCTGACCGGCTCAGGCCAGGCGGTGGGCGCCCTTGGCCGCGGTGGCCGACAGGAAGCGCGGGGCCTGGAAGCCGCGCTCGGCGTAGGCGGCCGTGACCGACGCGCGCACGTCGTCGAGGCGGGCGTCGGGGACCAGGGCGATGGCCGAGCCGCCGAAGCCGCCGCCCGTCATCCTGGCGCCGCGGGCCCCGCCGCGGAAGGCGGCCTCCACGGCGACGTCGAGCTCCGGCGAGGAGACCTCGTACTGGTCGCGCAGCGACAGGTGGGAGGCGTTGAGCAGGGCGCCGATCTCGGTGACCTTGCCCGCGCGCAGCAGGCCGATCAGGGCCTCGACGCGGTGGTTCTCGGTGACGACGTGCATGACGCGCCTGCGCTCGGCGCCCTGGAGCCGGTCGAGGGCCGCGGCCAGGTCGGTGACGTCGCGCAGGGACGGCACGCCCAGCTTCCGGGCGGCGGACTCGCACTCGGCGCGGCGCTTGGCGTACTCGCCGCCGGCGTGCTCGTGGTGGACCTGGGTGTCGATGATGAGGATGCTCAGGCCCTCGGCGGCCAGGTCGAGGGGGATGTTCCTGGAGCCGAGCGAGCGGCAGTCGAGGAACAGCGCGTGGCCCTCCTGGCACAGCGCGGAGGCGGCCTGGTCCATGATGCCGCACGGCATGCCGACGAAGTCGTTCTCGGCCCGCTGGCTGAGCAGGGCGATCTCCATCGGCGTCAGGCCGAGCCCGTGGACGTCGTTCAGCGCGGAGGCGACGGCCACCTCCAGGGCGGCGCTGGAGCTGAGCCCCGCGCCCTGGGGCACGTCGCCGTCGATCGCGATGTCGGCGCCCGCGACCCGGTCGCCGAGCATGGCCAGCACGCCCACGGCGTAGCGGGCCCAGCCGGTCGCCTCCTCCCTGGCCGACAGCTCGACCGGGCCGCCGGAGGACTGGAGGGACAGCAGGCGGATGGTCTGGTCGGCGCGCGGGGTGACGGCGGCGCTCACGCCCCACGGCACCGCGAAGGGCAGGACGAAACCGTCGTTGTAGTCGGTGTGCTCGCCGATCAGGTTGACCCGGCCGGGCGCGCGCCAGACCGTGCGGGGATCGGCACCGAAGGCGGCACGAAAAGCTTCAGCAACGCGCATAATCCAACACTCCTCAACAAAGGCCCGACCGTAGACTAGCGCCATGGAGGAGCTCCTGGATCCAGCGCTCGGCGAGGTCCGGGTGTTCCTGATGCACGACGACAACAAGCGGCGCAAGCTCAAGTACAACCTGGGCCATCGGCGGCTGCTCACCTTCGGCGGGGCGTACTCCCATCACATCAGGGCCGTGGCCCGGGCCGGGAGGCTGCACGGGATCGAGACGATCGGGGTGATCAGGGGCGAGGAGCACCTGCCGCTCAACCCCACGCTCGCCTTCGCCGTCTCCTGCGGGATGACGCTCACCTACCTCGACCGCGCCTCCTACCGGCTCAAGCACACGCCCGAGGTGCAGGCGCGGCTGCGGGAGCGCTGGGGGGACGTCACGATCCTGCCGGAGGGCGGCAGCAACGCGGCGGCCGTGCGCGGCTGCGCCGAGCTCCCGCCGGAGATCGGCGTCGACTACGACGTGGTCTGCTGCCCGGTCGGCACCGGCGGCACCCTCGCCGGCATCGCGGCCGGGCTGCCCGAGGGCAGGCGGGCGCTGGGCTTCGCGGTGCTCAAGGGGGCCGGCTTCCTGACGGACGAGGTGGCCCGGCTCCAGCGCGAGGCGTACGGCCGTACCTGGACGAACTGGTCGGTCAACCTCGACTACCACTTCGGCGGCTACGCCCGCTCGACCCCCGTCCTCGACCGGTTCGCCGCCGAGCACCGGGTCGAGGGCGTCTACGTGGCCAAGATGCTCTACGGCGTGCTCGACCTGGCCCGGCAGGGGGCCTTCGCGCCGGGCACCCGCGTCGTCGCCGTGCTGACCGGTCAGCCCTCGACGTCCGTGGCGGCGTGCGGGGCGCCGACCGGCTTCGACTCGGGCGAGCCGCGCTGACGCAGGTAGACCGACAGCACCACCATCGACAACACGGCCAGCAGCTCCGACTGCCAGTTCTGCAGGCTGCGGTTCCAGAACTCGGCGGAGGTCACGTACTGGCCCCACGAGACGGGGTCGCGCAGGTCGCCCAGCCGTCCGGCGTTGTAGGCCGCCTGGCCCGCCACCGACTGGGCCAGCCACGACAGCACGAAGATGGCGCCCATCACCAGGCCGAGCGAGTTGCTGAACAGCCACAGCCGGGCGCCGCGGGCCTTGGCCCAGGCGGGGGAGTAGCTGGTGGCGTGCGCGCCGACCTGCTGCTCCTCGTCCGACTCGGCCCCGGCGTCCTCCACCTTCTTGGACTCGGGGGAGCCCTTCTGCACGAGCCAGACGGTCAGCATGATGTACAGGAAGAACTGCAGGTACTCCGACTGCCAGTTCTCGGCCACGTCCACGGCGAAGTCGGAGGAGGTGACGTACTCGGCGAACGACACCGGGTCGCCGCCCTGAACCAGCTGCACGTCGTTGAACTGCAGCATGCCCGCCACCGCCTGGCCGCCGAGCGCCAGCAGGAACATGACCAGGAAGGCCAGCGACAGGGAGTTCTCCTTCAGCCACCTCACAACCGCGCCCACCCGATGGCGAAGAACCAGGCCAGCCCCGCCGCGATGATGAGCAGGGTCAGCGTGAACATCACCCGCATCAGTCCTCCACCTCGCATTCGTAGGGCAGGTCGCGCGCGGGCCGGCAGCCCGCGGCCTTCACCCGCCAGCCGTCGGCGAAGCGGTGGAGGAACACCGTGTCGCCGGCCAGCCGCACCTGGGCCTCCTTCCCCCACACGTTCACCTCGGTGACCCGGCCGCCGGGGCCCAGCTTGACGTCGCCCAGCGCCTGCGCGCAGGTCTGGCCGGGGTCGGGCAGCTTGTCGGCGGTGGTACGGGCCAGCAGCCCGCACGCGGCGTCCTCCTGGTGGGCCGCCACGGCCGCGTGGAACCGTTCGGCGGCCCGCGCGGGGGACGTCGTGTCCACGGCGCAGCCGGCGGCCGCCAGGAGGAGCGCCGGAACGACGAACGGGAATCTCATGAGCCACCCGCTACCCCCAGGGGCTCAGGGCATGCTGCCGGGCGCGCCGGCTAGCCGAGCTGGTCGAGCACCGGGGTGACCAGGGCGTTGAGCTCGCGGGCCAGCACGACCACGGCCCGGTGGGCCCGCTGCTCGACCTCGTCGTGCGGGCCCTCGGGCTCCGGCGGGAGGTCGTCGAGCGGCACGGGCGCCTCGACGAGCAGTGTGGCGCGCAGGAACGGGATGCGCGCCAGGTCCTGCTGGCTCGGCTCGACGTACTGGCCGAAGGTCTCCTGCCAGCCCAGCCAGCCGCGGTCGCGCCACCAGGCCCGCGACCTGGTCAGCTCCTCGGGGAGCGGCGAGGCGATCTGGACGCGGGCGTAGAGGGTGCCGTCCCAGGTGTTGCGGTGGCAGGTGGCCTCCAGGACGCGACGGTCCCAGCGCACGTAGCCGGGGGTGAGCGAGGGCGAGGTGGCCAGCCGCCAGGCCGCGCAGGCGAACCTGACCGGCGCGATGTCACCCCACTCGAACTCGTCGAGGTTCTTGCGCACGTGTACGGCGTAGCGCCCGTCACGGTCCCTGTCGAACTCCTGGTCGATCCAGAACGCCTTGCCCATGCCCCCTACGCTACGGCCCGGCGGGGCCGCCCGGCGGGGTACGGGAGATCTGGGTCTTGTCGGTAATTACGTGACCATATAAGCTCATCTGGTCAAACAATGGGAGGGCGAAGAATGGCCAGAGCGGGCAGGCCGCCGCAGGACCCCGCGCGGCACGCCGAGCGCGCCCACCGCATCCTCGACGCCGCCGCCGAGCTGATCCTGCGCTGGGGCTACGACAAGACCACCGTCGACGACGTGGCCAGGCGCGCCGGCGTCGCCAAGGGCACGATCTACCTGCACTGGAAGACGCGCGACGAGCTGTTCGCCGCGCTGCTGCGGCGCGAGCGGGTGCTCATGCTGGACCGGGTGCGCGAGGCCGCGCCCGCCACCCTCGGCGAGCTGTTCGGGAGGCTGGCCTCGGCGCTGCTGCACCGGCCGCTGCTGCACGCGGTCCTGCTCGACGACTCCGAGGTGCTCGGCAAGCTCACCCGGCTCAAGCGGCAGCGCCCGTCGATCGGCGGACTCGAACTCGGCGGCCCCTTCGACGCCTACCTGCGCGAGCTGGTCAAGCTGGGCGCCGTGCGCGAGGAGCCGGCCGAGCAGGTCATGGTGATCGGCTCGATCTTCTACGGCTTCATGTTCCTGCCCGGCGCGCGCCCGGAGTCCGAGCGGCTGCCCGACGACCGGGTCGCCGAGCTGCTGGCCGAGACCGTCGAACGCGCGGTGGGCACGGGACGCGCGCTGCCGCCCGCCGACGCCGCGGCCGTCGCGCGGGCCACGCTCGACCTCCTCGACGCCCTCGCCGACGTCGCCCGGCGCAAACTGGCGACATCCATGAGCCCTGCTAAGGAGCGCGTGCAGTGAAGGAAGTCATCCCCCTCGACGACGAAGCCGCCGCCGACCTCGACACCGCGGGCGGCAAGGGTGCCTCGCTGGCCCGGCTGGTCAGGGCGGGGCTGCCGGTGCCCGGCGGGTTCGTCGTCACGACCGGGGCGTACCGGTCGTTCGTGTCGGCGTTCGGCGACGAGATCGCCTCCTCCGGCGACCCCGGCGCGCTGTTCGCCGCGCACGAGATCCCGGCCGGCCTGGCCGCGCAGATCGAGGCCGCGCACGCCGCGCTCGGCGACGACGTCGCGGTGGCCGTGCGCTCGTCGGCCACCGCCGAGGACCTGCCCGAGCTGTCGTTCGCCGGGCAGCAGGACACCTTTCTCAACATCCGGGGCGACGGGCTGCTGGAGGCGGTCCGCCGCTGCTGGGCCTCGCTGTGGAACCCGCGCGCCGTCGCCTACCGCGAGCGCAACGGCGTCCCGCACGACGACGTGGCCCTGGCCGTGGTCGTCCAGGAGCTGGTGGACGCCGACGCGGCCGGGATCATGTTCACCGCCGACCCGGTCACCGGCGCGCGCGACGAGATCGTGGTCAACGCCTCCTGGGGGCTCGGTGAGGCCGTCGTCGGCGGGCAGGTCACGCCGGACACGATCACCCTGTCGGGCGGCCGGGTCACCGGGTCGCGGGTCGCCGACAAGACCGTCATGACCGTGCGCACCGCGAGCGGCACCCGTGAGGAGCCCGTGCCCGAGGAACTGCGCCGCCGACCCGTGCTCGACCCGCCGCAGGCGGTGGAGCTGGCCGCGCTCGGCGAGCGCGTCCAGGCCCTGTACGGCCTGCCCATGGACGTCGAGTGGGCCAGGCGCGACGGCACGTTCGCGATCCTTCAGGCCCGCCCGATCACCGGCCTGAAACCGCAGGTCGAGGAGTGGAACGACAGCCTCAAGGGCGACTACCTGTGGACCGCGGGCAACCTGGGCGAGGCCATCCCCGACGTGATGACCCCGGCGACCTGGTCCTTCGTCCGGCTGTTCATCCACGAGGCCATGTCGGCCTCGGCGCTGCCCGGCTTCGACCTGGTGGGCAACATCGGCGGCCGGTTCTACATGAACCTCAGCGTCGTCCACTCCATCGCCGCCGCCCTGGGCATGCGGAGCAGGCTGGGCGCGGTCGAGCAGGTCTTCGGCAAGCTGCCGCCCGGCCTGGAGATGCCCCTGGTGGGCCTGTCCCGCTGGGAGATCATCAGGCGCGTCCTGCCGATGGCCGTGAACCTCCAGCGGCGGGTGCGCCGGAACCTCAAGGAGATGCCGGCCTTCCTCGCCGCCTCCCGGCGGCGCTGCGAGGAACTGCGCGAACGCGTCGCCGCCACCTCCTCCGGCCCCGAACTGGCCGACCTGTGGACGGCCGAGATCAAGCCCCACGTGGTCACCTCCAGCCGCATGCTGGAGGCCGCCGGCCGCCAGGGCGGCGCCACGCTCGTCTGGACCCGCGACCGGCTGCGCAGGCTGATGGGCGAGGTGGACGCCGAGGCCATGCTCACCGGCGTGAACGCCGACGGCGAGCTGGCCAGCCTCGGGCCCGTCCTGGGCCTGGGCAGGCTGGCCAGGGGCGAGATCAGCAGGGAGGAGTTCGCGCTGGCCTACGGGCACCGCGGGCCGCACGAGTTCGAGGTCTCCCGGCCCCGGCCCGGCGAGGACCCGGCCTGGATCGACGCCCAGCTCACCGGCCTGCGCGACCTGCGGGCCGGCACCGAGGCGCTGCTCGCCCGCCAGGAGAAGGCCAGGCAGGAGGCGTGGGCGAGGTTCGCCGCCCGCCACCCGGGCAAGGAGGCCAAGATGCGCGCCCGGGTACGGCGGTGGAACGCGGTCGTCCGCGACCGGGAGAACGCCCGCTCGGAGAACATGCGGGCCTTCTGGGTGCTGCGGGCGTTCGTGGTGCGTGCCGGCGAGCTGACCGGTCACGGCGACGACCTGTTCCACCTCTACCTGGAGGAGATCCTCGACGTGCTGCGCGGAGACCCCTCTGCCTTGGAACGGGTGCCGGTACGGCGGGCGACCCACGACCTGTACGCCGCGCTGCCGCCGTACCCGACGGTGATCGTCGGCCGGTTCGACCCCGTCCGGTGGGCCGCCGACCCCGGCCGCCGGGCCGACGTGTACGACGCCCGCGGCTTCGACGTCCCGGTCAGCGACACCGTGACCGGGTTCCCCGGCGCGCCCGGCGTGGTCGAGGGCGTGGCCAGGGTCATCGCCGGCCCGGAGGACGGCGACCGGCTCAAGTCCGGCGAGATCCTGGTGACGACCCTGACGAACGTCGGCTGGACCCCCATGTTCCCGCGCGCCGCCGCCGTCGTGACCGACATGGGCGCGCCGCTGTCGCACGCCTCGATCGTCGCCCGCGAGCTGGGCATCCCGGCCGTGGTCGGCACCGGCAACGCCACCATGCGGCTGCGCGACGGCGACCGCGTCCGCGTGGACGGCGAGCGCGGCACGGTCGAGTTGCTGCGCTGAAAGGGTTGCCGCGGTGAAAGGGTCGCCGCGGTGAAAAGACTGCGCCAAGTCGGCCGCCCGCCGGCGGCCGGTGTGTTCTCTGGATGACCATGATCGAACAGTGGATCCTCGACGACGAGCGCGAGCTCGAAGCACGCTGCGCCCGCTTCCGCCTCGCCCTGCTGGGCCCCGACCGCGACGGCCCGCAGCCCGACCTGCAGAAGGAGCCCCGGCACCCGGATGACACCACCTGACCAGCCGTACACGTGGGACGACGTGCCCGGCGTCCTCGTCCGGGAGGTCGAGCGGCGGCTCGGCCGGGCGGCGGCGGGCTTCCAGGAGCGGCACGGCGGCTTCACCGGCGGCGTGCGCGGCGTGCTCACCCTGACCGGCGGCGGCCGGGTGTTCGTCAAGGCCGTGCCCGCCGCCTCCGGGCACTCGGCCGACTACCGGGCGGAGGCGGTGGTCGCCGCCGCCCTGCCGCCGGGCGTGCCCGCGCCCCGGTTCCTGTTCTCGTGCGAGGAGGCGGGCTGGGTCCTGCTCTGCTCGCGGGTCGCACCCGGCAGGGTCCCGCACGAACCCTGGCACGACGACGAGCTGGCCGCCGCGCTCGGCCTGCTCACGGCGTGCGCCCGCGAGCTGACCCCGTCCCCGCTGGGCGGCCTGCCCACACTGGCCGGGCGCATGTCGGGCCGCTGCGAGCTGTGGAACACCCTCGACCCCGCCCGCCTGGTGGACTGGGGCCGCGCCTGCACCGGCCCGGCCTGGGCCGACCTGGTCTGCCTGCTGCTTCAGTCGGACCTCGGACCTCGGACCGCGCGACCCCGAGCGCGTGCTCACCGCGCACCCGCTCGGCCGCCGGGCGCCCGCCGGCCAGGTGGACGCCCTCCTCGTCGCCCTGCTCGGCTACTGGACGCGCGCGGCCACCCTGGCCGCGCCTAAGCCGCTGCGCGACCGGCGCGAACGCTCCCGCCGCGCCACCCTCGCCTGGCTGCGCGCCCGCTGGGCCTGACCGGTCAGCCACCGACGTGGATGCCGGGCCGCCGCTGCGGGTCGGTCTCGATCTTGCGGATGATCTCGCGGACGACCGGGGCGGTGTCGCCGCGCCCCAGGATGAGGTAGCGCAGCAGGTGGACCATCGGCGAGCCCTCGGCCCACTCGAAGTAGCAGTGGGGGCGCACCCCGGTGGCGTCGCGCAGCGCGAGCAGGACGGCCGCGATGGCGTTGGGCGCGGCCGGGCTCTCCGCGCGCAGCACGCGGTGGCCGTCGACCTCGACGCCGCGCACCCGCAGCACGTCGCTGAAGCTGGAGGGGTCGATGACGTCGATCTCCAGGAACAGCACGTCGGCCCGGCCCGGCACCGGGTTCATCGAACGCTGCTCGCTCTCCTTGGCCAGGTACTCGGCCGCGTCGCCGGGGCCGCGCCGGTTGGCGATGATGTTGAGCGCGCCGTCGTAGTCGAGTGAGTCGGTGACGAACCGGCGCGCCACCTCGTCGAACTCGATCCGGTCGGCCCGCAGCTCGGTCGTGCGCGACACCCGCGAGATCAGTGAGATCGCGACGATGCCGAGGATGAAGAACGCCGAGATGGTGATGCCGTCGGGCTTCTCCCTGATGTTCTCCACCAGCGCGTAGAGCAGCACCAGCGTCAGCACGGTGAACCCGATGGCGGCCGGGGTCTGGCGGCGCCGGACGGCCGAGATGGTCACCGCGACCGCGCCGGAGACCATCATGGCCAGGATGCCGGTGGCGTACGCGCCGGCCTGCGCGTCGACGTCGGCGTTGAAGACCAGGGTGAGCAGGACGCAGATGGCCGTGTAGACCAGCACGACGGGCCGCACGGCCCTGCCCCACTCGGGCGCCATGCCGTACGAGGGCAGGTAGCGCGGCACGATGTTGATCAGGCCCGCCATGGCCGAGGCGCCGGCGAACCAGAGGATGAGGATGGTGCTGATGTCGTAGACCGTGCCGAAGCCCTCGCCGAGGCGCTCGTGCGCCAGGTACGCCAGCGCCCTGCCGTTGGCCTGCCCGCCGGGCGCGAACTGGTCGGCCGGGATGAGCACGGTGGTGACGAAGCTGGTGGCGATCAGGTAGACGCTCATGATGAGCGCGGCCACGGTCAGCAGCTTGCGGGTGTTGGCGATGCGCGAGCGCAGCCGCTGCTCGGGGTTGTCGCCCTGGGCCGCCACGAGGGGCATCATGCTGACGCCCGTCTCGAACCCGGACAGGCCCAGCACCAGCAGCGGGAAGGCCAGCACGGCCGGGCCGAGCAGCCCGGTGAAGCCGCCGCGCCCGGTCAGCAGCGCGTCCGTCCAGCGGGACAGCGACTCGGGCTCGGCCGCCACGTCGGCGAACCCGACGGCGACGACGACCGCGTTGAGCAGCAGGAACAGCGCCACCAGCGGGATCGCGACGCCGACCGCCTCGGTGAAGCCCATCAGGAACACCCCGCCGAGCACCAGCAGCAGCACCACGGTGATGATCACCGCGTGCCCGTGCAGGAAGCTCGGGAAGTACGGGTTCTCCAGCACGTGCACCGAGGCGTCGGCGGCCGACAGCGTGATCGTGATGATCCACGACGTGGCCACGAACCCCAGCAGGACCAGCACGAACAGCTTGCCCCGCCAGAACGGCAGCAGGCGTTCGAGCATGGCGACCGACCCCTGCCCGTTCGGGCTCTCCTTGGCCACCCGCCGGTACATCGGCAGCATGCCCAGCAGCGTCAGCCCCACGATGAGGAGGGTGGCCAGCGGCGACAGCGCGCCGGCGGCCAGCGCGGCGATGCCGGGCAGGTAGGCGAGGGTGGAGAAGTAGTCGACGCCGGTCAGGCACATGACCTTCCACCAGGGCTGCGGCTCGCCGTGCCCCTCGGCGGACTCCGGACCGACGGGCTGAACCTGGTGCCGCAGCAGCCACCGCGCCAGACCGCTCGAAGGCGGCCCGGTACGGCCCGCGCTCTCGACCGACTCGGGTACGGCCAGCCCACCGGTACCGCTCACCGGAACTTCCTCTCAAGGGACACCGCCAAACGAACGTCCCCACACTAGGGGGTCGGCCTCCGCGAGCGCGCGCCGCGGCCCCCGCCCTAGGAGCTGTTCACCGTTCGGATCAGATGGCCGAGCGTGAGCGGCGGTGCCGGCGGCAGCGGTTCGGCGTGCCCGGCGCCGAAGGACTGCAGCAGGTACGCCACCAACCGCCGCGACGCCGCCTCCACCCCCTCCCCCGCACCGGCGATGAGGCCGCAGTTGGCCCTGAACAGCAGCACCAGGTCCGCGACGTCGAAGTCGGCCCGCAGCCGGCCCGCGGCCTTGGCCCGCCGTGCCATCTCGGCGAAGCCCCGCTCGGCCCGCAACCGCGTGCGCTCGTAGTCGATCGCGTCCGGGAACGCGGTGAGGAAGGCGTCGGTGAACCCCCGGTCGGCGACCTGCATCGCGCACACCTTCTCGATCGCCCCGCGGAACCCCCGCCACGGATCCGGGTCGGCCAGAGCGTCGTCCACGACTGACGCGCACGCCGCCAGCTCGTCCGCGAACACCTCCGTGATCAGGGACTCGCGGGACGGGAACCGCCGGTAGAGGGTGGCCACCCCGACCCCGGCACGCCGGGCGATGGCCACCATCGGCGCGTCCAGACCGCGCGCGGCGAACGTCTCCCGCGCCGCGCCGAGGATGCGCGCCCGGTTGTGCCGCGCGTCCGCCCGCAGGTCCCTGGCCGACGCCAACTGAGAGGGATGATCAGCCATATTTCTCACATTAACGTAAGTGGAGGGGGCCGTCCGGTTAGCGAGCTAGCGTCGTCCGTATGGAGACGAATCAGATGCGCGCGGCCCTGTTCGACCGGTACGGGCCGCCGGAGGAGCTGTACGTGGGCACGGTGCCGAAGCCGGTCCCCGCCCCCGGACAGGTGCTGGTGCGGGTGCACGCCGTCAGCGTGAACGGCGGCGAGGTGCACGGCCGGACCGGCCGGCTGCGCCTGGTGACCGGGCTGATGCGGCGGGGCTTCCCGAAACGGGTCGGGATCGACCTCACCGGCGAGATCGTCGCCCTCGGCCCCGGGGTGACCGGCCCGAAGGCAGGCGACCGGGTGTGGGGCGCGCTGGGACGCACGTTCGGGAGCGCCGCCGAGTACGTGGCGATCCGCCCCCGCCGTCTGTCCCCGGCCCCGGCGGGACTCGACCTGGTGACGGCCGCGGCGCTCCCGGTGGGCACGACGGCCATCACGGCGCTGCGCGACCTGGCCGCGCTCAGGCCGGGCGAACGCCTGCTCGTCCGGGGTGGCAGCGGCGGCGTGGGCGTCGTCGCGGTACAGCTCGGCCGGGCGCTCGGCGCCCACGTCACCGCCCTCGCCGGGGCGCGCGGCCTCGACCTCGTCCGCGACCTCGGCGCGCACGAGGCGTACGACTACGCCGCCGTCGCCCCGGCGGACCTGGGCAGGTTCGACGTGATCCTGGACACCGCCGGCACCGAGCACGCCGCCTTCCGCCGCCTGCTGACGCCGTCCGGCCGGATGGTGGCGATCGCCTTCGACCAGCGCAGGATCGCGGCGTCCCTGGCGTACATCGCCGCCTCGGCCGTTCACGGGCGGCGGCGGGTGCGCTTCTTCAGCGGCAACCCCACCACCCGGCTCTTCACCGACCTCACCCGGTACGTGGACAGCGGCGCCATCCGCCCGGTCGTGGACACGGTCTTCCCCTTCGACGACATCGCCCGGGCACACCGGACCCTGGAGCAGGGCGGCGTACGCGGCAAGGTCGTCGTACGGATCGCCTGAGAACGGTACGACACGCCGAACGTCCACCACGGCACCGCCGTCGCAGGACGGCTAGAAGCGGCTAGAAGCCGTCGTCGCGGGAGTCCGCCGGGAGGGCGGTGACGCCCGGACCACCCGGCACGGGCCCGGGCACCCGCTCGGCCGGGTCAGGCGCGGGGCCCGCCGCCCGCTCGGCCGGGTCCGGCGCGGGCATCGGCTGCGCGAGCACCAGCGTCAGGTCGTCGCGCAGGTCGCCGGCGTGCTCGTCGAGCAGGTCGAGCAGGTTGGGCAGCGCGTGGTCCAGGCCCGGCGCGGCCAGGGCGTGCCGGACCTGCCGGTCGAGCGGGAAGTGCACGCCGTCGGCGTCCCTGGCCTCGCTCAGGCCGTCGGTGTAGAGCAGCAGCCGCTGGGAGGGGCCGAGACCGGCGCGCCGCATCCGCGGCTCGGGGCCCAGGCCCAGCGGCGGCGAGGGCTCGGGCGGCTCCAGGGCCTCCAGGCGGTGGCCGATGCGCAGGGGCGCCGGATGGCCGCAGTTGACCAGCCGCACCTCGCCGGGCACGAACTCGGCCAGCAGGACGGTCACGAAGTCCTCCTCGCCCAGGTGCGGCGCGAGGTCGGTGTCGAGCGCCGCGGCCAGTGCCACCAGGTCGGGCACGACGGGCGCGTGCCGGCGGAAGGCGGCCAGCACGACGGCGCTGAGCCGGACGGCCTCCATGCCCTTGCCCTTGACGTCGCCGACGATCAGCCGCACGCCCGTGGGCGTGACCAGCGCGTCGTGCAGGTCGCCGCCGATCAGCGCCTGGTCGGTGGCCGAACGGGTGTGGACGGCCAGGCTCATGCCGCCCAGCCGGGGCGGCAGCGGCCGGACGATCGCCTGCTGGGCGAGCTCGGCGATCTGGCGGACCCGGGCGAGCTCGCGCTCCTGGCCGCGCTGCATCCGGAAGCTCACGTACATCCACCCGGCCGCGGCGGCGAGGACGAGCAGACCCGTCAGAGGGTCGAAACCGCCGCCCCGGAAGGTGACGAACAGCGCGACAACCACTTCGACCAGCAGGAACAGCAGGAACCAGCCTCGCTGTGAACGCATGGTATGTCTCCGGTTATCGGCTTCTTCTTTCCGGACGCGGCGAACAGGGTGAGTAGCTACTTTCTCACTTTTAGTCACGCAGTGCATCAGGTTCCGGCAAGCTGCTTTCACAACTTCATCCGATAGGTGGCGATCACGATGGCAGGTAAGTGGCAGGCAGGCAACCTTCCAGCGGAACTCACGAGCCTGATCGGCCGCGGCGACGAGCTGGAGCAGGTGCGGAGGGCGTGCCGGCGTTCGCGGCTGGTGACGCTGACCGGGGTGGGCGGCGTGGGCAAGACCCGCCTGGCCCTGCGTGCCGCCGCAGACCTGCGGGCCGACTTCGCCGGCGGCTCCTGGCTGGTCGAGCTGTCGCCCCTGGACGACGGCACCCTGCTGCCGCACGCCATCGCCGAGGCACTCCGGGTCACCGACCAGACCACCAGGCCCATGGCCGAGGTGCTGGCCGAGCACCTGTTCGGCCGCGAGCTGCTGCTCGTGCTCGACACCTGCGAGCACCTGGTCGGGGCCTGCGCGGCGACCGTCGAGGCGCTGCTCGCCGCGGTGCCGGGGCTGCACGTCCTGGCCACCAGCCGCCGTCCGCTGGAGATGGACCCCGAGCTGGTGATCGTGGTCGAGCCGCTGCCGGTGCCGGCGGCGGGCGCCACCGCGCTGCTCGGCCAGGACGCCGTGACCCTGCTCGTCGAGCGCGCCGCGGAGACGATGCCGACCTTCGAGGTCACCGACACCAACCGGGACGACGTCGTCCGGCTGTGCCGCAGGCTCGAAGGCATCCCGCTGGCGATCGAGCTGGCCGCCGCCCGGCTGCGCGACCTGCCCCTGGGCCACCTGGCCGACCGGCTGGAGGACCGCTTCGCCACGCTGGAGGACGACCTCGCGCTCGTCCAGGAGGCCGACCCGCCCTGGCATCAGGCGCTGCGCACCGCCGTCGGGTGGAGCCACGAGCTGTGCGAGCCGGCCGAGCGTCTGCTGTGGGCGCGGGTGTCGGTGTTCTCCGGGGACTTCGACGCCGAGGCGGCCCGCCGGGTGTGCGCCGACGAGCGCCTTCCCGAGGGCGACATCGGGCTGCTGCTCGACGCCCTGGCCGACGAGTCGATCCTGACCTGGCTGCCGACCGGCTCGGGGGAGCGCTACCGCATGCTCGACACGCTGCGCGAGTACGGCGCCGGCTGGCTGCGCGGCCTGGGCGAGGAGGAGGAGCTGCGCCGCCGGCACCGCGCCCACTACCAGGACCTGGCGGTACGCGGCGCGGCCGGCTGGCTCGGCTCCGCGCAGCCGTCGTGGTACGACCGGATGGTCGGCGAGCACGACAACCTGCGCGCCGCGCTGGAGAGCGCGCTCGGCGAGCGGGACGGCGCCGCCGCCCTCGACCTGGCCGGCACGCTGGCCTTCTTCTGGTACGGCTGCGGCTACGCCAAGGAGGGCCGCCACTACCTCGGCCAGGCCCTGGCCCTCGATCCGGCGCCTCACCAGGCTCCCGGCGGGGTGCGCGCCCGCGCCCTGTGGGCCGACGGCCTGCTCGCCGCCACCCAGGGGGACGCCGCCGCCGTCGAGGCGCGGGCCGGGGAGTGCGAGGCCGCCGCGGACCCCGACGACGCCTTCGCCGCGCTGTGCGTCAAGGCGCTGCGCTCGTCGGCCGGCGTGATCCGGGGCGACCTGGAGCAGGCCATGGCGGAGTCGGAGCCGGCGTACGCGATGCGCTGGAGCGACGAGGACCTGACGATCGCTGGGCTGCTGGCGTTGATGTGCCGGGCGGTCGCGCACACCGTCGGCGGCCGGATCGAGGAGGCGATCGCGGTGCTGGAGGACCTGCGGGCCCTGTGCGACCGCTGCGGCGAGCAGGCCATGCGCTCCCACGGCGACCTGCTGCGCGGCCAGGCAGAGCTGGCCCGCGGACGGGTGGGGGCGGCCGTCGCCTACGGGCAGGCCGCGCTGCGCACCAAGCGGCGGCTGCACGACGACTTCGGGATCGGGCTGACCGTCGACCTGCTGGCGCTCGGCGCGGGCGCGGCGGGCCGGGCGGAGCGCGCGGCCCGGCTGCTCGGGCTGGCGCAGCGGATCTGGAGCACCCACGGGCAGGCGCAGGCCAGCGTCCCGGCCTGGGTGGCGGCCCGGCAGGAGTGCGAGCGGCAGGCGCGCGAGGCCCTGGGCGACGACGCGTACGAGTCGGCGTTCCGCGCCGGGTACGACGGCGAGGTCGACGCCGGGATCGGGTACGCGCTCGAACCCGAGGAGGAGGGGCTGCCGAACGTGTGAGACCGCCGGCCTCGGGGCTCCGACGTGGCGGAGGAGGCAGATGTTGCCCGCCTGACGGTGACAGCCTCACCTCTTGGCTGTATCGGCGTTACCACGGAGAGTAGGGAGACATCCGTACATGGGAGGCTGCATTGGACATCCGTCCACTTTCGTTCCCGGTTCCCGGCGAGCGGACGTCCGAGACGATCCGCCGCCTGCGGGACGAGCACGGCCCCGTCCTGCCCGTCCTGCTGCCCGGGGAGGTGAACGGCTGGCTGGTGACCTCCTACGAGGCGACGGACGAGGTGCTGGCCAACGACGACACGCTCTACAGCAAGAACGCCAAGAACTTCACCGGGCTGCATGACGGCACGGTTCCCGCCGACTGGCCGCTGCGCCAGGTCATCCAGGGCGACCACCTGCTGACCAAGGACGGCGCCGACCACCGGCGGCTGCGCAGCCTCGTCAACCGGGCCTTCACGCCGGCCCGGGTGGCCGCGCTCGTGCCGCGCGTCCAGGAGATGACCGACGAGCTGCTCGACCGTCTGGCCGAGCGGGACGGCGAGGTCGATCTCGTGCACGCCTTCAGCGAGCCGCTGCCCGTCGCGGTGATCTGCGAGCTGTTCGGCGTCCCCGGGGAGGAGCGGGCGCAGATCCGCGAGTGGACCGGGGTGATGTTGTCGCACGCCGCCACCCCTGACGAGGTGAACGCGGCGGCCGGGTCGCTGCTCGGCTACCTGGGGGCCTTCATCGCGCGCCGCCGCGGCGAGCCGGGCGACGACCTGACCACCGGCCTCATCCGCGCCAACGAGGACGACGGCGACCGGCTGTCCGACAACGAGCTGCTGTGGATCCTGTGGGTCGTGCTCGTCGCCGGTCACGAGACGACCGTGCACCTGATCGCCAAGGCGGTCGTGGCCCTGTGCGCCGACCCCGTCCAGCTCGACCGCGCCCGTACGGAGGACGCGTGGGAGCAGGTGGTCGAGGAGGCGCTGCGCAGCCGCAACTCGGTCGTCGGCCTGGTGTTCCGCTACGCGCTCAAGGACGTCACGGTCGCCGGGACGACCATCCGGGCGGGTGAGCCCATCGTCGTCGGGCTCACCGGCGCGGGCACCGACCCGGCCCGCTACGGCCCGGACGCCGGCAGCTTCGACCTGGGCAGGGCCAAGGACGGGCACCTGGGCTTCGGCCGGGGCCCGCACTTCTGCCTGGGGGCGCCGCTGGCCCGGCTGGAGGCCAGGATCGCGCTGTCGTCGTTGTTCACCAGGTTCCCCGGGCTGCGGCTGGCCGTCCCGCCGGAGGAGATCTCCTACACGGCGTCGATCATCACCGAGGGGCCGCTGGCGGTTCCCGTACTGTTGCGCTGATTCTGCCTGTCAAACCGGCTTTCCATGATCCGGAATAGGGTCTGAGCGGCCGGGCTCAGGGGCATCGTCCGAGGACATCGCCCTGGCCCGGCCGCTTCTGTCGTTCTCGCCGAGGTGTGGCGCTCCTGGGTGAGTTCGTCCCTGCCTCTTGACACGTTCTCCACCCCAATGGTCTTCTAGCGCAAGTCCGGAATGACATTCCTTATAGCGGAACGCAACAGGACGGATCTCAATGGAACACACGCATTCGACCGCCGGCCCGCTCTCGTGAGGGCTCTCGTCTTCACCGCGCCCGGCGTCGTGGAGCCGCAGGACGTGCCCGAACCCGTGGCCGGGCCGGACGAGGTGCTGGTGCACGTGGTCGTCTCCGGCATCTGCGGCAGCGAGCTGCACGGAGTGAGGACCCCCGGGTTCCGGGTGCCGCCGCTGGTCATGGGGCACGAGTTCGCCGGGCGCACCGACGACGGGCGGCCGGTGACGGTCAACCCGATCCTGTCGTGCGGCGCCTGCGACGTGTGCCTGATCGGCCGGCCCAACGTGTGCAGGAAGCGGCAGATCATCGGCGTGCACCGGCCGGGCGCCTTCGCCGAGCGCGTCGCGGTGCCGGCCGCCGCCGTGGTGCCGCTGCCCGACGGGCTCGGGTGGAGCGCGGCGGGCGTGGTGGAGCCGGCCGCGAACGCCGTGCACGCCTGGGGGCTGGCCGGACGGCCGGCCGGGGCGCGCGTGGGCGTGATCGGGGCCGGGGCCATCGGGGTGACCTGTCTGCTGGCCGCCCTGTCCGGCGGCGCGGCCAGTGTGGAGGTGGCCGACCGCTCGCCCGAGCGGCTGACCGTGGCCGCCGGGCTCGGCGGCGTGGCGGCCGGCGCCGAGCTCACCGGCGAGTACGACGTCGTCTTCGACGCGGTCGGCGCCGCCTCGACCCACGAGCAGTCCCTGTCCCGGCTGCGCCCCGGCGGCGTGGCCGTCTGGCTGGGCCTGGCCGACCACGTGGCCGGCTACGACGCCGCCGACCTGGTACGCGGCGAGAAGCGCGTGCTGGGTTCGTTCGCCTACGACGCGGCCGACTTCGCCGCGGCCGTGGACCTGGTCGCCGGCTGGGACCTGAGCTGGGTCCGGACCTTCCCCCTCGAAGAGGGCGCCGAGGTCTTCACCCGGCTGATGAACGGCCAGGCCACCCCTGTCAAAGCTCTGCTGACCCCGGAATCGAGGTAACCCATGGCCCGCATCGTCCTGGTGGGCGCCGGCAGCATCACGTTCGCCAAGAACCTGCTCTCTGACATCCTGACATTTCCAGAACTGTCCGAGTCCACGATCGTGCTCCACGACATCGACCAGGCCCGGCTCGACACCGCCGAGGCGATGGCCCGCTGGATGGTGACCGAGCTGGGCATCGGCGCCAGGATCGAGGCGTACGCCGACCGCAGGGCCGCCGTCGAGGGCGCCGACTACGTGATCAACGAGATCGCCGTGGGCGGCCTGGAAGCGGTCAGGCGCGACCTGGAGATACCCGCCGCGTACGGCGTGCGCCAGACGATCGGCGACACCCTGGGCATCGGCGGCATCTTCCGCGCCCTGCGCACGATCCCCGTCATGGTCGGCATCGGCGACGACCTGGCCGAGCTGGCCCCCGACTCGGTGCTGTTCACCTACACCAACCCGATGTCGATGATCCCGTGGTCGGTCTACGCCGGCACCCCGTTCAAGAACGTCGTCGGCGTCTGCCACGCCGCCCGCGACACCCAGAGGACGCTGGCCGCCATGGTCGGCGTACCGGAGGAGGAGATCTCCTTCCTCACCGCGGGCGTCAACCACCAGGCGTTCGTGCTGCGCTTCGAGCACAACGGCGAGAACCTCTACCGGCGGCTCGACGACCTGATCGACCAGGACCCCGAGCTGCGGCGGCGGGTGCGCGTGGAGGTCTACCGCAACTTCGGCTACTTCCCGACCGAGTCCTCCGAGCACGGCTCGGAGTACCTGCCGTGGTTCCTGCCGCACGCTGAGGAGGTCGAGCGGTACCGCATCCCGATCAACGTCTACCTGGAGTGGCTGGCCGACGGGTACGAGGAGTACGAGCAGTACAAGGGCTCGCTGGCGGCCGGCCACGGCGTGCCGATCGAGCGCGGCGAGGAGCTGGCCTCGCTGGCCATCCACTCGATGGAGACCGGCACCCGCAGGATGATCCACGGCAACGTGCGCAACGGCGGCCTGATCGCCAACCTGCCGCCCGAGGCCACCGTCGAGGTGCCCTGCCACGTCGACCGGTCCGGCGTGCAGCCGGTGCTCGTCGGCGAGCTGCCCGCCCAGGTCGCCGCGCTCAACCGGGCCTTCCTCAGCGTCGGCGAGCTGACCGTCAAGGCGGCCCTGGAGGGGCGGCGCGACCACGTCTACCAGGCCGCGCTGCTCGACCCCAACACCGCGGCCACCCTCCCGGTCCGCAAGGTCCGCGAGCTGGTGGACGCCCTCATCGAGGCCCACGGCGAGCTGCTGCCCGAAGGCATCAGGAAGTGACCATGTGCGATGCCGGCCTGCCGTTGTCCCGCTACCGGCCGGTGTCCCAGCTGCGGGTGGCCGTCCACGAGGTGGACCGTGCCCGGCTGCCCGTCGTGGACGCCCACATCCACCTCGGACGCTGGCTGACCGAGAACGGCGGCTGGATGGTCGAGGACGTCCCCGCCCTGATCGGCATGATGGACGAGCTGAACCTGCGCGGCCTGGTCAACCTCGACGGCCGCTGGGGCCGGGAGCTGGCCGAGAACATCGAACGCTACGACGCCGCCCATCCGGGCCGCTTCGCCACGTTCTGCCACGTCGACTGGTCCGAGACCGCCGTACCGGGGTTCGGCGAGCGGCTGGCCGCGCAGCTGCGCCGCTCGGTGGCCGAGGGCGCGGCCGGGCTGAAGGTGTGGAAGGACGTCGGCCTGCGGGTGCGCGACCACAAGGGCGAGCTGGTCATGCTCGACGACCCCCGGCTGGACCCGCTGTGGGCCGCCGTGGGGGAGGCGGGCGTCCCGATCGCCCTGCACACCGCCGACCCGGTCGCCTTCTTCGAGCCCATGGACGAGCGCAACGAACGCCTCGAACTGCTGGCCGCCCGGCCCGACTGGAACTTCTCCGGGCCCGGGTTCCCCTCGTTCGAGCGGCTCATGGAGGCCATGGAGTCGATGGTCGCCCGCCATCCGGCCACGACCGTGATCGGGGTGCACGCCGGATGCTGGCCGGAGAACCTCGGGTTCGCCGGGCGGATGCTGGACGCGTACCCGAACTTCCACATCGACATCGCGGCGCGCGTCGCCGAGCTGGGGCGTCAGCCGCGCGCCACGCGGGCGCTGATGCTCCGCCACCCCGGACGGGTGCTGTTCGGCACCGACGAGATCCCGCCGCACCGGGACGTCTACCGCATCCACTTCCGGTTCATGGAGACCGACGACGAGGCGTTCGCCCACTCCCTCGACGACCCGCCGCTGATGGGCCGGTGGACGATCTCCGGGCTCGACCTGCCCGACGACGTCCTGGAGCCGGTGTACGCGCGCAACGCGCTGCGGCTCGTGCCGAGGCTGGCATGACGGCGGTCCCGGCGGCCAACACCCAGGTGAACGCGCTCTTCAGTGACCGGCCCGGCCGCCTCAGGCCGCCGGGGGCGGTGCCTCCTCGTCGAGTGCGACGTCCAGGGCGGCCAGGCGGGCGGGGTCGGAGACGATGTCGATCTCGGTGATGCGCTCGCCGTCCGTCGTGACCCGCAGCACCAGGAACAGCCTGCCGCCGCGCAGGACGCCGATGCCCGGCGTGCCGTCGATGAGCACGAGGTCGGCGAAACGCGCGCCGCCGGCGTCGGTGAGCGTGCCCTGCGCCACCGGACGGGCCCCGCGCCGCTCGCCGCCCGAGCCCGGCAGGTCCGACCGGTGCAGCACGTCGGGGTCGAGCACCGCGAGCAGGGCGTTCAGGTCGCCGGCGCGGGCCGCGGCGAGGAAGGCGGCCACGAGCCTGCGCTGCCTGGCGTGGTCGGGGGCGGGCAGCACGGGCGTGCCGTGCACCCGCTGCCGCGCCCGGCTGGCCAGCTTCTTGGCCGTGGCGGGCGTGCGCGCGACGATCTCCGCGATCTCCCCGAACGGCACCGCGAACAGGTCGTGCAGCACGAACGCGACCCGCTCGGCCGGGCTCAGCGTGTCCAGGACCACGAGCAGGGCGAGCCCGACCGAGTCGGCCAGCACCGCCGCGTCGGCCGGATCGCCGTCATGGACGCTCACCTGGTCGAACCGCTCCGCCTCGACGAGGTGCTCGTCCCTGCGCCCGCGGGCGCGCAACATGTCGAGGCAGACCCGGCCGACGATCGTGGTCAGCCAGCCGGGCACGTTCGCGACCCCGTCCGTGCCGGCGCGGGCGGCGCGCAGCCAGGTCTCCTGCACGGCGTCGTCGGCCTCGTCGGCCGAGCCGAGCATGCGGTGCGCCACCGCGCGCAGATGGTTCCTGGTCAGGTCGAAGTGCTCGGCCAGGTGGGTTTGCGCGTTCATCGGTCACCTTTCGTCGCGCCGGGTCGTCATACAGGCGGCTGGGCGACGACGGGGGGCGACCATGGCGGAATCCTAAGGCCCGTCCGGGGGTGGTGAAGGCCCGCGGGCATGTCCTGGGGACGATCGTGCTTCTTCTGATCGGCGGTCACCTTTTCCGGGCCCCCGTCGTCAAGGTGGTGAGTCTTCATGAAGGAGTGACCGAATGACGTACGACAACCTGCGCACCGTGGTCGACGGGCGGGTGTGGCTGCCCGGCGACGAGGGCTTCGAGGAGGCCGCCAGGGCGTGGAACCTGACGGTGGCCCAGCCGGTGGCCGCCGTGGTCGAGGCGGCCGACGCCGGCGACGTGGCCGCCCTGGTCCGCCATGCGCGCCAGGAGGGGCTGACCGTCTCCGCGCAGCCGCGCGGGCACGGCGCCAGCGGCGTCTGCGAAGGCGTGATCCTGCTGCGCACCAACCGGCTGGACGAGTTGGAGATCCACCCGGGCGAGCGGCGCGCCCGCGCCGGCGCGGGCGTGAACTGGGGCGCCGTGCAGGCCGAGGCGGGCAGGCACGGCCTGACCGGGCTCGCCGGCAGCAACCCCACCGTGACGGTCACCGGCTACACCCTCGGCGGCGGCCTGGGCTGGTTCGCCCGCAGGTACGGCTGGGCGGCCGACAGCGTGCGCGCCTTCGACGTCGTGGACGCCGAGGGCAGGCCCGCGCGGGTGACCGAGGAGAGCGACCCCGACCTGTTCTGGGCGCTGCGGGGTGGCGGCGGCGACTTCGCGCTGGTCACCGCCGTCGAGTTCGACCTGTACGCCGAACGCGCCCTGTACGGCGGCCGTCTCATGTGGCCCGGCCAGAAGGAGGCCGAGGTGTTCGCGGCCTTCCGGGAGCTGACCGCCGACGCGCCGCCCGAGTTGTCGCTGTGGCTGAACCGGGTGCAGTTCCCCAAGGCGCCCCCGATGGTGACCGTGGACCTGGCCCACCTGGGCGTGGCGGCCGAGGCCGAGGACCTGCTGGGCCGCCTGGCCAAGATCGACGGCGTGCTGGCCGACACGCGGGCCGCCATGGCCACGGCCGACCTCGGCACGATCACCGCCGAGCCGACCGACCCGGCGCCCGCGCTGTCCCGTACGGAGCTGCTGACCGGGCTGGACGACGACACCGTGGAGATCCTGACGGCCGAGCCGGTCGAGCCGCTGATCAGCATGCAGATCAGGCACCTGGGCGGCGCGCTGACCCGGCCGGGAGGCGGCGCCGGGGGAGCGCTGGCCGAGCCGTACCTGCTCTACCTGCTCGGGCCCGGCGCCACCCCCCAGCTCACCCAGGCCGTACGGGCCAAGCAGGACGCGATCGCCGCCGCCCTGGGGGACCGGGTCAGCGGGCGCAAGCCGTACACGTTCCTGGCGCCGGGCGAGCGGGCGGCGCAGGCGTTCACCGAGCCCGCGCTCGCCCGGCTGCGCGAGATCAAGCGCTCGCGCGACCCGCACGGCGTGTTCCGCGCCAACTACCCGGTCCTGGACTGATCACCAGTTCGCGGGCAGCCCCGGCGTCGTGGCGGGCAGGGCGTGGCCGGGCGGGCGGATGACGTAGGCGACGCCGCCGCTGCTCGAACTGCGCAGCCACACGTTCTCGAAGGCGGCGCGGGGATAGACGTGGCGGACGGCGTCGTTGCCGGACGAGGCCGGGTCGTTCGCGATCACGTCGCCCGTCGCGGTGAAGCCGACGACCACCATGAGGTGGCCGTCGGTGCCGTACCCGGCGCCGGGCAGCTCGCCCTTCTTGAACGACTGCGAGGTGATCACGGGGATGCCCGCCTTGATCAGCCGTTCCAGCTCGGTCAGGGTGCGCAGGCGGGTGACGAAGCCGTCCAGGCCGTACCGGCCGGCGTAGGCGGTGTTGAACGGCCAGTTGCCCGCGCCCTGGTAGGCGTGGTCGTAGGTGTAGCGGGCCGCGTGGTCCACCTCGGGGTTCGGGTCGGACGGGTCCACCCAGGAGGTGTCCTGCGCGCTCGGCCACTTGTCCCAGTAGCCGAGCACCATCGTGGTCGAGGTCGGGCTGCACCACGCCTCGCCGCCGCCGTCCCATTCGGGGTAGTGGCCGGCGTGCACGTTCTGGGAGCGGCGCGGCACGTTCAGCTCGACGCCCCACGCGCCGCCGCCCGGGCTGACCGGGACGGTCTTGCGGTCCGGCACGTTCGAGGCCATCGCGCCGAGCGTGCGCACCCGGGGCGTCACGGTCGAGCCCGGCGTCCGGTACAGGGTCAGGCGCAGCTGGTACGCCGACAGCTGCCGCCCGGCCGCCGCCACCAGCGTGTCCACGGCGACGGACGCGTCCGCGTCGCCCTGGCCGGCCACGGAGGTGCGCAGGATGTCGCCCTCGGCGTAGGACCAGCGGCCCAGGACGTACCACTTGGTCAGGCCGGCGGTGTTCCTGGCCCTGGCCTCGACCTGCACCCAGCTGCCCTGGGGCACGTCGGCGGTCCAGGAGGCGATCAGCTCGGTGGCGGGGAAGCCGACCGTGCGCTCGGGGCCGGTCCAGCGGGCGTACTCCCAGCTCTTGGTGCCCAGGGCGTCGGTGTAGGAGGTGGTGCCGGCGGCCGCGGCGAACGACAGCCCGTCCCCGGCGGACGTGCCCTCGCCGGCGCCCGCGGCGAAGTCGGCCCGCTGGTAGACGACGTCGGGGACGAGCGGCCCCGGCTTCTGCTCGGCGGCGGCGGTGGCGACGGCGGCGGCGGCGGGAGGTTGGAGGGTGGTGGCCAGCAGGAGTCCGGACAGGAACACAGTCAGCACGCGCATGAACCCACCTTGCTCGGAAGGCTTCGGATGGGGCCGACAGTAGGCACATCGGGTGGGCAAAGCATCGGGAAATCTACGTATGGGTCATGAAGCTTTCCGTGCGGCGAAACTTTCTCGGCCGGTTCACGCAGCTCTTCTCGCTGGTCATCGGAGAGCGTGGACGAAAGTTTCTGTGATGGATTGACATGTTTCGGGATGGTCATCACACTCGCCATCGAGCTTCCCCCCTCCGCCCGGCCGCTTTGGAGGCAGACCATGATCCGGAAGTTGCTCGTCCTGGGCGCCGCGTGCACGCTCGCCGCGGGCCTCGTGCTGACCTGGACCACCACCCCCTCGAAAGCCGCCGACTGCGGCGGCGGCTACGTCGGCCTCACCTACGACGACGGCCCCAACCCCGCCACCACCTCCAACCTGCTCAACGCGCTGACCTCCAACGGCCTGCGGGCCACGATGTTCAACGTCGGTCAGAACGCCCAGAACAACCAGGCCCTGGTCCGGGCCCAGCAGAACGCGGGCATGTGGATCGGCAACCACAGCTGGACCCACCCGCACCTGACCCAGCTGGGCGCCGCCCAGATCCAGTCCGAGCTGCAACGCACCCAGCAGGCGATCCAGCAGGCCACGGGCGCCGCGCCGAAGCTGTTCCGGCCGCCGTACGGGGAGACCAACGCCACCCTCCGGTCGGTCGAGCAGCAACTCGGCCTGACCGAGGTCATCTGGGACGTCGACTCCCAGGACTGGAACGGCGCGAGCACCGCCCAGATCGTCCAGGCAGCGGGCCGGTTGCAGAACGGCCAGGTCATCCTCATGCACGACAACTACGCGACGACGATCGCCGCCGTCCCGCAGATCGCCGCGAACCTGCGTGCCCGCAACATGTGCGCGGGCATGATCTCGCCGGCGACCGGCCGGGCCGTCGCGCCCGACGGGAGCGGCCCGACCACGCCGCCCTCGTCCCCGCCGCCCGGCGGCGGCACCTGCACGGCGACCGTCTCTGCGGGCCAGCAGTGGAGCGACCGGTTCAACCTGTCGGTCACGGTCTCCGGCACGAACTCCTGGATCGTCACCGTGACCGTGCGCAGCCCGCAGAAGATCATCGCCACCTGGAACGGCACCCCGACCTGGGACGGCACGGGCAACGTCATGACGATGCGGCCGAACGGCAGCGGGAACACCTTCGGGTTCACCGTCCAGCACAACGGCAACTGGACCTGGCCCTCGGTCTCCTGCCGGGTGGGGTGAGGGCGGTCCCGGTATGGAATGCTCTCCGCCATGCTGATAAGGAACGGGACAATTGACGACATTTCCCCGATCGTGGCGTTGCACGTGGAGAGCTGGCGTACGGCCTACGCGGGCATCATGCCCGACGCCTTCCTGAACGGCCCCCTGGACGACGACCGGCTGGCCCTGTGGCGGGAACGGCTGGACGCGCCGGTGCCGGGGGCGGGCCTGTTCGTCGGCCATGACGACGACGGGGACCTGCTCGGGTTCGTCTACCTGCTCCCGGCCCCGGATGGCCGCGTCCTGCTCGACAACCTGCACGTGCGGCCGGGGAGCACGGGCTCGGGCGCCGGGTCGCGGCTGCTGCGCCGTGGCCTGGCCTGGGTGGCGGAGGAGCACCCCGGCCGGGAGGTCTACCTGGAGGTGCTGAGCGCGAACACGCGGGCCGTCGCCTTCTACGAACGACACGGCGCACGCCGCACCGACGAGCGGATGTGCCGTTTCGAGCAGGGGTTCGAGCTGCCCGAGTACGAGTACGCCTGGCGGGTGAACTGACCGGCCCGTGCCTCGCCGGGTAGGGTCAGGTGAGGGCGTCGCGGGTCCAGGAGCCCAGGACCAGCAGGGACTTGGTGCCCGTGACGTTGCCGGCTCTGCGCAGCCGGTCGATGACCAGCTGGAGGTGTCCCAGGTCCCGTACCCGTACGTGGATGAGGGCGTCGGGGTCGCCGGCGATGGTGAAGACGGCCTGCACCTCCGGCACGTCGGTCGCCGTGCGGACGATCTCGGCCACCGGCGTGGTGCCCGGGTACCGCAGCTCGGTGAACGCCTCGATGCCCCATCCGAGCTTGGCGTAGTCGATCTGGACGGTGAACCCCGTGATCACCCCGATCTCCCTGAGCCGGTCGACCCGCCGCTTGACCGCCGCCACCGACAGACCGACCTGCTCGGCCATCTCGGAGAAGGTCCTCCTGCCGTCCTCGCGCAGCAGCCGGAGCACGTGGTGGTCGATGTCGTCGATGTCCGGCATGTGAGAATCCTCCCTGGTGACGCAAAGATCTTCTGTGTCAGAATCGCCCAGCTCACATTATTTGCGTCTTCTTCGTGGTTTCGCGTCTGATACTTGCGCACAGTAGCTCTCCGTTGCTGTGCTGGGGAACCCACATACGCATTGCCCGCCAGGAGGTTCGCGTGAGCGTGAACAGCGCGACCGTGTCGCTCGACGACAAGTACGCCGCGCCCGACGGCCGGGTGCTGATCTCCGGCATCCAGGCCCTCGTCCGGCTGACCCTCGAACAGCGGCGCCTGGACCGGGAACGCGGCCTGGACACCAGGGCCTTCGTCTCCGGCTACCAGGGCTCCCCGCTGGGCGGCGTCGACCTGGAGATGGCCCGCGCCGCCCGGTTCCTGGACGAGGCCGGCGTCGTCTTCCGTCCGGGCCTCAACGAGGAGCTGGCCGCGACGGCCGTGGCCGGCACGCAGCTCCTCGGCCAGGTCCCCGGCCGCAGCCACGACGGCGTCACCGCCTTCTGGTACGGCAAGAACCCCGGCCTCGACCGCGCCGCCGACGCCATCAGGCACGGCAACATGGCCGGCACCGCCGCGCTCGGCGGCGCGGTGGCCTGGATCGGCGACGACCCCGGCTGCAAGTCCTCCACGGTGCCCAGCTCGTGCGAGCCGATGTGTCAGAGCCTGTCGATGCCGCTGCTCGCGCCCGGCTCGGTCGCCGAGATCATCGAGTTCGGCCTGCACGCGGTCGCCCTCTCCCGCGCCACCGGCCTCTGGACGGGCCTGAAGATCGTCGCCGACATCGCCGACGCCTCGGCCACCGTCGACCTGGGCGCGCTGCGCGACGGCATCCCCTTCCCCGACCACGCCGACCGCGGCAAGTCGCCGATCCTGGTCGGCCCGTCCGCCCTGGACGCCGAGTACGACCTGCTCACCCGCAGGCTGGAGCTGGCCCGCGACTACGCCCGCGTGAACGGGCTCAACCGCGTCATGCGCGACGCGCCCCGCGCCACGCTGGGCATCCTGGCCTCCGGCACCACGTACGCGGTGGTCCTGCGCGCCCTGGCCGACCTCGGCCTGGACGAGAGCGCCACCGAGGACCTCGGCCTGCGCCTGATCCGGCTCGGCATGCCGTTCCCGCTGGCCGCGGCCGACCTGGCCGCCATGACCTCCGACCTCGACCGGGTGCTGGTGGTCGAGGACAAGGTGCCGTTCCTCGAAGGGCACCTCAAGCAGGCCCTGTACGGCGGCGAGCGCGCGCCGGTCGTGTCGGGCCGGGACCTGCTGACCGCCCGCGGCACCCTGGGCGCCGAGGACGTCGCCAAGGCGCTGGTCAGCTGCCTCGGCCCCGACCGGCTCCCGCGCGGTAGCGTCCGCCTGACGCCGCCCCCGTCCGCCGCGCGCCGCCTGCTGCCGGTGGTCGCCGCGCGCACGCCGTACTTCTGCTCGGGCTGCCCGCACAACTCCTCCACCCGCACCGCCGACGACACGCTGGTCGGCGTCGGCATCGGCTGCCACGCCATGATCGCCCTCGACGGGCACGGCCGCGGCACCCAGATCGGCATCACCCAGATGGGCGGCGAGGGCGCCCAGTGGATCGGGCTCGCGCCGTTCACCCGGGACCGGCATTTCGTGCAGAACCTCGGCGACGGCACCTTCCACCACTCCGGCTCCCTGGCGGTGCGGGCCGCGGTGGCGGCCGGGGTGACGATGACGTACAAACTGCTCTACAACGACGCCGTCGCCATGACCGGCGGCCAGCGCGCCGAAGGGCGGCTCGACGTGCCCGCGCTGACGCGGTCGCTGGCCGAGGAGGGCGTGCGCCGGATCGTGATCACCACGCCCGAGCCGGAGACGTACCGCGGGGTGCGGCTCGGGCCGATCGTGTCGGTGCGGCACCGCGACGACCTCGCCGACGTCGAGCGGGAGCTGGCCGCGCTCGACGGCGTGACCGTCCTGCTGCACGACGACAAGTGCGCGGCCGAGGAACGGCGGCTGCGCAAGCGCGGCAAGCTGCCCACCCCGACGGCGAAGGTCGTGGTCAACGAGCGCGTCTGCGAGGGCTGCGGCGACTGCGGCGACGTCTCCACGTGCCTGTCCGTCCAGCCCGTCGAGACCGAGTACGGCCGCAAGACCCGCATCCACCAGCCGTCGTGCAACTCCGACCTGAGCTGCCTCAAGGGCGACTGCCCGTCGTTCCTGCTGGTCGAGCCGGGCACCAGGGCGCCGCGCGAGCTGCCGCCGCTGCCCGTGCCGCTGCCCGATCCGGTCGTCAGGCTCGACGGCGACGCCGAGACGCTGATCCGGATGCCCGGAATCGGCGGCACCGGGGTCGTCACGGTCTCGCAGATCCTCCAGATGGCCGCCCACCTCGACGGCCTGCACGCCGCCGGCATCGAGCAGACCGGCCTCGCGCAGAAGGGCGGCCCGGTCGTCAGCGACGTGCGCATCGCCAAGCGGCCGGTGGACGGCTCGGTGCGGGCCTCGCGCGGCACGGCCGACGTGCTGCTCGGGTTCGACCTGCTCGGGGCCGCCGCCGACGCCAACCTCGCCGTCGCCGCGCCCGGCCGTACGGTCGCCGTGGTGAACACCTCAGTCGTGCCCACCGCCGCCATGGTCACCGGACGGGTCGCCCTGCCCGGCTCCTCCGCCGACGCCGTGGTCAGGCTGGAGTCGGCCACGGAGGGTGGGGACAACCTCTACCTTGACGCCCACGAGCTGGCCGAAGCGCTGTTCGGCGACCACATGCCGGCCAACATGCTGCTGGTCGGGGCGGCGTACCAGCACGGCTGCCTGCCCGTCTCGGCCGCGTCGGTCGAGGCGGCGATCAGGCTCAACAAGGCCGCCGTCGAGCAGAACCTCGCGGCCTTCCGCTGGGGCCGGGCCGCCGTCGCCGACCGCGAGGCGGTACGCCGGGCCGCGCTCGCCGAACCCGCCGAGCGGCCCGCGCCCGGCCTGGAGGAGACGCTGGCCCTGCGGGTGACGGACCTGACCGGCTACCAGAACGCGACCTACGCCCGTACGTACGAGACCGAGGTCAGGCGCGTGATCGCCGAGGCGGCCGGGCGTGCGGGGGAGGAGGCCGGCGCGCGCGTCGGGCTCGCCTACGCCCGCTCCCTGCACAAGCTCATGGCCTACAAGGACGAGTACGAGGTCGCCCGCCTGCACCTCGACCCCGACGAGCAGGCCAGGCGCGAACGCGAGTACGGCGCCGACGCGGTCGTGTCCGTGCTGCTGCACCCGCCGCTGCTGCGTGCGATGGGCATGAAGCGCAAGATCCGGCTGCGCCGCAGCGCGCCGACGCTGTTCCGCGGCCTGCGTGCCGCACGCGTGCTGCGCGGGACCGCCTTCGACGTGTTCGGCCAGGCCGGGGTCCGCCGGGTCGAACGGGAACTGATCACCGAATATCGTGATCTCATGCGCGCCGCCCTCGCCCGGCTGACCCCCGGCACGATCGACGCCGTCGCCGAGATCGCCGGCCTTCCCGAGTCGATCCGCGGGTACGAGGACATCAAGCTCGCCCGCGTCGCCGAGTTCCGTGAGCGGGCGGCGACCGCCCTGGCCCGCCTCGCCGAAGCCGCACCCAAGGAGTCGTCGTGACCGTTGACCGCCTGCTCCCCGACCAGGACGCCAAGGACCTGATCGAGCTGACCCGGGACATCGCCGACAAGGAGCTCGCGCGCCGGGTCGACGAGCACGAGCGCGCGGAGACGTACCCCGAGGGGCTGTTCGCCACGCTCGGCGCCGCCGGGCTGCTCGGCCTGCCCTACCCCGAGGAGTTCGGCGGCGGCGGGCAGCCGTACGAGGTGTACCTCCAGGTGATCGAGGAACTGGCGGCACGCTGGGCGGCGGTCGCGGTGGCGACGAGCGTGCACACGCTGGCCTGCTTCCCCGTGGCCGCGTACGGCACCGCCGAGCAGCGCGAACGCTGGCTCCCCGACATGCTGGCCGGACGGATCGTCGGCGGCTACAGCCTGTCGGAGCCGCAGGCGGGCTCGGACGCCGGCGCGCTCACCTGCCGCGCCGAGCGCACCGAGAGCGGCGACTACCGCATCACCGGCAACAAGGCGTGGATCACCCACGGCGGCATCGCCGACTTCTACGCCCTGTTCGCCCGTACCGGCGAGCGCATCTCCTGCTTCGTCGCGCCCGGCGCGGCCGAGGGCCTGACGTTCGGCCGTCCCGAGGAGAAGATGGGCCTGCACGCCGTGCCCACCACCAGCGCCCACTGGGACGGCGCCGTCATCGACGGCGACCGGCTGATCGGCGAGGAGGGCCAGGGCCTGCAGATCGCCTTCAGCGCCCTCGACTCCGGCCGGCTCGGCATCGCCGCCTGCGCCGTCGGCCTCGCCCAGGCCGCCCTGGACGAGGCCGTCGCCTACGCCAAGGAACGACAGACGTTCGGCAAGCGCATCATCGACCACCAGGGCCTCGGCTTCCTGCTCGCCGACATGGCGGCGGGCGTGGACAGCGCACGGGCCACGTACCTGGACGCGGCCCGCCGCCGCGACGCCGGCCTCGACTACAGCAGGCAGGCCAGCGTGGCCAAACTGGTCGCCACGGACACCGCCATGAAGGTCACGACGGACGCGGTCCAGGTTTTCGGCGGCTACGGCTACACCAGGGAATTCCGGGTGGAGCGCTACATGCGCGAAGCCAAAATCATGCAGATCTTCGAGGGTACGAACCAGATCCAGCGCCTGGTCATCAGCCGCTCGTTGGCCAAGTAGCCTCCGACCTGCGATAACCCCTGCCTTCCGGTCCTGGAAGGCAGGGTTCGCTGTCTTGTGTTCGAGGCTCAAATGGTCCCGCTGTAGGTCCGGGAGCTGATGTGGCGGTCATCCGTCCAGCGGAAGAGCAGGTTGTGGGTGCGGGGCTTGCCATCCAGCCTCTCCCAGGGCAGGGAACAGCCCAGCGGACGGTAGACCGAGACGTGCCGATCGGACGGCCTCTGCCGTCCTATCGGGCAGCGGTACGACGCGCTCCCGGTCGTGCGGCCACACCCTGGACGTGGTATGACGTCGAGTTAAAGCGACTACTCGCAATCGAGAGGAGAATTTCGCTGCTCTCTTCGCGTATAGGAATAAAGCGGGCACTTTCTCCCATGGGCCGGATCAGGGCGGTACGGCCGGAGGCATTCTTCTCGGACTCCGTAATCCCAATCCTTATGGGCGTTGAGTCTGTATCGCGACCCGCTGGATGGCATCGGCGCGCAGATGGAGGGCGTGGTCAGTGCCTGGGTCGAGGAGAAGGTGGCATCTGCCGGGGAGCTGGGTAAGTAGATCGTCCCCTTTCGTGCGGAACCAGGCCCGATGCTCGGTGAACCCGGCCAGAGCAGCGAGTGAGCTGAAGATCGGGATGATGCTGCGGCCGGTCACTTCTCTGGCAAAGAAGCCGGGTGCGGATGGAGCCTCGCAGAAGACTGGTGAGAGGCGGAAGACCTCGTGGAGGGCCACGCCGTCCAGCCTTCCGTCGGCAAATCGCTTCGCTGCTTCCACCAGTGTCACGGGGCTTTTGGACCGAACTTCTGCTGGAACGATGCGATCACCTTCTCCGCCTGCGCCTGACTGATTTCCACAAGATCTCCGACTGCATTGCCCACTTCCCAGTGCTTGATCTCGCGTGTTGGATGCCATTGGAGGTCCCGGTGTAGGGCTTCGTCAACCTGGGTGCCGTTTTCCAGCACGCGTCGGCGTGCGAGCCCGCCAGGGCTTTCCGGGCTGTCGGGGCCGTCCAGAAGGACCATCGCGTAGTACTGCACATGTTCGTTCATCTAGGTGGGTTGACCTTCGTGAAGGAGGGGATGTCGCGTGCGCCTGGCGGCACCGGAACCGCGGAGAACACCTCCTCCTGATACCTTTCCCAGCGCGTAATCTCTTCAGGTGGAGTCGTCGGGTCCTCAATCTTCTCATAAGCGTCGTGTGTCGACTGCTTGGCCTGCCAGCTGCTGGGGGTGTGGAATTGCACCTCGAACAGTTGGCCGCTCTTCGGATCCCGCCACCTCGTATTGATACCCTTATAGCTTCCCGGGTTGCTCCAGGAAGGCTTCTGCAGGATCAGCTCGTAACCTTGCTGCTCCAGCAGTTGTCTCGCACGTGTCACCCCAGAGGTGTAGCGGTCATCAGAAAGGCTGAAGGTATACCTGATGCCGTCAGGGATGCTTCCTAACAGCTTGTCCAGCGGCAGATCAGGGCGCTCGGCGACCTGCTTGGCCAGCTTCTCTTTGAAACGATCCTCACTCTTCAGTACGAATTCCGGATAGCCTTCCATCTTCGCGCCCAACTCCCCTGCGTTCATCCGCATGTTGGCCGACACGTCCTGCTCGGCCTGCCGTAATCCGGAGAACACCTCAGTCACTCGGCGGTTGACCTCAGGCTCGAGCCGCAGGCCCTTCCATTCCCAACCTCCGTCAGCGGTGATCTTTGCTGCTGCCTTGCCCGCTCCAGCCACTTTGTCCAAAGCGCGGGAGGCTTGGTCGACTGCACGGGCCCCCTTTACAGCACCCGAGGCCGCGCCACTCGAACCCGCCGACGCCGCCGCCATGAGCATGTCCGGCACCAGCCGACCGAAGGCCCTGTCGGGGTTGGTGGCCCACGTGTCCCAGTCCAGCAGCGCCTTACCCAACTCGATCGGGTGTTGGGCTCCATGCGCCAGGCCGCTGCCCAGGTCTTCAAGGTCTTGTGCCCAGCCCGCTGGATCCACGACAAGCCGGACGGTGGAATATGCGGAGGCCATGTCCACCAGACCACCTACGGCCTCCACTGCACCCTTGGCCATCTCCGCTGCCGAGAAGCCCGAGTTCTGATTGAGGTCAAGAGCGCTTTGGAACATCTGTCCCAACCTGTCCCCAACATCACCCATGAGCGGCAGCGGCTTGCCGGGGGCAAAGGTCTCGGCGTCGACCGTTATGGCCCTTCCCCCTTGGAAGAGGTCCGGCCGTACCTGCTCCATCCGCTCCAACAGCAGCACGCGCTGATTGATCCCGGGGACTTGCCGGCCTGCCCACCCGGCTGCTTGCCGTACAGCATGTGCGGGGGTAACCGACAACCCAGCTTCCAGCAGGAGCCCCCACAACCCCTCCGCTGCTGCCTCCAGCGACGACTCGGCCCGGCGCAGCCTCCCCATCAGAGCCCTGACCCCGTCAGGCACCATGCCCTCTAAGCCGCTCATGGCCTACTGTGGTGCATCGGCCGGAGTGCGGGCCAGGAGCATACGTAGCTCACTGATCGCCGCAGTGAACGCCCCCATGACGGCCTGACGCTGCCCGGCCAGTTCCTGGCCGAACTGATCCGCAGCTGGTCCCGTCCAGACACTCTGCGACATGAGTGCCACAGCGCCATCGAGATCAGCCCTCGCCTGCTCCGCCAGCGCCTCGGCGCCTCGTAGCGCCTGCTCCAGTTGCTCTCGTGTCATACACGACTCCCTCGCAAGCCGGACAACAATTGCACAATCACTCGAAGCATCAGGCAACCGAAGTGTCGGAATTGGTCTATCTAGAACACCCTGCTCAGTCCAGTGATCTGGCAGGGCAGCGGACATGGCTCATCCACAGGGCTGGCCTTGCTTGCTGAGCCACGGCCAGCCGCACGGCGAAACCGGCGGGAATGTCTTGCTCCGCAAGAAGCGCGCCAGAAATGAGCCCCCGGTCAAGCCGGGGCCGAAAGCGGGTTGATCAGGACTACCCGTCCAACACGTCGTTGAGCTTGGTATTCATCTGCCCTGTTGACCATCCATGCACTTGGCATAGCCCCGACGCAGAACATCGACGCTGTGGCCGGCCCGCTTGGCGGGCCTTCTCTTGCTCGAACGGCGAGGCTTCTCCTCCGGGGCGTCGGCCATCACGCAGCGCTCCCACGCCGCGCGGTGACCGGCTCGACAAGTCCCGCCGAAATGAACGCCTCAAGGGCCGCCGTACCCGGCCCTCTGCCGCCCGCCGGTCGGGACTTAGCGTATGGCGGCTGACTGACGATCATCTCTGCGGAGGCTCGAAGTCGACGAGGTATTCCGCGCTGATCGCACGCAGCTTGCTCCCTGCGGCAAGGGTCTCGTTGAGACTCAGAGTGGTTGAGTCGACCTCAACAAGCCGGCGCCCGACCCTGGCGAACAGCACCATTCTGCCGTTCGCCTCCTTCTTGGACAGCCATCGATCCGCCGCCAGCCGCTCGCAGGACTCAGAGCCCCTTTCCCACGCCGTACACGCCTTGCGTGGATCCCCGCTGCTGCTGATACGGACGAATACGTCGGGCTCGCTCTGTCGGTCCTTGGCGTAGTCGAGCGCCAGGACGTCGTCGGCGATGGTCCATACGTTGACCAGTGTGCGCCCCGGGACTACGTCAGGCACCGCCAGGGGAAGGGACTCGTTGTAAGAGGCGATCAAGTCTTTGCGCAGTTGCTGTTTCCGAGCCTCCGTTCGCTGTTGATGGATCGTCGTCGTCGTGATCACGCACGCGCACACGACCACGGCCGCGATGACCCGGGGTATCAGCGACGCCGTACTCGCCAATCCGGCGGCGCTCGCATAACTCGCCATGGCCAGGACGGTGAATCCGAGCAAGGCCAGATGGGGACGGGGGCTCGGCACGGCCAGATCCACCGCGTTCTTCAACATCAACAACAACAAGGGCGCTAGCAACGCGCTGCGGATCGGATGCGCAATCCTCAGCATCCTGGCAAGCAGCCATCCGACGGGAACGACCAGCAATACGCCCACAGCCACCAAGGGCATGACCGTGTACGTCTCTATGTCCTCCTCGTACAACCGCGACACCGGATACCCGAGCCCGAGGCCTACCACCAGCCCAACAGCAGCGCCCCGGACAAGATCCTTCCCCATGGGCCCACGATGCCATCCACCGGTGTAGGGCACACACCGAACCACTCAAATAGTGCTTATCAACGGCAGACGGGATGGTCAGGCGGGCGAAGGTGTGCGCGTCCGCGCGGGGTTCTCAAGCCGTGGCCCGATGGGGCGGCAAACCAGGGGAACAGCGGGAGGTCACGGAGAACGCGATCAGTGCCGTGAGCTGCGTCTTCGCAGGTCAGGCCTGATCAGGATTCGTCTTTGCAGGCAAGATGCCGGGAGTTCGTATCTCCTTGGCTCCACTCGAGGTCAAACGCCACTACCCGTGATCGGGAAGTGGCCTTGGCGATCTTGCGCAGCTGCCAGGTACAGCTACGGCATCAGCTGTTCTCCAGGCGCTCGCTTTACTGCTGGGGGATGGGGAAGCCGTAGCGCTGCGAGATCTCATTGAGTGCCTCGATACATGCCGAGTGCGTGAACTCGCGGTCCGCCTCCTCGTGCCTGATCTTCACGCTTGCGTACGGCCTGTGCGGACACGGACCCCGCCTCAAAGTCATCTCATGCCAATCGCAGAGGCCCTTGCGCCCCTTCGTGTCTGGGTTGTGATTCTGCGGCTCGAAGGGCTTCGCCCAAATGACGATGTCTGCCATGACGCCGATCTTATGAGCTGTGAGTAACGGCGACGTTGCGATCCGTTGACATGGGCGCCATCCCAAGCCAGCCAAGGCCGTCCCAGAGGGGAACGGCCTTCGTGATTGAGCCTGTTGCCCCATACGTTCCAACTGATCGAGTTGTTCTCCAAGGGAGAGGTCCTGTCCGGCCTGCTCCCGGTGAGCGACGGCCGATCACGGAGTACGGGGCCGACAGCTTCTGGCTGGGCCGTCGCGCTCGCCGTGCGTGAGAGGCGCGGGGGTTGCGCCAGTATTACCGCATGGACCATCAGAAACTTCGCGAATCGGTCAGTCGGGCCTGGGCGACGGACGTCCTGTCCAGCCTCTCCGCATTGATCGAGATTCCGGCCGTGTCGTCCGCCTACGACGCCGCCTGGGAGGAGCACGGTCATCTGCTGGCCGCCGTCGAGCACGTGCGGGACTGGGTGGCGTCGCGGGGCCTGCCCGACGCGCGGTGCGACGTCGTGCGGCTCGACGGCCGTGCCCCGCTCCTGTTCGTGGACGTGCCCGCGACGCCGGGCGCGGCGGCGACCGGGACCGTCCTGCTGTACGGGCACCTCGACAAGCAGCCGCCGCTGGGTGACTGGTCGGAGGGCCTGGGCCCGTGGCAGGCGGTGATCCGCGACGACCGGCTCTACGGCCGCGGTGCCGCCGACGACGGGTACTCGGGCTACGCCGCCACGACCGCGCTGGAGGCCGTACGCGGGGCAGGCGGCGAACACGCGCGGGCGGTCCTGCTTCTGGAGACTGGCGAGGAGTCCGGCAGCCCGGACCTGCCCGCGTACCTGGAGCATCTCGCCGACCGGCTCGGCGAGGTGTCGCTGGTGGTCTGCCTGGACGCGGGCGGCGGAGACTACGAGCGGCTGTGGCTGACGTCCAGCCTGCGCGGCGCGGTGCAGGCGACCGTCACGGTGCGCGTCCTCGAGACGGGCATCCACTCCGGGCTCGGGAGCGGCATCGTGCCGAGCTCGTTCCGCGTCATGCGCCGGCTGCTCGATCGGGTGGAGGACTCGGAGACCGGTGAGGTCAAGGTGGCCGAGATGGTGGTGCCCATCCCGGAGGAACGGCGGGCGGAGGCGGCGGCGCTCGTCGCGCTCCATCCGGAGGTCGCCGTGCCCCGGTTGCCGCTGCTGCCGGAGACGAGGCGCGTGTCCGACGATGACGTCGAGCTCGTCCTCAACAACACCTGGCGGCCGACCCTGTCCGTGACCGGCGCCGGCGGGCTTCCGGACCCCGCGGTGGCGGGCGCCGTGCTGCGGCCCTGGACCTCCTTCCGGCTGAGCTTCCGCCTGCCGCCCTCGGCCGATGCCGAGGCGGCGCGGGCCGCGCTGGAGAAGATCCTCACGACCGACGTGCCGTACGGGGCGCAGGTCGAGGTCGGCGACTTCATGGTCCTGAACGGCTGGCACGCGCCGGCGCCGGCCCCATGGCTGGCCTCGGCGTTGCGGCAGGTCGGTGATCGCGTGTTCGGGAAGCCGTGCCAGAACATGGGCATCGGCGGCGGGATCCCCTTCATGGAGATGCTCGGCAGGCGGTACCCGCAGGCGCAGTTCGTCGTCACGGGCGCGCTCGGTGCGGACTCGAACGTGCACGTGCCGGACGAATGGCTGCACATCCCGTTCGCCGTACAGGTGACCGAAGCGGTCGCGCACCTCCTCGACGCGCACGCACACGCCGGTGGGCATGCCTGACCCGATCCGTCATGACGCCTGAACGGTGGCATCCAGGCCGACATCCCGTCCGGCTCGGCGTGCCGAGCCGGGTCAGCTTCACCAGTCTCCGACGAGGACGATGCCAACGCCAACGGTGCCAAGGCGTCGAGCGAAGTCTTCGATGCCGTCACCTTGCGGAATCATGCCCCAAAGAAAGGGGAAGCTCGGATCGGATGCTGAGGCGGTTCGCCCAGGACTGTGGCCAGCTCGTCCTTTGTAACAGTGAGGGCGAATCCCGTGCCTGGTTGCCCCGAGTTCCATCCTTGCTCGACGGCTCGCCGGATGCATTCGACGACGAGAGCAGGACGGATCGCGATCGCTCGCTCTCCTAGCCAGTTGTCCGGCCGGGCGTAGGGGAGTGACACCATGAGAACGGCTCCCGGCTCCTCGGCTCGCTCGACTGCGAAGCTGAGGGGTGACCAGGCCATGCCCTCGTCGTAGGTCGGCTTGTGGCGCACGCGCCAGCGGAAGGCGGTGCCGTCGACGGTGATGAGCCGTGAGCCCTTCTTCGGCATCGCCACAGCCGCCTCCAAGCTCTGCTCTTGTTCCGTCGCTGTTCCGTGGGGGATGGCGCAGTGCTCTGAGGGGCGCGGCACCAGAGGTCACGAGTCGGGGGCGCCGTGTACGACGGCGTGTGCCACCCGGCTGAAGTCTGACAGGGCGGGGTGTCGGGAATTGGGGGCCCACGCGAGAAACACCGGCACCGCGGGTGCGTCGGTCAGGGGAATGTAGACGATCTCGGCGTGCGGATGCAGGCGGGTGCTCGATGCCGGGGTGATGCCCACACCGTTGTTCGCGGCGATGTTGCTCTGCCAGTCATCGACCGAGCCGACCTCCGCGGCGACGCTCGGCCGCGCCTCGGCGTTCCACAGTTCGGGTGTCGTCGTGCCTCCGTTGCGGTGCACGATCAGGCCTTCTCCGGCGAGTTCAACGAGCCGGAGTTCGCGACGGCGGGACAGACGGTGCTCCACGGAGACCGCCGCCACCCGCTCCTCGCTGTAGAGCAGCTCGCTGCGATATCCGGGCCGCGGTTGCGGGCCGCGCAGCACGCTGATGTCTATCCAGCCGCCCGCCATCCCCGCGTAGGGATCGTCCAGCCGGCACAGCTCAAGCGGCTGTTCCGGCCGCAAGGTGCGCCAGCGGCGCAGTACGGCCGAGGTGTGATCGCCGAAGGCTGACCACGCGTGCCCGACGCGCAGCGGCCGCGCGCCGCCGAAGGGCCGCTCCACGGCTTCGGTGAACGAGGCCATCGCGGCAGCGGCCTTGATCCGGAAGGTTTCGCCTTCGGGGGTCAAAGCGACACCGTGGGCGGAGCGCACGAGCAGCGCCGCGCCGACATGGCTTTCGAGCTGGGCCAGGGTGCGCGAGACCGCGGGCTGCGCCAGTCGCAGACGACGGGCTGCGGCGGTGATGCTGCCCTCCTCGACGGCTGCCAGGAAGGTCTCCAGATGCCGGATGTCCAGCCCCATAACCACGGAGCATACCCCATCGCTAATCGGCATTTCCGGGATATCCATGCGCCTCGCTACCTTTGCCCGAGTACCTCTATTCATCGGTCTCTCTTGCCGAGGATTTTCTCGATGCCCCGAAAGAATTCGTCATTCATTGTTCTCGCTCCGGCTGCTTTTGTGCTCATGTGGGCGAGCGGGCCCGTCGCCGTCGAAACGGGATTGTCGTACAGCTCGGTGCCCACCTTCCTGCTTCTGCGCGCACTTGGTTCCGCGGTGTTGGCGTGGACCATCTGGTTGTTCGTGCGCGACAGGTTGCCTCGTACCGGCCCGGAATGGACGCGGACCGTTCTCGTGGCAGTGCTTCTGCAAACGGCCTATCAAGGTTTCTTCTTCGTCGCCGTCGGCGCCGGAATACCCGCCGGCATCATCGCCGTCGTGCTGGGGACACAGCCGATCTTCACCACGCTGCTCACCCGTCCGGGTCATGACCGCCGATTCCGGATGGGGCTGCTGATCGGTCTCCTCGGTGTCATACTGACGGTTGGTCCGGCTTTCGGTTCGACGTCCCGGGCCAGTGAGACCGGTACGCTTTCGGGATTCCTTTTCGCCTTTCTCACATTAGGGGCCATCACCGTCGCCACCATCGTCCAAGGCCGATCCGTGGGCGTGGGCACCTGGGCGGCACTGGCGATTCAATGCACCATCAGTTCGGCGGCGTTCGCCGTGATCACGGCATGTACGGGTGGGCTGCACCTGACCAGCCATCCGGCCTTCTTCCTCGCGCTCGGCTGGATGATCGTGGTCGTTTCGGTCGGCGCAGCCGCATTGTTGTACTTGATGGTCGCGGCCGGTGAAGTCGCCCGGGTGACCAGCCTGTTCTACTGCGTGCCACCCGTCACCGCACTGCTGGATCTGCTGTTCTCCGGTACGGTGCTGACCGCCGTCGAGTTCGTCGGGATCGGCCTGGTCGTGGTCGCTGTCGCCCTTGTCCCGCCGACGGCGCGGCAGGGCCGTCGAAGCGACCTCGGCGACCGCGCCCGTGACCTTCCTGCGTCAAGCACCGTGAGGAGCGTCCAGCACGATGGGACCGAGGTCGGCGGCGGTCCGGGCCAGGGCCCGGATGGCCGGGTTGTCGATGCCGGACGGCCAGATCAGGGCGAACTGAAGAGCGGGAGCGTCGGTGAGGGGCACGAAGACGATGCCGGGAGGGCGGTTGTAGCGGGCGGCGATCTCGCCCAACGGGTGGACGCAGTGCCCGGCGGCGACCAGAGCGAGGATCTCGTGGAAGGTACGCGCGATGGGCCCCCGGGGGACCCGACGGCCGAGCGGCGTACGAAACGGAACCATTGACGCGACCCAGTAGTCAGGTGCACGAGGCCCGAGGTCGATGACGTGGTTGTCGGCGAGATCCTCCAGGGAGGCGCTGCCGCGTTCGGCGAGCGGATGGCCCTCGGCCACTGCCAGCACCCGGCCGCTGGTGAGCACGGTGGGCCCGACGGAGAGGTCCGGTTCGGCCACGGGCAACCACAGCACGTGCCCGTCGGCCTCCCCGGCCCGCAGCGCGGCGAACGGGTCGCCGCCGGTGACCTCGCTGAACTGCACGTCGCCGCCGGGGTGACGGGCGCGGAAGGCGTCCACGAGAGGCTGTAGCTCGTGCCCGGCGTGGCCGAACACGCCCAATCGGAGGGTGCGGCCCGTGCCCTGACCTGCCGCCTGGGCGCGGGCCAGGCCCTCCCGCAGCAGGTCGTAGGCCTGCTGCAGATCCTCGCGGAGCCGTCGGCCGATCGGGGTCAGCGCCACGCGCCGGCTGGTGCGGTCGAACAGCGCCGCGCCGATCTGTCGTTCTTGCTTGCTGATCGCCTGGCTGACACGCGCCTGGGACACGTGAAGCCGTTCGGCGGTGCGGCCGAAGTGCAGCTCTTCGGCGAGCGTCAGGAAGATCTCGATGTCCCGTAACTCCATGAATAACCCCCATGTTATGAATCGCCCCACGAACCTTACATTGATCGGCCTCTGACCTGCGCTGATGATGAACACGTCACCACCTGGAAGGTGGCGAAGCACCTCAGGAACACATCGACAAGGCAGGGATTCCGATGAGCGACATGCAGGCCGTCGCCGACCGCGTCGAGATCGAGGCGCTGCGCGGCGAGCTCACCGACGCGGTGATGATGCGCGACTACGACCGCCTCGCCTCGCTGTTCGTCCCCGACGCCGCCATGCGCTGGCCGCACATCGGCAAGGAGTTCCTCGGCAGGGAGCAGATCCGCGAAGGGGTCAGGTGGGGCCAGGGACTCTGGGAGTTCTTCGTGCAGAACGTTCACCCCGGCATCATCCGGATCGACGGCGACACCGCGACCGGCCGGGCCTACATCCAGGAGTTCGGACGCATGCGCGACGGCAGCTCGCACCTGAACTTCGCCCTCTACCACGACCGCTACCAGCGCACCCGCGAAGGGTGGAGGTTCGCTGAGCGCGTCTACGAGGTCAGGTACCTCGACTCCACGCCGCTGCCGGGCTCGCCGCTCAACGCCTGATCCCCCGACGCATCCAGGAGAGACCAGCATGACGACCACCTTCGTGCTCAGCGACCTGACCGGCGACTACACCCTCGACCTGGCCCGCACTCGGATCGGCTTCGTCGCCCGGCACACGATCGGCCCCGAGGTCCGCGGACGGTTCGACGACTTCGAGGGGCACGCACGTCTGGACGGCGGCGACCCGGCCAGGTCGGCCGTCCAGCTCACCGTCCAGAGCGCGAGCATCCAGAGCGGCAACCCGAAGCGCGACGAGTACCTGCGGGACAAGTACCTGAACCTCGCCGAGCACCCGGCCATCACCTTCACCTCAAGTGAGGTGCGGCAGATCGGCGCGACCGCCTTCGAACTCACCGGGGACCTGACCATCCGCGGCGTGCGCAACCCGATCACCGTGAACCTCGAACTGACGTCCGCCGAGCACGACCCGTCGGGCGACCTCCGGCTCCAGCTCAAGGGCGGCGCCACGATCAACCGCAAGGACTGGGGCGTGCACTGGTCCGCCGCCGCCGGCCTGGTGGCCGGGAAAGTGACGCTGGAGTTCGACGTGGCGGCACTCAGAAGGCCCTGACCGGCCCGGCCCCGAGAAGAGAAAGAGAGATCGATCATGATCCTGGTCACCGGCGCCTCAGGAAACGTCGGCGCCGACATCGTCCACCAGCTCCTGGAAGCGGGGGAGCAGGTCCGCGTGCTCACCCGTGACCCCACCCGCCACCCGTTCCCCGATGAGGTCGAGGTGGTGGTCGGTGACCTGACCCGGCCGGACACGCTTCCCGCGGCGCTGACGGGAATCGACCGGGCCTTCCTGTTCCCCCTCCACGACGCCGTCGACGGCTTCCTGGAGGCGGCCAGGCAGGTCGAGCTGCGGCAGGTCGTCCTGCTGTCGTCGGCGGCCGTCACCTACGCCACGCCCGGGCTGATCGGCGAGAAGCATCTGCGGCTCGAACGGGCCGTCGCCGCCTCCAGGGTGCCGTGGACCTTCATCCGTCCCGACTATTTCATGACCAACGACCTCGGCTGGGCTCGGCAGCTCGCCGAAGGGGAGGTCGTACGCGGCGTCCACGGCAACGCGGCAGTACCCGCGATCGATCCCCGTGACATCGCCGCGGTCGTCGTCCGAGCCCTGCTCGACGCACGGGTCGGTGAGGCGTACCTCCTGACCGGACCGCAGTCGCTGACCCAGATCGACCGCGTGCGGATCATCGCGGAGACGGTGGGCCGGCCGGTGCGCTTCGAGGAGGTGCCGCGCGAGCAGGCCCGGCGGCAGCTGGTCGGCAGCGGCATGCCCCCGCAGGTGGCCGACGCCTACCTCGATGGGCTCGCCGCGCTGGACGGCAGGACCGCCGAGACGTCGCCGACCGTCGAGGACGTCACCGGACGGCCGCCGTTCACCTACGCCCAATGGGTCGCCCACCGCGCGGCGGCGTTCAGCCTGACCTGAGCGTGAAGCGGGCCAAGGAGCACTTCGGTCGGCTGGACGTCATCGTCAACAACGCGGGCTACGGCCTGTCCGGCGCTGTGGAGGAGCTGACCGAGCCGCAACTGCGCGACCCGCTCTACGACGGCCTTCGCGACGACGCCCCATCCGGCCGGCTGACCAGCGCCGGGGGCGGCAGTGACAGGCGGCGCAGCCGGTTGAGCTTGACGTCCGGCGGCCGCCGCTCACGGCTTCAGCGTGAGCCGCTTTCTCGACGTACCCGGGAACACGACGACCAGGTGTTCCTCTCCCGTCTCGCCGATCCGCACGTAGACACGGAGACGGTAGCCGCCCTTGCCCGCGATCGCCAGGTTCGGCATCGGGGCGCCCGCGCCCACCTCGCCCTCCCCCTTCTCGGGCACGGTGAGCCGGCCGCTGAGGCTGACGATCGGCACCTCGTCGACCTGATCCCAGCCGGCGGTGCGCCGTGGCGGCGCGGTACGGAGTGCCTTGACCGTGAGACACAGATCAGAGACGTCCTCGACATGCCCGATGAGCGCCGCGCTGCGAGACACCCCGATGCCGGCGCTGTCGTCGTAGCTCCTGTCCGTCGCCTGTTCCGCCGCCACTTCGGCGGCTTCGTCCGCGGGGTCGTGGACCAGGTAGCCGGGATCGCCGTCGACGAACAGGAAATAGTTGGCCGTGGCCTGGACGACCCCCTTCGTCCGGGGCCACGGATCGCGGCATTTCGCGTTCTCCTTGGCGATGTAGGCGTCGTGCGCCGCCTTGGTCTCCGCGGTCGACCGCAGCAGTTCGGGATTGGTCGCGCCGACGATCTCCGGGCAGACGTAGACGAGGTCCCACGGGGACGCGCCCGAGGCGGGCCGCGCGCTCCCGGCCCGCTTCAGGATCACCTCCTGCTCGTCACGGTCTCTGGCGCGGCACAGCGCCCGCCCGTACGCGAGGATCGCCTGGTCCGACAGGTTGTCCGGGAACATGGGCGGGATCCCGGCAGTTGTGCTGCGCGCCAGGCACAGGAACGCGGCGTCGCGTTCCGCGGGTTCGAGGTCGCCGAAGCTGGGCCGGTCGTAGCAGCCCGGCGACGTGCCGGTGTGGGTGGCGGTGTAGGTGCGGTACGCGTTCTGCTCCGGGTGGATCGCCGCGATGATCGGCAGCACGACCACGGCCGCCACCGCGACGCGGACCGCCCGCCGCCGCGCGGGCGGAAGATCCGCCAGGCGGTCGTCGGTGGGCAGTTCACGGGCGGTCGCGGCGAGCCACACGAGGCTGACGAGCCCCACCGCGTCCATCACGACGGCCGTCGCCAGACTGCCGCCGAAGACCTCCGCGAAGAGCAGGCTGAGCGGGATCACCAACGCCCAGACGCCCACCGATGACCACCCGGCGATCAGCGTGCCGCGGCTCCACCGTCCGTCGCGCCACTGCCCGAGGACCGTGATGACGGTCGCCGCCGCTCCGCTCAGCATCAAGACCGGTCCGACGATCCCGCCCGAGCCGAGCTCCGAGAGGTCGAGCTCGTCGAGCAGTTCGTTGGCCATCCCGGTCAGATCGACCGCGAACACCGCCCCGGCCGCCGTGCGCAGCGCCCAGGACCGCCAGCGGATGACGAGCAGGTACAGGACGTCGATCGAGGTCCACAGCGCGAGCCGGAACGCCGCGCCGACCACGTCGGGGAGCAGCGCGATCGCGACCCACAGCACGAGCATGTACGCCACCGCCAGACACAGCAGCAGGCGCAGCACCTTCGCCCGGCCGTCCAGCGGGCCCGGTGCGGGGGCACGCAGGATCAGCCACAGGAGCACGGCCTTCACCGGGGCCGCCGCGAGCAGCGTCACCGTCGTCAGGGTGTCGAACCCGTTGGGCGCGTAGAACCTCAGCTGAGCCGGTGGCGACCATTCGACGGCCACCCAGAGCCAGGAGTCGCCGATCATCAGTCCCGCGACCGTCGCCGCAAGGACCAGACCTACCAATCCGATCCTGATAATTCGCCATAAACCGTCCGGCTGCACGGGACGCGATCTTAACGCGGCATCGCCGTCGCCCGGTCTTCCGTGATGTAGGCGGTGGCGTCAGCTGATGGTCAGGGGGGCGCCTTCGGGGAATTCGCCTGCTTGTCGCAGGACCTTCAAGGTCCGGGGTCGTGGCGGGTGGGGAGGTCGTGCTGGGCGAAGATGTCGATCAGGGCGCGGACCGGCATGCCGGCCTCCGTCGGGTAGCGGAAGCCGCGGTCGAGGTTGAGGCTGTAGTGGTTGCGGCGGCCCACGCGCTCGCGGTTGAGGTAGCCGCCCTCGTGCAGGTCGGAGACGATGCCCTGGACGGCCCGCTCGGTGATGCCGATGCGGGCGGCGATGTCGCGCAGCCGGGTCTCGGGATCTCTGGCGATCTCCATCAGGACGCGTGCGTGGTGGGTGAGGAAGGTCCAGGTGGAGGGGCGGTCGTCGGGCACGCTGGCTGCTCACTTCACGGTCGGCTGCCGGGCAGGCTCAGAGGAGTTCGATCACTCACCACCATATAACGAACTCTCTTTCCGGTAATCAGCTTCAGTTCTCGGCCGGGCGGGCGCTACGGGGCGTCGTGGCCGGGGTGGTCGAGGCCGGACGCGAGCTGGCCGATGGCCGTGTCGATCTGCCGCGCGAGCAGGGCCGTGTCCGGCGGCCGGGCGGAGGCCGCGGTCTGCCGGAGCCACTGGTCCAGGACGACGCGGAGCGCCGTCAACGCGGCGGACGCGCACAGGAGGGGATAACCGGTGTCGCCGGGCCGTCCGGGGGCGGGGTGGCCGATGTGCTCGGCGATCGCCTCGGCCAGGGCCTGCTCCTGCGCGGCCAGTACGGCCAGTTGCTGGGGCACCAGCGTGGGCGCCGCCCGTACGAGCTGCAAGGCCCGGACGTGGTCGCGGCCGGCGGCGTCGCTCTCGTTCATGACGGCCAGCACGGCCTCGCGGAAGGCCCGCAGGACCGGCTCGGTGCGCGGCCGGGCCCTGAACCGGGCGATGAGCTCCTGGGCGGCGGCGGCCAGCGAGGCCACGACCGCCTCCTCCTTGCTGGAGAAGTAGTTGAAGAAGGTGCGCAACGCGATGTCGGCCTCGTCGGCGATCTGCTCGACGGTCACGTTCGCGACGCCGTGGCGCAGGGAGAGCCGGAGCGCCGCCTCGCGGAGGGCGGCGCGGGTGGCCTGCTTCTTGCGTTCGCGGCGGCCGACGGCCGGCGACGCGGGCTCCCCGCCGCCCGATGCGAGCTGAACCACCCCGGCCTCCTTCACCACGGTCCCCATTATGGGGTCCGGCCCGGTCAGGACCAGGTGACGGGCAGGGAGTGCACGCCGAAGATCAGCATCTCGTTGCGCACCGGCACCTGCTCGGCCGATACGGCCAGCCGCAGGCCGGGCAGCCGCGTGATCAGCTCTTTGAGCCCGATGCGCATCTCGACCCGGGCGAGCTGCTGGCCCAGGCACTGGTGCACGCCGTGCCCGAAGGCCAGGTGCGGGACGCGGGCGCGGTTGACGTCGAACCGGTCGGCGTCGGGCCAGTGGCGGGGGTCGCGGTTGACCTCCGGTGTGGCGATCACGACCGTCGAACCGGCCGGGAGGTCGGCGCCGCCCAGCGTGACGGGCTCGGTCGTGACCCGGCTGACGCCGAGCTGGATGATGCTCAGGAAGCGCAGCAGCTCCTCGACCGCGTTGTCGACGAGGGAGGGGTCCTCCCGCAGGGCGGCGAGCTGGTCGGGATGCTCCAGCAGGGCGAACGCGCCCAGGCCCAGCATGTTGGCGGTGGTCTCGTGGCCGGCGCCGAGCAGGACGAGGGCGACGTCCACGAGCTGGGCGTCGGTCAGCGGCGGGTCGGCCTCGTGGACGAGCCCCGACAGCAGGTCGTCGGCCGGTTCGGCACGCTTGGCGGCCACCAGGCGCTGCATGAACGCGTAGAGCTCGGCGCCCGCGACGGCCCGCTCCTCGGCGGTGGAGTTGGCGTTCAGCCCTACGGAGGTGCGTTCCTGGAACTCGGCGCGGTCGGCGTAGTCGACGCCGAGCAGCTCGCAGATGACCAGGGAGGGCAGCGGCAGCGCGAACGCCGGCACCAGGTCGGCCCGCGGGCCGGCCGCCCGCATCGCCTCGATGTGCTCGACCGCGATCTCGGTGACCCGCGACTCCAGCTCCCGCATGCGACGGACGGTGAACTGGCCGGTCAGCAGCCGGCGGATGCGCGTGTGCTCGGGCGGGTCCATGAACACGAAGAAGCCGTCCTCGCGGCTCTCGACCGGCGGGCCCGGCTGGAGGGTGCCGGCCGCCTGCTCGGCCACCTCGTGCGGCTGCAACGACGTGGCCTCGCGGTGGCGGACCCGGTCGGCGCTGAAGCGGGCGTCCGACAGGACGGTGCGGGCCTCGTCGAAGCCGGTGACCAGCCACGCCTGGGCGCCGTTGAGCAGCCGCACCGGCTGGACCGGGTCCTGGCCGCGGCGCTCCCGCAGGCCCGGCGGCGGGTCGAACGGGCAGCGGCCGCGCTCGACCAGGTCGGCGGGCAGGATCCGGCGCATCGCCGTGGGGCCGGCGCCCGGGGAGTCGTCGGTCAGGCTGGTGTCGCTCATCGGCACGTCCTGTTCTCTCGGAGGCGGCCGTTCCACCCTACAAAGATGCACGACGCGCATCAATGCACGCCGTGCACGGCGACCCGGACGCGGATCAAGGTGTGGACGCGGGCCCACGGGGCAAAGGCACGCATCCAACAGACACGACGGCCCGGGAGGACAGCGATGACCCGACAGCCCGCACGAGCACCGGTTGCGGGGACGGCGTGAGCGGTAAGGGTTCGCAGGAGGCCACCTACGCGGCGCTGGCCGCCAACCTGGGGATCGCCGTCACCAAGTTCGTGGCGTTCTTCTTCACCGGCTCGTCCTCGATGCTCGCCGAGGGCATCCATTCCTTCGCCGACTCCGGCAACCAGGGGTTGCTGCTGCTCGGCCAGTCCCGCGCCAAACGCGGGCCCACCCCGGACCACCCCTTCGGCTACGGGCGCGAGCGGTACTTCTACGCCTTCCTGGTCTCGGTGGTGCTGTTCTTCGGCGGCGGCCTGTTCGCCCTGTACGAGGGCTACGAGAAGATCAGCGACCCGAAGCCCCTGGAGAGCTGGCCATGGGCGATCGGCGTGCTGGTGGGCGCGATCGTCATGGAAGGGCTGTCCCTGCGCACGGCGGTGCGCAACGCCGACCAGGCCCGCCGCGGCCGGTCGTGGACGCGTTACATCCGCGAGGCCAAGGCCCCCGAGCTGCCCGTGGTCCTGCTGGAGGACACCGCCGCGCTGACCGGGCTGGCCTTCGCCCTCATCGGGGTCACGCTCGCGCTGGTCACCGGCAACCCGGTCTACGACGGCATCGGCTCGATCGCCATCGGCGTGCTCCTGATCATCGTGGCCATCACGCTGGCCACCGAGACCAAGAGCATGATCATCGGTGAGTCGGCGTCCCCGGAGGTCCAGCGGGCCATCGAGGAGGCCCTGCGCGAGGACGACGCCGTCGCCTCCTTCACCCGCCTGCGCACCCTGCACCTGGGCCCGGAGGAGCTGCTGGTGGCCGCCCGCGTCACCGTCGCCGAGCAGGGGGACGCGGTGGCCGAGGCGCTGGCCGAGACCGAGCGGCGCATCCGCGAACGGGTCCCGATGTCCACGGTCGTCTACCTTCAGCCCGAGTCCTGACCCGCGGCCGTCCACCGCCGGACCCACGCGCGGCCGTAGTCGTTGCCGTGCGGCGTGCGCAGCACGGTGTGGACGTGGAACGGCTTCGGCGTGTCGTAGTCGAGGAAGACTCCGCAGTGGTGGTCGAGCTCGGCGACGATCACCGGTGACTGCAGCCGGTAGTAGAAGACGTCGCCGGGCGTGTGGCCGCCGATCCAGCAGAACCAGGTCTCGTCCAGGTGCGCGGCGATCTCCCGCAGCCGGGCGGCGCGCGGGCCGGGCGGGAGCAGGCCGGCGAACGACTCGGCGACGGCCAGCGCGTGCTCCCTCGCCGCCGCGGGCATGGCGGCGACCCGAATCCCTTCGTACGGGATCACGCGGTTGTCCTGGAACGCCCCGGCCAGATGACGTTCGTCCCCGGGGTGCACGCGTCCCTCGGGCATCGCCGGATCGACCATGCGCTCGTACACGACGGCCTGCCTGCGCTGCTCCTCGGGCAGGGCGGCCATCAGCCGCAGGCCGAGGGCGACCCGGTCGGCGAACAGGTCGCGCAGGCCGGCGTGCGGACCGGCGTCGATCTCGTCCGGCTCGGCGCCGAGGAACACCGGCGACAGCGCCATGCGGCCCTCGACGACCAGGCAGTTCAGGGCGCAGTGGTGGCCGTAGAGCTGCCAGCCCCAGGGGGCCCGCAGGTCGGGGGTGCCGTAGAGGGCGAGGTTGTAGCTGAACTCGTTGAGCACGGTCTCCAGGCCGACGATCTCGCCGAGGAAGCCGTTGACCCGCATCACCGCGCGGACGAGCCGGTGACCCTCGGGCGAGAGCGAGGCGCCCACCAGGGCCAGCGCCTTCTCCCTGACGACCGGCGGCCGCAGGTCCAGCCGCAGGCCGGTGTCGAACTGCATGAACTCGGGGTTGGCCCAGGTCTGCCACTCCACGGCGTCGACCTCGTACGAGAGGCGTTCGCGGCCCTCGTCGTCGAGGCAGGCCAGCAGGTCGCGGGCGGCCGACACCATGGCGGCGACCGGGGCCTCCTCGCCGGGCGCGGCCGGTGTCAACGGGTGCAGGCCGTCCCTCAAGGCGCCGTCCTCGGTGACGCCGCGGAAGTCGTTCCCGTACAGCGGGGTCCAGCCCTCGATCAGGCCGCCGGTGAACGTGCCCGGCGTCCTGGCCAGCTCGCGGTAGGCGTAGGGGTCGAGGCCGCGGACGCCGGCCAGCCGCGGGTGGTCGTGCGGGAACAGGTACTGGCGGTACTCGCCGGGCATGCGGGCCCCTTCGGTCTGTCTCAGGTGGTGGTGTTGTGCCGGGCGACGGCGGCCCGTACCGCGTACTCGTCGCCCGCGGCGATCGCCTCGACCAGGTCGGCGTGGACCTGGTAGCGCTGCTCGCGGTAGCCGGCGCCGGCCGCGTCGTCGGGGCTCGGGGAGGTGGCGCCCAGATGGCCGAGGGTGCCGGTGTAGACGGCGCGGGCCATGGCGTTCGGGGTGATCGCGGCGATGCGGTCGTGCAGGGCCCAGTTGGCGCGGACGAAGGCGTCCCAGCCGGGCGCGGCGCGCAGCCGTCGCAGCAGGCGGCGCAGGTCGGCGACGTCCCGGCGGGTGCGATGGCGGGCGGCGCCGACGTCGATCAGCTCCTCCAGGTGGTCGCGCAGCTCGATGGCGTCGGCGACCGTGCCCGGCTCCTCCGCGACGCCCAGCAGGGTGTGCCGCAGCCGCACCACCGGACCGGGGTCGGCGACGAACAGCCCGCCGCCGCGCCCCGGCCGGATCTCCAGCACGCCCCGGTCGCGCAGCAGCCGGACGGCCTCGCTGACCGTGGCGTAGCCGAGGCCCGTCTCCGCCCGCAGCGACTCCAGCGTGCCGACCGGTTCGCCGGGCGTCAGCCCGCGCGACCTGATCCGGTCGTCGAGCGCGGCGGCCAGCCGCTCGGCCCGCGTGAGCGCGCCCTGTCCGGGGGCGGACGCCGGTTGTCCGGGAGAGGAGAGGTAGGGCATAGTCCGGATCCAACCACAAAACCTGCGAACCTTTGGAAGGTTTTCGCGGCCTTGAGGAGATGAACGATGAGGATCGTCGGGATCCGCCGGAACGCCCCGGAAGGGGCCGTTCAAAGGGGCGACGGGGTCGAGGTGGGCGCGTTGTCGGACGACGGCGCCGAGGTCGCCGTGCTGGCCCCGCTGGAGCGGTTCTGGGCCGGCGCGGCCGGGTTCCTGTCCGGCGAGCCGGCCGGTGAGCGGGTCCCGGCCTCGTCGGTCACCTTCGTGCCGCCGGTGCTGCCGCAGGCCCGGGTGATCTGCGTCGGTCTGAACTACCTCAGGCACGTCGCCGAGGGCTCGTACGCCGGGGAGGGCGTGCCGCCGCACCCCACGCTGTTCGCCCGCTGGACGCGGTCGCTGACCGTGGACGGCGTCCCGGTCCCGGTGCCCTCCGGCGAGGACGGCCTGGACTGGGAGGGCGAGGTGGTCGCGTACGTCGGCGCGCCGCTGGTGGACGCGGACCCGGAGGAGGCGCTGGCCGCGGTCGCCGGCTACTCGGTCTTCAACGACCTGACCGCGCGCAGGGCGCAGAAGCTCACCAGCCAGTGGATCCTCGGCAAGAACGCCGACCGCTCCGGCCCGCTCGGCCCGCTGGTGCCCGCGTCCGAGGTCGGCGACCTGCGTGACGGGCTGAGAGTGCGGACCCGGGTGAACGGCGAGGTCGTCCAGGACGGGCGTACCGACGAGATGGTCTACGGCGTCGGCGACACCCTGGCCCTGATCTCGCGCACGTTCACGCTGCGGCCCGGCGACCTGCTGGCCACCGGCACGCCCGCCGGGGTCGGCTACGCGCGCACCCCGCCGTGGCTGCTGCGGCCCGGCGACGTCGTCGAGGTCGAGGCCGAACGCCTCGGCCGGGTGCGCAACCCGATCGTCGGGAACGACGCGCGGGCGCTGCCCGAGACGGAGGGGTGATCCCGGCCGCGATGGCCGACACTGGGGTGGTGGAGACACGACCTGTCCGGGGCGGGGCGGCACGGCCGGGGCACCGGCTGCGCTTCGGCCCGGCCGCCGAGGGCATCGAGCGGCTGGCGGCCTCGCTCGTCGGCGAGGCGTTCGCGCCCCACCGTCACGACACGTACGCGATCGGCGTCACGCTCGCCGGCGTGCAGACCTTCCGCTACCGCGGCGAGCTGCGGCGATGCCTGCCGGGGGAGTGGCACGTGCTGCACCCCGACGAGCCGCACGACGGCGCCGCGGGCACCGACGCGGGCTTCGGCTACCGGATCTTCTACGTCGACCCGTACCTGGTCCAGGAGGCGCTGGGCGGCCGGCCGCTGCCGTTCGTCGCCGACCCCGTCGTGCGGCCGGAGGGGATGTCGCCGGCCCTGCTGGCGTGGCTGCGGCACCTGGACGAGCCCCTGGAGGAACTGGCCCGGCTGGAGGTCGCGCTGCTGGTCGCGGCGGCGCTGGAGCGTCACGCCGACGTCCCCGCCCGGCGGCGGCGCGGCGCCCTCGCGCTGGAGGCCCTGACGCGGGTGCGCGAGCTGATCGCCGCCGACCCCGCGACCCGGCACCCGGTGGCCGTGCTGGAACGTGTCTCGGGGCTCGACCGCTGGACGATCGCCCGCCAGTTCCGCGCCGCCTTCGGCACCAGCCCCACCCGGTTCAGGACGATGCGCCAGCTGGACCTGGCCCGGCGGGCGATGCGCGGCGGCCTGCCGCTGCCGGAGGCCGCGCTGCGGGCGGGCTTCGCCGACCAGAGCCACCTGACCCGCATGTTCAAGCGCGCCTACGGGCTCACACCCGGCGAGTGGACCGCCGCCCTCACCTGAGGCCCGTCGGTCCTGGCCTCGATCGCGCGCACGACGGCCGCCATGTCGAGCGTGCCGTGCCCGAGCGCCAGGGTCTCGGCGAACAGCTCGTGGCAGACGTCCAGCAGCGGCGAGGCCACGCCCGACGCCCGCGCCGCCTCGGCGATGAGCCGGTTGTTCTTCAGCACGTCGGCGACGGCGGCCTGGGCGGCGAAGTCGCCGTCCAGCAGCTTGCGGGCCTTCGACCGGGACACCTCGCTGGCCATCGGGCCCGAGTGCAGCACATGGGCGAACGTCTCCAGGTCCAGGCCGTGCCGGGCGGCGAAGTGCGTGGCCTCGGCCAGGCCGCTGACCATGGTGATCAGGAAGATGTTCACCGCCAGCTTCATCAGCAGCCCGCCGGGGACCTGGCCGCACGCGATCACCTCGGAGCACATCGGCGCGAGCAGGGGGCGTACCTCCTCGACCACCGCGGGCTCGCCGGCCGGCATCGCCACCAGCCGTCCGGCCTCGGCCGGGCCGCGCGAGCCCGACACGGGCGCCTCGACGTAGTCGCCGCCCGCCGCCCGTACCGCCGCGCCCAGGTCCCCCGAGTACGCCGGGGACGTCGTGCCCATGTGCACCACGACCCGCCCCGCGACCATGGACGCGAACCGCGGCGTGCCGCGTCCGAGCACCGCGTCCACGGCGGCCTCGTCGGCCAGCATGAGCAGCACGACCCGGGCCGCCTCGAACACCTCGGCCGGGCTCGCCGCGACCCGCGCGCCGGCCGCCCGCAACGGCTCGCACCCGGCCGCCGTACGGTTCCAGACCACGACCGGCGTGCCCGCCCGCACCAGGTTGAGCGCCATGGGCCGTCCCATGATGCCCAGTCCGATGAATCCCGCTCCGGCCATGCGCCCGACCTCCCGCTCCACGCGTGCCGCCGCCAACCGTTGTAGCCGGGCGGACGGGCCCCGGTCTTGAACGGTTGTGCGGCCCCGGCCGCCGTCAGGGCGTGGTGACGTCGAGGTCCTCGCTGGAGACGCCGAGCACGCCGTCGATGTCCAGCAGCTCGGCGACCAGCTCCCTGACCACCCCGGAGCCCTGGACGACGAGCCAGATCGAGACCGACCGCGGGTCCTTGCCCTCGTGCTCGCGTTCCATGGTGAGCTCGGCGATGGCGAAGCCCCTGTCGCTGCACAGGGAGAGTACCCGCCGGAGCGCGCCGTGGCGGTCGAGGTAGGTCAGGTGCAGGCGCGACTGGGCGTACTTCGAGCGCGGCAGCCGGGCGCTGAGCGGGGTGAAGACGAACAGGACCAGGAAGTGGCCGGCGGTGACGGCGATCGCCAGCAGCCACAGGCCGGCTCCGGCGGCCATGCCGACCGCGCAGGTCAGCCAGACCACCGCGGCGGTGGTCAGGCCGCGCACCGCGTCCCGCCGGACGAAGATCAGGCCGCCGCCGATGAACCCGATGCCCGACACGATCTGCGCGGCCACCCGGGAGGGGTCGAGCGTGACGTGCTCGCCCAGGACGTCGGCGAAGCCGTACTTGGACACCAGCATGATCAGGGCCGAGGCGAAGCCGACCAGCGTGTGGGTGCGCAGGCCGGCGCTCTTCTGGCGGATCTCGCGTTCGAGCCCGATGGCGGCCGACAGCAGCAGGGCCAGGCCCAGTTCGCCCAGCTGGGTCCATCCTTGCCCGGCCAGCGCCGGGGCAGCGAGAACCGTCCCCATTTGCCCAGATGTCCCCGGGGTGCGCGGGATTCACACGTAGTTAGTTGCCTGACTCACTTTCTGTGTTACGGTTCTTGTTAGTCAGGCAACTGACTAATGACTGAGGAGAGAATCATGATCGTTGTCACCGGTGCCACCGGGAACGTCGGCCGTCCGCTGGTCCGCCTGCTCGCCGAGCGGGGCCACGAGGTGACCGCCGTGTCCCGCCGCATCACCCCGTCCGACGTGCCGGCCGGCGTGCGCGCGGTCGCCGCCGACCTGTCCGGCCCGTCCGCCGGCCTGCCTGCCGCGGCGGACGCGGTCTTCCTGCTCATCGGCGGCGACCTGATGATGACCGGGGACCCCGTCCGGGTGGTCGCGCCCTTCGCCGGGGCCGGCAGGATCGTCCTGCTCTCCTCCCAGGGAGTGGCCACCCGGCCCGACTCGCCGTCGCACGGCCTGGCCTTCGCCGCCTTCGAACGCGCCGTCATGGAGTCCGGCGCCGACTGGACGATCCTGCGCCCCGGCGGCCTGGCCTCCAACGCCTACGCCTGGGTCCCGTCCGTCCGGTCGGGCCGTGCGGTGGCCGCGCCCTTCGGAGAGGTCGGCCTGCCGATCGTCGACCCGGAGGACATCTCGGCCGTGGCCGCCGCCGTCCTGACCGAGCCGGGCCACGCCGGCGCGACGTACGAACTGACCGGGCCGGCCCTCACCACCCCGCGCGAGCGGGCCGCCGCCATCGCCGAGGCCGTCGGCGAGCCGATCGCCTTCGCCGAGCAGACCCGCGAGGAGGCCCGCGCCCAGATGGTCACGTTCATGCCCGCCCCCGTCGCCGACACCACGCTCGACATCCTCGGCACCCCGACCGTCCGGGAGCGGACCGTCAGCCCCGACGTCGAGAAGATCCTCGGCCGGGCCCCCGGCGACTTCGCGGGCTGGGCCAGGCGCAACGCCGCCGCCTTCCGGTGACAGCCGCGGGGGCGGGCGGCCCGCGCGTCGGCTCAGGCGCTCACGCCGAGATCCCCGGCCGTCACGGGAGCGCGCGGCGGACGGCCCGACACGTGCCGTTCGAGCTCGTCGAGTGCGCTGTCGCTGAGCCGCCGGGTCTCCGCGCCGAGCGAGCCCGCGACGTGCGGGGTGAGCATGACGTTGGGCAGGTCGTACAGCGGTGAGCCGGCCGGCAGCGGCTCGGGGTCGGTGACATCGAGGATGGCGTCGATCCGGCCGGCCGCGCACTCGCGTTCCAGCGCGGCGGTGTCCAGGACCGAGCCGCGCGCGGTGTTGATCACGGTCGCGCCGTCGCGCAGCAGGGCCAGCTCGGCGGCCCCGACGAGGTGACGGGTGGCGGGCAGCGCCGGGACGTGCAACGTGAGCACGTCGCAGCGGGCCAGCAGCTCGGGCAACGCGACCAGGCGGGCGCCGGCCGCGCGCACCTCGTCCGCGTCCGCGTACGGGTCGGCGACCAGCACCTCCGCCGCCTCCAGGACGCGCAGCAGGTCCACGACCCGGCGGCCCACCCGGGAGAAGCCGACGACGCCGATCGTCCTGCCGCGGTTGGACAGCTCGCCGCGGCGGGCCAGGTAGGACCGGTCCTCGCGGTACCGGCGCGCGTCCTGGGCGAGGAACGGCGCCTTCTTCCCGGCGAAGACGATCGCGGCCAGGGTGAACTCGGCCACCGGGATCGCGTTCTCGTCCGCCGCCGTGGTGACGAGCAGACCGCGGCGCCAGACCGCGTCCGTGGCGAACCCGCGTATCGAGCCGGCGCAGTGGAAGATCGCGCGCAGCCGGGACGCGTCCGCCAGGCGCTCGGCGGTCAGCGGCGGGCAGCCCCACGACGTCACCAGCACCTCGGCCGCGTTCAGCGCCCGCCGCGCCGCGGGCGCGTCCAGGTCGGCGGTCCAGATGGGGTCGCCGACCTCGGCCAGTTCGCGCAGCCGCCGCAACTGCGGCTCGTGGAACTGCTCGGCGAAGGTGGCGGGGTCCATGACGAGCAGGGCACGCGGCCGTCGTACGTTCACCTGGGTCCTTCCGGCGGCGGCATCGCTCAGGACGTGAACCTGACCAGCTCCACCCGTGAGCGGATGCCGAGCTTGCTGAAGATGTCCCTGAGATGGTGCTCGACCGTGCGCCCGCCGAGGAAGAGCTGCTCGGCGACCGCCTTGCCGGCAGCGCCCTCGGCCACCATGCGGGCTCGCCCGGGCGGGGCGGGAGAAAGTGTGGCATTCCGGTGACAGCAAGCGCTTGGTGACCTACCTTGAGTCCTGACCGTCAAGGAGTGCCGATGCGCAATCAGGGGCTTGGGTCTTGGCCGGCACGCAGGGCGCGGATGACGCCCGCCCGGCCCGCGATCGGTTTCCAGGGAATCGACCGCACTTATGGCGAGCTGTACGACCGGGTCACCCGGCTGGCTCACGGGCTCGCGGCCCTCGACGTGGGCCGCGGCGACCGGATCGCCTACCTCGGGCCCAATCACCCGTCCCTGGTGGAGACGTTCTTCGCCGCGGGCCTGCTCGGCGCGGTGTTCGTCCCGCTCAACGCCCGGCTCGCCCCGCCCGAGCTGCGGTTCGTCCTGGACGACTCCGGCGCCCGGGTCGTCGTCCTCGGCGAGGGCCGCGACGGCGGCGGGCTACCAGGACGGCACCTGAGCCAGGACGCCGTCGAGGAGCTGATCGCCGGCGCGCCCGCCGACCCCCTCGACGAGCCGGTGAGCCAGGACGACATCTGCCTGATCATGTACACCTCGGGCACCACGGGCCGCCCCAAGGGCGCGATGCTCACCCACGGCAACCTCATCTGGAACGCCGTGAACCTGCTGGTCGACGTGCCGCTCGCGCACGACGAGGTGACGCTGGTCAGCGCGCCGCTGTTCCACATCGCGGCCCTGGCGCAGACGCTCGTGCCGACCGTGCTCAAGGGCGGCAGGGCGCTGCTGGAGCCGTCGTTCGAGGTGGACAGGACGTTCGACCTGATCGAGTCCGAGCGGGTGACGGTGATGTTCGGGGTGCCGTCGATGTTCACGGCCCTCGCGCGGTCGCCGCGCTGGGCGGGCGCCGACCTGTCCGGAGTGCGGCACCTGCTGTGCGGGGGAGCGCCGGTACCCGAGCCGCTGATCAGGACGTACCGGGCGCGCGGGCTGACGTTCCTCCAGGGGTACGGCATGACGGAGACCTCGCCCGGCGCGCTCTTCCTCGGGGAGGGGCACCCGGACGACAAGCTCGGCTCGGCCGGGGTGCCGTGCTTCTTCTCCGACGTGCGCCTGGTGGCCCCCGACGGCTCGCCCGCCGCCCCCGGGGAGCCCGGCGAGGTGTACGTGCAGGGCCCCAACGTCATGCCCGGCTACTGGCGGCGTCCGAAGGAGACCGCGAAGGTGCTGTCCGCCGACGGCTGGTTCAGGTCGGGCGACATCGGCGTGGCCGACGAGGATGGTTACGTCCGCATCTCCGACCGGATCAGCGACATGTACGTCTCCGGCGGCGAGAACGTCTACCCGGCCGAGATCGAGAACCTGCTGTACGCCCATCCGGCGGTGGCCGAGTGCGCGGTGATCGGCGTACCGGACGAGAAGTGGGGCGAGACCGGCAAAGCGCTGGTCGTGCTGCGACCGGGAGCGAGCGCGGAGCCCGACGACCTGCTCGCCCACCTGGACGGCCGCCTGGCCCGCTTCAAGATCCCGAAATATCTGGAGTTCGTCCCCGAGCTGCCGAGGAACGGCGCCGGCAAGGTGCTCAAGGCGTCCCTCAGCAGGCTGTACGGGGAGCAGGGCGGCTGACCCGGGCGGGATCAGCCGATCGCGGGCAGGCGGAGGTCGGCGAAGACGCCGCGGTGGTCGGTGCCGGGCACGTCGAGGAGCTCCGTACGGGCCACGCCCACCCGCCGGTCGGCCAGCACGTGGTCGATCGCGATGATCGGCGGTATCGCCCGGCCGCTGGGCCAGGTCGGGACGAGCCCCTTGCCCACCTGGTCGGCCGCGTCGACGTAACCGCGGGCCAGCAGGTCGCGGAAGGCGCGGTGGTCGAGGGTGGCGTTGAAGTCGCCGGCCAGGACCCTGATCACCGACGGCGACGGGGACGGCAGCGCCCTGAGCGAGGCGTTCCACCGCTCCACCATCGGGCCGAGTGGCGCGTCGGGATGCACCGCCACGACCTCGACCTTGACGCCCCCGGGCAGGGACAGCGTGGCGGCCGGCATGTTGTGGCCGATCGGGGTGAACAGGCCCCGCAACGACCTGAGCGGGCGCTTGGCGAACAGGCCGCTGCCGATCGCGCCGTCCGCGGCCTGGAGCACCCGGTAGGGGAGCAGCTTGCGCAGCCCGGCCTGGTCGAGCCGCCGGACCGCGTCCGGCGTCAGCTCCAGCGCGCTGAACACCTCGATCTCGTACGTGCTCACCAGGCGCACCACGGCCTCGGCGTCGGCCCGGCCGAACAGGTTGACCGACAACACCCGCAGCGGGACGCCGTCGGTCACCTTGCCCGCCTCCACCCCGGACGCCCTCGGGATCAGGCACGCGACCAGCACCACGCCCACGAGCGCCGCGCACAGCCCCGCCGGACGGTTGCGCCTGAGCACCGACAGCAGCGCGGTCAGGGCGGCCAGCCCCGCGCCGATCGGCGTCACCGTCATGAGCTGGGTCAGGAAGGAGCCGGTCTCCAGGCCGCCGACCCGCAGCGCCGCCCAGGCCGCCAGCAGCGCGACCACCGTCCAGGCGAACCAGCGCCTGCGTCGCCGGGGGGCCGGACGCTCGTCGGCGGATGCGCGTTCGGCCGTCGCGCTCGCTCCCCGTTGATCCACAGCATGAACCCTAAGGCAGCGGCGGAGGAGGCGAACCGGGGTCAGCCCGCCGACTCGGCCCCGGCCTTGACGGCGAGGAGCTGCCTGCGCATCGTGACGAAGTCCCCGACGTCCGTCATCGCGACGTGGGCGGCGCCGCGTACGGTGGGCTCGCCGCGCGTCCGGAGCCGGTAGATCAGCCGGGTGCCGCCGCCGGTGTCGCGGAGCGCGACGGAGCAGGTCGTGGTGGCGTCCGCGCCGCGGTCGGCCAGCACCAGGCTGTGGGGCACCTCGGCCCGTTCGACGACGAAGCCGCCGCCGATGACGTCGCCCGGCCTGAGGTCCCGGAGGGGCCGGTCGGGTTCGGCGGCCGCTCCGGGACGCGTGCCGGGACGCGGGTAGCCGCCGAGCCGGACCACCCAGGCCCAGACCGCGGCGGGCGGGGCGTCCACGGTGACGGCGCGGGTGGCCTGGAGCTGGGGGAGCGGCACGATGTCGTCACCCGGCAGGTCCTCGTGCACCTCGCTGTCGGTGGCGCCCCAGCGCAGATGCCAGGGGCGTACGGCGAGCAGGTACCCGGCCGCCGCACCCGCGGCCAGCCGGACCAGACGTCGTGGCAGGAACATCGCAACACTCCTTCGTACGCTCGGAATTTCGGCTATATGTGTGAATTATGGGCCAATATGGCTAGATCTGATCGGCTTTCCAAAATGTCAGATCGTAGGTCTCCGCTATCGGTCGCCATGCCTGGACGAATTGCTCCTTCGCCGTCTGCGCGTCCGCCGATCTGCTGAGACCCCGCCGGTAATTCCGGTCGCCGGAGACCGGGCCGGTGCAGCCCCCCGCCAGATGGCGCCGAGCCCAGGACAGGAAGGCGGTGTCGGCGTCGTAGGAGGCGTCGAGCGCGGTGATGAGCGCCTGCTTCAGCGCCGCGCCCTCGGGCAGGGCCGTCACCTCCAGCGTCCGGGCGGCGGCGAGCTGGTCGCGGCGGCTCGCGGTGATCTCCTCGATCGTGGTCACGGCGGCCCGGCGGCAGCCGGTCGCGTCGGCGATCGCCGCCGACAGGCTGGAACGGGTCGAGCTGCTGCTGGACAGGAGCTCGTCCACCTGCCCGGCCTGGCCGGCCGCCGTCCCGGCCCCGTCCGTGGTCGGGTCGCCGCTCGGCGTCGGGTCCCCGGTCGAGGCCGGGTCTCCGGTGGCGGTGGCGTCCCCGGTCGCGGGGTCCTCGCTCGCCGGGTCCCCTGCCGTCGCGGCCGACGTCTGCGGCTGCCCGGCCGGCGGCCCGCCGTCCGGGCTCCGGCCCGCCTCGGCCGGTGCGGACGGCCCGCTCCCGGCCACCCACCACACCAGGGCCGTCGTCGCACAGGCCGCCGCCACGCTGACCAGCACCACCGGTCGCCGCCACCCCGGCGGACGCAGCCGTGAGGGCGGCGGCGGATGGTCGTCCCCGGGCGCCCTGGGCGAAGCCCCGCCGAGCGGCCCGCCCTGGAGCGGACGCCCGGCCGACCCGACGCCCCTGACGTCCGCGGGGCCGACGGGCGGCGAGCCGGTGCCGGTGTCCGGGGTGGTGGTCGGGGTGGGGGAGGGGGTGGGAGGGGGGACGGGGAGGAGGGCGCCGCAGCGGGGGCATTGGGCCAGGGCGCCGGTGTCGCTGCCGCATCGCCCGCACCGCCCTCCCACGCCTGAATGGTGGACCAATACACCCTCCCGTAATGTTCCGTAAAGGGATGAATTTCGATTTTATCGGGCTTTTGTCCTGAGCTTCACTTCTGGTGAACGAGACTATTTGATAACAACGAGCCCCCCAAAGCACTCGCCCCTCATAAGCTCGGCCAGGTCCACCGACGAAGGAGGGTCATGGCCGTCGGCAGCTCCGGTGCCACCGGCTCGACGCGGGACACGGCGGCCCACCCGGGCGTGCCCCGCATGAGCAACGTCACCCGCTACCTCAGCGCCGCCGCCTACCTGGACAGCGGGTTCCGCGACCGGGTGCTGGCGGAGCTGATGTTCGATCCCTACCGCGCGGTCCCCCCGTCCTACGGCGGCTTCGACCTCATCCCGGTGATCCACCACTGCCGCCGCTCGCGCTCGATGCTCGTCGTCCGCGACGCCCTCATCACGGTGTTCTTCCTCATCGGGTTCATGATCTCCCCGATGAACACGATCGCGTGGGTGGCGGTGCTCGTCCCGCTGGTGCTGCTCACCTCGGCGCGGGTCCGGCGCGGCTCGGCGGTGCTGCGGGCCATGCTCTGGTTCTGGGCCGCGAGCATGGCCCTGGTCACGCTGTTCGCGGTGTTCTTCACCGGCCTGTACACGATCCTGCTGGGGTTCTCCGGGTCCTCGTTCTACGACGACCGCCCCTCCTACGACCTCGCCGACGTCCTGGGCCAGAACGCGGGGCCGCTGGCGCTGGCGATGTCCGTGCCCCTCACCACGCTCGGGGTGGCGCTGGTCTACCGGATCGCGACGTACATGACCCTGGCCGGCACGCTGCGGCCGGGCGCGCCCGAGCCGGTCACCGGCGCGGCCGGCCCCCGCGCCGCCCATCGCATCGACTACGTGCGCAGCGCCCAGTGGGGCAACGTCACCATGTACGCCAACGAAGACGCCTTCATGGGCGCCGGGTCCATCGCCCGGAGCTGGTCGATCGCCGTCGAGCTCGACCGCGTACGCGGCCGCGAGGGCCCGCCGCGCCGCCAGGACGACCCGGTCGACCTCGACCCCGTCGAGCTGCACGCCTTCGTCCGCGAGCGGCTCAAGGACATGCGCGACCGCGTGCTGCGTCCCAACGAGGGCATCCAGCGCCTCGACATCGGCGACCACGTCGTCACCCGGGGGATCTTCACCGTGGCCGACTGGCACCAGGGCGGCGCCCCGGTGTCCCATCCGCTGATCGGCAAGAACGGCCTGCCCAGGTCCCACGCCACGCCCGAGGAGATCGAGGCCGTCGTCCGCCATCCGCAGGGCGGCGTGCGCTACTACCAGCGCGTCACGATCAACAACGCCGGGCAGGAGATCCGCGACCGCAACGGCCGGCTCGTCGCGCCCGCCGAGGACCAGGAGGCGCTGACCTCGGCGTTCATCTACCTGGCCGTCGAGGGCCGGATGCTCTACACCCAGTTCGTGGTCACCGTGCTGCCGCCGGCCTACGGCCCGTACCACGTGGTCGACCGGCTGCCCACGATGACCGGCGGCCGCATCGCCTGGGAGGCGGTCCGGTCGCTGAAGCTGCGGCTGCTGCGCGACGTGCTCGCCGCCCCCGCGCGCCTGGTCCGTACGGGCACGCAGGCCGTCCGGCAGAACATGATGGCGCCCGACCCGCGCAAGCACATCGTCTACCCCTACGGCGCCCGCTTCAGCGTCCGCGAGCTGGGCGCGAGCGACGACCTGCAGACCCACATCCAGGTGCTCGACGTATCCAAGTACGTGCGGATGATCGAGCAGCGGCTCACCGAGGCGGTCCTCGACTTCCTGGAGGACCGGGGCGTGGAGACCGGCGCCTACCGTCTGCAGGCGGCGAGCGTGACCATGAACACGCTGTCGGTCAGCGGCGGCGCCACGGTCAGCGGCCCGGTCGCCTTCGGGCACCAGGCCGCCGCGACGGTCAACAACCTGGGAGGGCAGAGCGCGTGACGAACGAGGAGACCCCCATGCCCGGCTCGTACGGCGTGCACATCAGCGGCGGCGAGGTCAGCGGCCCGATCGCGGTGGGCCCGCACTCCCGCGCCACGGTCAACAACCTGGGCGGCACGTCCCCCGGCGAGGCGGCCCGGCTCCTCGACCTGCTGGAGCGGCTGCTCACCGAGCACGAGGCGGCCGTGACCGAGCCCGCGCGGGCCCGCCGGGACGTCGCCGACGTGCGGCAGGAGATCGAGCAGGCCGACCCCGACCGCTCCCGCGTCATGGACGCGCTCAAGCGGCTGTCGGCCCGCGCGGCCGAGGTGTCGGTGATCGTGGAGGTCGTCGGCCAGATCCGCGAGCTGTTCACCTGACCCGGGCGGGGGGCCGTGGTCGGGGGGAGGCCGTGCCCCCCGGCAGAGGCCGTGTTCCCGGCGGAGGCCGTGGTCAGCGGAAGACCGCGACCGCGGCCTCGCCGAGCATGTCGTCGATCAGCTCCACGACCGCCGCGACGACGGGGGAGTGCTCGCGCGCGATCTCCCGCAGCCGTTCGATGAGCCGGGCAGAAGGCTGGTCGAGGTAGAGCTCGGCCTCCAGCCGCAGCGCCCCCACCAGCCCGCACAGCGCCGCGCCGCGCCCGTCGGGCTGCTTCCAGCCCTCCACGGCCGAACGCACCCCGGCCGAGGCGCGCACCACCGAGGCGATGTCGGCCAGCTGGTGACGCGTGTACGGCAACATGCCCATGCGGCGCCTGGTCACGATGACGAGCACGCCCGAGGCGACCAGGCTCTGCCGGGTGCGGTCGTAGGCGTCCTCGGCCAGCTTCTTGATCCAGAACCTGGCCTCCCGCTCGGCCCGGTCGCGGGCCAGCATCGGGACGAGTGAGTCCACCGCGGCGTCGCCGACCGGGGTGGGGTCGGTGACGGCGATCCGGCCCTGCTCGACCGTGACGCGCTCGCTCAGCGCCAGGTCGAGCAGCATCGCCCCGGCCAGCCCGAGCGCCATCGAGTGCTGGTGCACCAGGGGCTTGCCGGACTGGTCGTGGCCGATGAGGAACAGCTCCTGGTGGAGCGGCGGCCGCGTCATGGCGACCGGATGCCGGTCAGGCCGGCCTTCTCGCCGTCGTCCAGCGTCGGACGGCGGCCCCGGGCGTACAGGACGCCGAGGACGACGAAGCCGACGGCGAGCCAGATCAGCCCGACCCGCTGGGCCAGGATGTTGGCGTTGATGATCACGAAGATCAGGATCGCCATGCCGACCAGCGGCATCACCAGGTGCGACCAGAAGTCGGACGAACGCCCGCGGACCCGGTAGTGGACGATCACCGACAGGTGCAGCACCACGAACGCGATCAGGCCGCCCATGTTCACCAGGCTGCTCAGCAGCGTGACGCCGGCGCCGCCCTCCAGCTGCGCCGCCCACACGCCGATGCCGACGGACAGGACCGAGACGAACAGGATGGCGTTGGCCGGCACCGAGTGCTTGATCGACACTTTGGCGAGGAAGGCCGGCAGTTGCCGGTCGCGGGCCATGGCGTACAGCAGGCGGGAGACGGCGACCTGGGCCACCAGCGTGTCGGCCAGGCCCCAGGAGATCGCGGTGGCGGTCGAGGTGACGTGCCGCAGCCACTCGCCGCCCGCCGAGGCGGCGGCGTCGTAGAAGGCGCTCTCCGAGCCGGACGCCAGCAGGCCCGCCGGGTCGGGCACCAGCAGGGCCGCCACCCAGACCTGGACGACGAACAGCAGGCCGGCCAGGATCAGCGCGAGCCGCATGGCCCGGCTCACCTGGGCGGAACCGCCGGCGGACTCCTCGACGAGCATGCTGATGCCGTCGAAGCCGAGGAAGGACAGCACCGCGACGGAGACCGCGGCGAAGATCACCGGCCAGGAGAAGGTGTCCGGGTTGAACAGCGGAGAGAGGCTGAACCCGTGGCCCTCGCCCTGGAGCAGGGCCCAGATCCCGATGAGCACGAACAGGCCGAGCACGACCAGCTCGCAGGTGATCAGCACCTTGGTGAGGGTGATCGTCATCCGGATGCCGCGCAGGTTGATCAGCGTGTTGACGGCCACGAAGACGAGCAGCCAGCCCCAGACCGGCACCTCCGGCACGCTGTTGTTCATGGCGACCGAGGCGACGAGGTAGAGCAGGCTCGGCACCAGGAGGTAGTCGAGCAGGATCGCCCAGCCGGTCATGAACCCGACCGGCGGGGCGATGCCGCGGCCCGCGTAGTTGTAGACCGACCCCGACAGCGGGAAGGCCCGGACCATCTGCGTGTACGAGGCCGCGGTGAACAACATCGCGACCATGCCCACCAGGTACGCCAGCACGGGCATGCCGCCCGAGATCTTGTACACCGGGCCGAAGATCGCGAACGGCGCGATCGGCACCATGAAGATCAGGCCGTAGAACACGAGGTCGGTAAGCCCGACCCCGCGACGTAATTCCTGACGGTAGCCGAACTGCTCGACGTTCTCCTGAGGTTGCACGACAGCCTCTCCATGTCGTCATGCGCGCACGCGGGGGGTGACGGGCCTCGGTATACGCATGGGGTTACGGATACCGGTGGGGCTCGATCTGGCGATCCTTCCGTAGCTCACGGTCACGTCGCAAGGGTCTGCTCCAGGTGCTTGCGTACCTGACCTCGCCGAGGGCCCGTCCGCGCGGTCGCCGGCGCCGCCTCAGCAGGCGCCGACGTCCTTCCAGACCCCCCATTCGCCGGTGGTGCCGGGCTCCTGGCCCTGCGTCCACCACTTGGCCTCCCACGTGTGCGCCTTGTGCGAGACGCGCTGGCCGCCGTTGTAGACGGCCGTCGCGCTCCAGGCGGGCGCGGTGCAGGAGCCGCCGGTCGGGGTGACGGTCGGCGTCGGGCTCGGGCTGGGCGCGACGCCGCCGCGCGCCAGGTCCTGGAGCAGCCCGTACGTCCTGCCGCCGAAGGTCAGCGTGTAGTTCGCCTGGCCGGGGACGGGCAGGTAGTACACGTAGTCGAGGGTCACCGACGCCCCGGGGGCGAGCGTCTGCCACGTGGGCAGCTTCACCGACACCCGGTTGAAGTCGCCCTTGAGGCCGCCGACGTTGTTGCCGGTGTGCTCGCTGCTGATCACCCTCAGGCCGAAGCCGGACTGGTCCTTGGCGTTGTTCGGGGCCGAGGACGCGTAGTCCCACTGGAACTCCGCGCCGCCCGGGATGGTGGTCTGCGTCTTGTTGGTGATGACGAGCTTGGGGTTGATCGGGTAGTTGCTGTCGCCGGCGGGGAAGCCGGTGGCCTCGATCGTGACGTCCACCTTCTCGGCGGGGACGGCCACCTTGGCCTTGGCCGCGCCGTACGGGCTCGCCGTCCTGAGCTTGTCGTAGAGCAGGCCGGTCAGGGTCTGGCCCATGAAGTACTCGCCCTTGGCCGCGTCCCAGGCGTAGTCGCCGGCCAGCTCCCAGATCATCACGCCGCCGATGCCCTGGTTCTTGACGTAGTCGGCCTTGGCGCCGAGCGACTGGTCGTCCTCGGTGGACAGGAACACCTTCTTGGTGGCGTTCCACAGCCAGGGGGCGGTCAGGGTGGCGTTGTAGTTGCGGGTGTAGGTGCCGGTCAGCCTGTCCTCGGGGTCGCCGGCCGGGTCGAGGCCGTAGGCGGGGCCGTAGGAGCCGGCGATGCCCTTGGCCAGGTTCATGGCGTGCCACATGGGGTTGGAGCCGGCGCCGACCTCCTTGCCGTTCTCCTCGTCGTGCCACAGGTTGTCGATGCCGCGGGCGCCGTCGCCGCACGTCGTCAGGCCCTGCGGGCAGCTTCCGCTCTGGCCGTTGGAGGTGCCCCACAGGCCGTTCGTGCCGCCGTTGACGTTCTTCCAGCCGCGCGTGTAGTACGGCACGCCGATGTTGATCCGGCCGGCCGGCATCGCGCCGCGGAAGTAGTGGTAGGCCCAGTCGGTGTTGAGGTAGCCGAGGCCGCCGTACTGGGCGGTGGTGTAGACGCCCCACTTGGCCAGCTCGGCGTCCTTGCCGTCGTCGTACAGGGCGGCGTTGGGGCCGACGAACTCGTTCCAGGCGCCGTGCAGGTCGTACGACATGATGTTCACGTAGTCCAGGTACTGGGTGACCTGGAAGGTCTCCATGCCGCGCAGCAGGTAGCCGGAGGCGGGAGCGGCGACGGTCAGCATGTAGTACTTGCCGTCGGCGGCCGCCGCGGTGTCCAGCTTCTGGCGCAGCGTCCGCATCAGCGCCGCGTAGCCCTTCATCAGGTTCGGCCTGCGGGCGTTGGCGATGGTCCAGTCGAGCGGGTTCCCGGCGTCCTTCATCGAGGTCGGGTACTCGTAGTCGATGTCGACGCCGTTGAACCCGTACGCGCGGATGAAGGCGACGACCGAGTCGGCGAACGTGCCGATGCCGGCCTGGTTGACCGAGCCGTCGGCGTTGGTGGTCATGGAGTAGAAGCCGCCGGAGGGCACGCGGGCGCCGTTCGCGTCGAAGTAGCCGCCGGTCTCGGCCCAGCCGCCGACCGACACCAGCGTCTTGGTGCCGGGGAACTGCTTCTTGTACTTGTTGAGCAGGTTGAAATGCCCCTTGTAGGAGTAGGCGGGGTCCATCTCGGCGCCCGCGACGCCGGGCCACTCCGTCGCGGTGGCGTTGGCGTCCACGGCGATCTTGTTGGCGCCGTCGACGTGGGCGAAGGCGTAGTTGAGGTGGGTGACCTTGCCCCACGGGATGTTGTTGGCCAGGTAGGCGGGCTGGCCGTTCTTGCCGGTGCGCCAGCTGGTGAAGTAGCCGATGATGCGGCGGGGGTGGTCGGCCCCCATCTTCTCGCGGCCGTCCTCGTCGTAGGCCAGGCAGTAGGGGACGTCCACGCCGGGGGTCTGGTAGAGGCCGTCCGGGCGGCAGGCGGCGTTGTCGGCCGCGGCGGTGGCCGTACCGGCCAGGGCTCCGGCGATGAGCAGCAGTGAGGTGCCGCACGCGGCGAGCGCCGCGCGGGTGCGTAAGGGCTTCAAGGCCACCTCCGATGGGGCATGGCTGGGGGGTTGATCGGAACGTAAGCCGAGTGACCAGGACCGTCAATGCTCTCTGTTAGGAAACTTTCTTAATAGTTCACCTGAGGGCCGCCCGAGGTGCCGCTTGCCCGTATGCGACCAGGGGGAGTACGGTTCGTCCACCTCTCTGTTAAACGATTAACAGGACGGACGGCCTACGCATGTCCACTCCCCACTCCAGCCACAGCAGCACGAGTTCACCATCGCTCAATTACCCGTCTTTCCTATAGGGAATGCTAGGTTATTCGACTAACATGAGACCGACAGCGCGACAGGTGGCCGAACTGGCGAACGTGTCCGTGGCGACCGTCTCCTACGTGCTCAGCGGCCGGGACCGTCCCGTCGCCGCCGGCACCAGGAAACGGGTGCTCGACGCGGCCAGGCAGCTCGGCTACACCCCCGACCAGGCGGCCAGGAGCCTGCGCAGACGGCGGACCCAGCGGGTCTGCCTGGTGCAGAGCTCGCCCGGCGGCGTGCCGTCGGAGGAGCGGCTGGCCAGGGACCTGCACGAGATGGCCGACGTGCACGGCTACTCCGTGATCACCCTGGCCGTCTACTCCCGGGCCCGCGCGAGGGCGGCCGCGGACGTGCTGCGCAGCGGCATCGCCGACGGCGCCCTGGTCAACGTCGCCGTCGACGAGCTCGTCCACGACCTGCTGGCCGAGCCGGCCGGACGGCCGCCGATGGTGGTGGTGCACGACGTGGACGTGCCCGAGGGCTGCGACGTCGTCCGCACCCCGGAGGCCGAGGCGTGCGCCGAAGCCGTCGAGCACCTCCTGGACCAGGGCAGACGCCGCATCGCGTTCATGGCCCAGCGCCACGAGCTCTACCGCGACCGTCCGGTCGGCCGGCTCCTGGGCTACACCACGGCCCTCGACCGGCACGGCGTCACCGAACGGATCATCGTCTCCGGCGCGGACGACCGCGTCTCGGCCTACCAGACCGCCGCCGAGCTGCTGGCCTCGCCCGGCCGTCCGGACGCGGTCTTCGCCGCCTCCGACCGGGCCGCGATCAGCGTCATCCGGGCCGCCAGGGACGCGGGCTTGCGCGTCCCCGGCGACCTGGCGGTGGTCGGGGTCGGCAACGTCGGCGAAGGTCTCATCAGCAACCCGCAGCTCAGCACCGTCGGCCCGCTCAGGCACGACTACACCGACGTCGTGCGCCTGCTCTTCGACCGCCTCCAGGCCGAGGAGCCCCTGCCCGCCCGCGAGATCGTCCGGCCGTGGACGTTCCTGCGGCGGGGCTCTTCCTAGAAGGGAAATGCGAGATGTCCCCCACCCTCTCCCGCCGCGACCTGCTCCGCCTGGCCGGGGCGGCGGCCGCCGTGCCCGTCCTGTCCGCCTGCGCGGGAGCCCCGCCCGCGCAGAGCGCGGCGCCCGGCACGTTCACCGTCTACTGGAACGCCGGCCACGACTACCAGGCCTACCGCAAGGTGATCGCCGAGTTCGAGCAGGCCCACAAGGTCAAGGTCAACCTGCAGAAGTACCAGTGGCCCGACCTGCGCACCCGCCTGCTGGCCGACTTCGCCTCCGGGACCGGCCCCGACGTGGTGGAGGAGCCCGGCGGCTGGGTGCAGGAGTTCGCCATCTCCGGCAACGCCCGCTCGCTCCAGGACCACGTCGACCGCGACGGCGCCGCCATGGGCTTCCCCGCCGACTGGCGTCCGGCCACCGTCGAGCGCAACTCCTACCAGGGCAAGGTGTACGGCGTTCAGCTCCACCTGACCTGCAACACGCTCCTCTACAACAAGGCCATGCTCGACGACGCCGGCCTGGAGCCCCCGTCCACCTGGGACGAGTTCCTCGCCGCCGCCGTCAAGCTCACCAAGGACGGCGTCCACGGCGTCGCGCTCAACCAGGACCACGGCTACATCTGGCCCTGGCTGCTCCAAGCAGGCGTCACCCCCTACGACGCGAAGACCGGCCAGATCATGACCCCCTTCGCGGACGCGGTCGCCGCCATGCAGTTCCAGGCCGACCTGATCCACAAGCACAAGGTGGCCCCCGTCCCGGTCTCCAGCACCGACTACTCCGGCCCGCAGAAGCTGTTCTCGGCCAAGCGCGCCGCGATGATCCTCACCGGTCCTTGGGACCTGGACCCGATCAGGAAGACCAGCCCCGACATCGACCTCGGCGTCGCCCCGCCGCTGCGGAAGGCCCGGCAGGCCACCAACGCGGCGGGCGTCAGCCTGTTCGTGCCCGCCAAGGCGGCCAGGCCCGACCTGTCGTGGGACTTCATCAGGCGCGTCACCACCCTCCAGGCCGAGCAGGCGGCGACCGCGGAGGTCGGCATGCTCATGCCCCGCACCTCCTGGGCCGCCCTGCCCGAGGTCCAGTCGGACGCGGCCACCAAGGTCTTCGCCGACGCCCTGGCCTACGCCGAGGACCCCGGCAGGCAGGTCCGGCTCACCGGGCAGCTCGGCAAGTGGGAGGAGCAGCTCAAGATCATGTATCAGGAGGTGCTCATCCGGAACACGCCCGCCGAGGCGGCCCTGAAGAAGTTCACCCAGGCCGCGGAGGGCTTCCTCAAGTGATCCCGCGCCCCAGGACCCTGGCCGGCCGCTACGCCAGGACGGCCTACCTGTTCCTGACCCCCGCCATCCTGTTCTTCGCGGCCTTCTTCTACCTGCCGATCGGCAACGTCGTCGCCACCAGCCTGCGCACCGGACCGCAGGCCGACCGGTTCGCCGGCCTGGCCAACTACGGCCAGGCCCTGGCCGACCCGGCGGTGCGGCACTCGTTCCTGGTCACGGTGGCCTTCGCGGTGGCCGTGGTGGCCGGCTCGATCGTGATCGGACTGGGCCTGGCGCTCGCCATCGACCAGCCGCTCAAGGGGCGGGTGGCCTTCCGCGTGCTGCTGCTGGTGCCGTACCTGACGTCCGTGGCCATCGTCGGGCTGCTGTGGCGCAACATCCTCGACCCCGAGCTGGGCGTGCTGAACCGGCTGCTCGGCGCGCTCGGCCTGCCCGGACAGCAGTGGCTCAACACCGCGCCGCTGCTCACCATCGCCGCGGTCACGCTGTGGCAGAGCGTCGGCTACACGATGGTGCTGTTCCTGGCGGGCTTGCAGGGCATCCCGGAGACCTACCACGAGGCCGCCAAGATGGACGGCGCCGACGCCTGGCGCCGGTTCTGGTCGATCACGCTGCCGCTGCTCGCGCCGACCACGCTGTTCGTGTCGGTGATGGCGGTCATCTCGGGGCTGCAGGCGTTCGGCCAGGCGTACATCATCACCAACGGAGGGCCCGGCGACGCCACGGACCTGTCGGTGTTCCACATCTTCAACGTGGCCTTCCGCACCAGGGACTTCGGCTACTCCTCGGCCCAGTCGGTGCTGCTGCTGGCGGTCATCGTGGCGTTCACGCTGATCCAGCTCAGGGCCGGCCGGCGCGGGGAGGTCGTGTACTGATGCGCAGGCCGCTGCTCTACACCCTGCTCGGGCTGGCCTCGCTGGTCACCGTGCTGCCGCTGCTGTACATGGTGTCGCTGTCGCTGCAGACCGAGGCGGAGACCATGTCGGCCGAGGCGGTCCTGTGGCCCGCCGCGCCGCAGTGGGGCAACTACGCCGAGCTGTTCACCCGCGCGCCCTTCGGCGACTTCATCGTCAACAGCCTCGTCGTCGCGGGCGCCATCACGCTGGCGCACCTGGTGTTCGACCCGCTGGTCGGGTACGTGTTCGCCAAGTTCCGCTTCCCGCTGCGCAACACGCTGTTCGTGGCGTTACTGGCCACGCTGATGGTGCCGTTCTTCGTGCGGATGATCCCGTTGTACGTGCTCATGGCCCAGCTCGGCTGGCTCGACACGTACCAGGGGCTGATCACGCCGTTCCTCATGGACGCGTTCGGCATCTTCCTCATGCGGCAGTTCATCCAGCCCATCCCCGACGACCTGATCAGCGCGGCCCGCATCGACGGCGCCTCGGAACTGGCCATCTACCGGCGGATCATCCTGCCGCAGGCCAGGCCGGCGATGGCCGTGCTCGGGCTGTTCACCTTCGTCTTCCAGTGGAACGAGTTCCTGTGGCCGCTGGTGGCCACGTCCACGCCGGAGATGCGGACCATCCCGGTCGGGCTCACCCTGTTCAACCAGGAGTACTTCACGCTGTGGCACCTGACGGCGGCCGGTTCGGTGATCCTCTTCGTGCCCACCGCCGTCCTGTTCGTCCTCACCCAGCGGTACTTCGTGCGCGGCATCGCGCTCACCGGCCTTCGATAGGAGCCCCTTCTTGCGTCCGAACGTGATCGTCGTCCTCACCGACCAGCAGCGGTGGGACACCGTCGGCCCCTTCACCCCGAACCTCGACAGGATGGCCAGGCACGGCACGCAGGCCACGGTGGCGCTCACCCCGCAGCCGGTGTGCGCCCCGGCCCGCGCCGCCCTGCAGACCGGCCGCTACCCGACGTCCGTGGGCGTGCACCGCAACGGGCTGACCCTGCCCGGCGGGCAGCGCACCCTGGCCCACCACTTCGGCGAGGCCGGGTACGCCACCGGCTACATCGGCAAGTGGCACCTGGCCGACGGCGACCCCGTACCGGCCGGGCAGCGCGGCGGCTACGGCACCTGGCTGGCGGCCAACACGCTGGAGTTCACCTCCGACGCCTACCGCACGATCGTCTACGACGACGCCGACGAGCCGGTCTTCCTGCCCGGCTACCGCTCCGACGCGCTGGTGGACGCCGCGATCAGGTTCGTCGCCGACCACCACGCCGAGCCCTTCTACCTCTTCGTCTCGTTCCTTGAGCCCCACCACCAGAACGAGGTCGACAACCACCCCGCCCCCGACGGCTACGAGGAGCGCCACCAGGGCCGCTGGCTGCCCGCCGACCTGGCCGCGCTCGGCGGCACCTCGGCCCGCCACCTGGGCGGCTACCTGGGCCAGGTCAGACGCCTGGACGAGGGCCTCGGCCGGCTGCTCGACGCGCTGCGCAGCATGGGCCTGCTCGACGACACGATCGTCGCCTACACCTCCGACCACGGCAACCACTTCAAGACCCGCAACGACGAGTACAAACGTTCCTGCCACGACGCGTCCCTGCGGGTGCCGCTGGCGCTGCGCGGCCCCGGCTTCGACGGCGGCGGCGCCATCTCCCGCCCGGTCAGCACCCTGGACCTGCCGCCCACGCTGCTGGCGGCGGCCGGGCTGCCCGTCCCGGAGGAGATGCAGGGCCGCTCGTTCCTGCCGCTGCTCGCCGACTCCCGCGCGCCGTGGCCGGAGGAGGTGTTCTTCCAGGTGAGCGAGTCGGAGGTGGGACGCGGCCTCCGTACGCGGCGGTGGAAGTACTACGCCGTCGCCGAGGACGCCGACCCCTGGAACGCCCCGGCCGCCCCCCGCTACCGCGAGCAGGCCCTGTACGACCTCGACAGCGACCCGCACGAGCTGGTCAACCTGGCCGGGCTGCGCTCGCACGCGCAGGTGGCCGCCGAGCTGCGCGAACGCCTGCTGCGCCGGATCGTCGAGGCGGGCGAGGCCGAGCCGGTCGTCGACCCGGCCGCCGAGCTGGACTCCGACGAACGCGTCCTGCCCGACCCGGCGGTACGGATGCTCGGCCCCGAGCCGGTCAGGTTCGGCCACCAGCGGCGGTCATGAGCCGGTCCTGCGCAGGATGAGCACGGCGATGTCGTCGCGCGGGGCGCCGTGGGTGAAGGCGTTCAGGTCGGCGGCCAGGGCCTCGACGGTCCTGGCCGGCGGGTCGCGGGCCCAGGAGCGCAGCCGCTGCTCCAGCGGGTAGAAGGAGCCGTCCCGATCGCGGGCCTCGGTGACGCCGTCGGTGCACAGCAGCAGCGAGGCCCCCCGCGGGAAGGCGAAACGCGCGCCGTGGCGGGGCTCGCCCGTCAGCGACGCCAGGCCGAGCGGCACCTCGGGCTCGCCGAGCCAGAGCTGCCCGGCGTTCCCGTTGTGGATCAGGTACGGCGCGATGTGCCCGCAGTTGACGGCGTCCACCTCCAGCTCCGGGCCGACGTCCAGCAGGAGCGCGGTGACGAAGCGCTCGGGCTCGCCGGTGTGCGCGGCGAACCTGTTGTGCCTGGTCACCGCGTCCTCCAGGGCGTCGGCCACGCCCATGAGGCTGATCTCGCGGTAGGCCGCCTCCCGGAAGGCGCCCAGCACGGCCAGCGCGGCGCCGATCGCGGGCAGCCCCTTGCCCTGCACGTCGGCGATCATGACGCGGGTCCCGTACGGCGACGGCGCCACCTCGTACATGTCGCCGCCCACCATCGTGTCCTCCTCGATGGGCTGGTAGAGGCCGTCCACGACCACGTCGAGCGAGCGCAGCGGCAGCGGCCTGACGAGCTGCCGCTGCAACGCCGCGGCCGCCGAGCGCAACCGGCGCACCTCGTCCTCGCGCTGGATCCGGTAGCTCGCCCCGACCACGCTCATCAGCCCGAACGCCGCGGTGAAGCCGGAGACCTCCAGGTTCGTCCGCAGGTTGCCGCCCAAATAGGCGACCGAGGCCGACACCACCGCCAGCACCCACACCGACGCGATCGCCGTCTGCCACACCGTGCCGAGCCCCGAGACGATCGCCGGCAGGAAGATCAGCACCGGCACGAGCTCCGCGCCCCCGCCGGTGAACCGGTCCAGCCCGACCACCAGCGCCGTGATCCCGACCAGGCCGACCAGGAACACGGGCGTCGTGAAGAAGGGCTGCCTGAGCCCGCCACCCCAGAGAATCGTCGTTCACCCCCGGTGACCAGCTTCTCCCAAGGCGTCCACGTTCCGTCATGCGGCGCGCCGGACACGGCGAAGGGCCGGCCCCGAAACCCGGGACCGGCCCTGACGTGCGAACTTATCCGAGGCCGTTCTTCATGGCCGTGAGCAGTTCGGCGTTGGTGGTGTCACCGCTGAGCTCCCAGAAGAACGCGCCGCCGAGGCCCTGGCTCTTCGAGTAGCCCATCTTGCCGCCGATCGTGCTCGGCGTGTCGTAGCTCCACCACTGGTTGCCGCAGTAGGCGTACGCCGTGCCCGCGACCGTGCCGGTGGACGGGCAGCGGGTCTTGATGACCTTGTAGTCCTCGATGCCCTGCTCGTACGTGCCGGGCGCCGGGCCCGTCGCCGTGCCGCCGGGCGCGGCCTGGGTCACGCCGGTCCAGCCGCGGCCGTAGAAGCCGATGCCGAGCAGCAGCTTCGCGGCCGGGACGCCCTTGCTCTTGAGCTTCTGGATGGCGTTGTCGGTGTAGAAGCCGGGGACCGGGATCTTGTCCCACGTGGTGAGCGGCGAGTGCGGGGCGGTCGGGCCCTGCGCGTCCCAGCCGCCGAAGAAGTCGTACGTCATGACGTTGTACCAGTCGACGTACTGGGAGGCGCCGCCGTAGTCGGCCGCGTCGATCTTGCCGCCGTCGTTGCCGTCGGCGGTGATGGCCGCGGTGACCAGGTTGTTCGCGCCGAAGCGCGAGCGCAGCGCCGACATGACGTTCTTGAACGCCGCCGCGCCGCTGGTGTCACAGGTCAGGCCGCAGGCGTTCGGGTACTCCCAGTCGATGTCGATGCCGTCGAAGACGTCGGCCCAGCGGGGGTCCTCCACCAGCTTGTAGCAGGAGTCGGCGAAGGCCGTCGGGTTCTGCGCCGCCTGGCCGAAGCCGCCGGACCAGGTCCAGCCGCCGAAGGAGAAGAGCACCTTCAGGTTGGGGTACTTCTTCTTCAGCTTGCGCAGCTGGTTGAAGTTGCCGCGCAGCGCGCCGTTGTCCCAGGTGTCGGCGACGCCGTCCACGCTCTCGCCCGCCTGGTAGAAGCGGTCGTAGTCGGCGTAGCTGTCGCCGATCGTGCACTGCCCGTTCTGCACGTTGCCGAACGCGTAGTTGATGTGGGTCAGCTTGGCCGCCGAGCCGCTGGTGTCGATGTTCTTGACGTGGTAGCCGCGCTGGTAGATGCCCCACTGGACGAAGTAGCCCAGCACCTTGTTGCCGCCACCGCCGCCGCCCGTGGTGGTCGCGGTGATCTGGTTGCTGTCGGCCGAGCGGTTGCCGGCCGCGTCACGCGCGCGCACCGTGTACGTGTAGGACGTGTTGGCGCTGAGGCCGCTGTCGGTGTGCGAGGTGCCCGTGACGGTGGTGACCAGAGTGCCGCCGCGGTAGATCTCGTAACCGGTGACGGCCACGTTGTCGGTCGAGGCGTTCCAGGCCAGCGAGACGCTGCTGTTGCTGACGCCGGTCGAGCGCAGGTTGCCCGGCACCGACGGCGGGGTCGTGTCGTCGCCGCCGCCGCCCGTGGTGGTGGCGGTGATCTGGTTGCTGTTGGCCGAGCGGTTGCCGGCCGCGTCGCGCGCGCGCACGGTGTAGGTGTAGGCGGTGCTCGCGGTGAGGCCCGTGTCGTTGTACGTGGTGCTCGTGACGGTGGTGACGAGAGTGCCGCCGCGGTAGATCTCGTAACCGGTGACGGCCACGTTGTCGGTGGAGGCGTTCCAGGCCAGGGCCACGCTGTTGTTCGTGACGCCGGTCGAGCGCAGGTTGCCCGGCACCGACGGCGCGGTCGTGTCGCTGCCGCCGCCGCCGGAGACCTTCCACAGCGCCGCCACGTTCGGCGGCTCCCAGCCGGGCTGGGAGGTGTGCGCCTGGAGGCAGACGTAGTCCACGCCGTTGTAGGTGACGACCGTGCCCGCGGTGTACGCGGTCCACGGGGCCCAGGCCGCCGCGAAGGCCACCGTGCTGGCGGAGGCGATCGGTGGGACGGCGACGGCCGCGGTCAGGGGCAGGGCCAATGCCGCCATTCCTGCCAGGACCTTGCTCAGAATGGTGTGTTTCATGTCGCTCCGACATCCGTTGGGGGGTGTGTGGGGAGTGGGATGGGAGACTTCTGGGGAAACTATTAGGAAAGTTTCCTTTAAGTTGTGAATCGACGGTAGCCTCTGCCTGCGGGAGCGTCAATACGTATCGGTCAGGCGTCCGTAATCGTGCCGGTCAGACCCCGAATGTGCCCGTTCACGAGGGGATAACGGTTCAGGAACGGGGGCTGACGGCGGGGTGAGCCGTGGCCCAGCATGGGAGCGTGGCAGGAATCTCCGCCTGGCGGCGGACGCCCACGCGCCGCGGACCTTACGTGGTCCGCGCGGTCGCGGAGTTACGGTCCTGGCCGTCGCTGAACGTCAGCGGCACCGGGCGACAGGTCGCCTTCGCCGTACACGGAACCGAGATCCTGCGCCTGGCCGGGCGGGACGAGATCCACGTACGGCTCACCGCCCCCGCCATCGGACGTCTGGAGCCCTATTTGCAGGCGTGCGATCAGGTCCATGCCTGCCGCGACCGCGCCTGGGTCGCCGTGCAGGTCGACGCCGAGCCCGATCTGGAATTGTTGCTGGCCCTCACGAGCGTGGCGATAAAGGCGCACGTGGCCTGAAACGATTCTTCGCGGTGCGTAGCGTTTCTCCTACGCACCGTCCGAACAATGCCCTCCATTTGCCCTGGAATTACTCGCCGGGTAGCTTGGTTGTACACAGCCGAACGGGGAGACGTCCCAGGTAGGGATGTCATTGCCGGGGAATTACCCCAGCGGGACCCGTGTTGTACAGAGTCGGCGCGGATACACCGCGTCCGGGCGTCGCAGATATACCTTCAGGCCCTTTCCTGGGCCCGGGAAGACGATGCGTCAGCCCTTTGCCTGACCAGAGACCGCTGAATCCGCATGTGCGCGGAACCGGGGACCCATGTGTCCATCGGGGTGAATCGGCACCACGGTGCCGTAGGGCAGCTTCCCGCCCGAACCCGTCAGCTAACCCGGCAAGCGGCACGGAAGCACAAGGAGTAATCCCTCATGGCCAAGCACCGTCTTCACCGTGCCTACAAGCTCGACCTCGCCAAGATCGCCCTCGGCGCGACCGCCGTCGCCGGCGTGCTCGGCACGCACGCGGCAGTGAACGCCGACACCGTCCACGCCACCGCCGGCACCGCCGCCCAGACCGCCAAGGTCGCCGGCGTGGCCGCCGCCCAGCCGCGTGTCGCCACCGTGGCCGACAAGCGCGCCACCGACGAGAGCGCCAAGGGCAAGGTGAACGTCACCGCCGCCCAGGTCCTGGCCACCGCCCGCGCCCAGGTCGGCGTCTCCGAGGACGCCAACGGCGGCGGCACCAAGTTCCAGAAGTGGTACGCCGGCTCGCCCCGCGCCGCCGAGACCGTCGCCCGTGACGGCGGCAGCCGCCAGGACTACGTGAACGCCGCCTGGTGCTCGATGTTCGTCTCCTGGGTCGGTGACCAGACCGGCGCCCGTCCGCAGGTCGGCTGGGACGCCTACACCGTCTCGCACGCCAAGTGGTTCGCCTCCAACGGCCGCTGGGGCACCGAGGCCAA
>NZ_JBSFGF010000016.1:203223-207531 GCF_053596455.1 Nonomuraea sp. NPDC001699 | reverse complement strand
GCACCGTCCCCCTGTCGGTCAAGAAGTAACACCCGCACAGCGCGTACACGACGAAGGGCGTTCCCCGATCACGGGGAACGCCCTTCTCGCATGTCTCAGAGCACCGACGCCGACGGCCCGGTCGTCATCGTGACCCCCGCCACGGCGAACTCGCCCACGTCGGCGACCGCCGCCTGTCCCTTCTCGCTGGCCATCGCCGCGAGGAACGACTGCTCGTCGTCCCAGGTCAGCACCGCGACCAGGTGGTAGGCGGGCCGCTGCCCGCCCCCGGCCACCGGACGCTGGACGGTGTAGGCCCGCAGGCCGGGCAGCGCGGCCGCGAGCGGCACGTGGATCTCGTCGTAGTGCTTGTCGAAGGCCGCGACGTCCTCGGGGTGGTGGTAGAGCACGATGAGCTGGAATGCCATGGTCCGCCTCCGGATCGTGATGTCCTGCCACGAAATCACAGCCCGGGTTCCCTGATAACCCCGACGGAACGGGCAAATAGGAAGTAGGTCAGCTCGGCACGCGGGTGACCAGAATCCCGTCGTCGTCGCTGAACAGCTCGGCCCCCGGCGAGAACGTGACGCCGCCGAACGTGACCGGCACGTCCCGCTCGCCGGTGCCCGTCTTGCCGCTCTTGCGCGGGTTGGAGCCCAACGCCTTCACGCCGAGATCCAGCTCGCGCAGCGCGGTCACGTCCCGGACGGCGCCGTGGATCACCACGCCCGCCCAACCGGCCGCGACCGCCCCACCCGCGATCATGTCGCCCATCAGCGCGGCGTGCAGCGAGCCGCCGCCGTCCACCACCAGGACCCGTCCTTCGCCGGGCTCCGACAGGACCGTCTTGAGCAGGGCGTTGTCCTGGTGGCAGCGCACGGTGGCGATCGTGCCGTGGAAGGCGCGGCGCCCGCCGTACTGGCGGAGTTGCAGGTCGCAGGAGTCGAGCTCGTCGCCGCGCTCGTCGTACAGGTCCGCGGTGTTCATGGGGGCCTTTCCTGGCGGAGTGTCAGCGGTCGCGTTCATGCTGCCACGCCGGGCTCCCAGGAGGTCGGCAAGCCGGTCGGCCCGGCCGGGGTCGCGGCCCCGGCAGAAGGGCCCCGGGAGAAGGGCCCCGGGAGAAGGGCGGGGTCGCCGAGACCCACGTTCCGGCCGCCGGTTCCGCTATCGGTCGTGGCCCGCGCCGAGCCAGGAAGCGTAGTCGGCCACCCCGGTCTCGACGTCGTAGGCGGGCTCGAAGCCGGTGTCCTCGCGCAGCCGGGTGATGTCGAGGTAGGTGTCACGGCCGGTCCCGGCGGGGTCGCGGCCCTCGCGCAGCTCGACGTCCGCGCCGGGCACGGCCCGCCGGATCGCCGCGGCGACCTCGCCGTTGGTGGTCATCCGCCCGGTGGCCACGTTGTACGTGCGATGGCGCAGCCGCTCGGCCGTCTGCAGCGACGCGATGGCCCGCGCGCAGTCCTTGACGTAGCACAGGTCGCCGCCGTCCCCCGCGTACGCGCCCCACGCGGGGCTCGTCAGGTCCGGCGCGGAACCCCGTACGGCGGCGTGCACGAGCTGCGGCAGCAGGAAAAACGGCGAGCGCGGGTGCCCGAGCGGCCCCCAGATCGCGCCGATGCGGAGGTTGACCACCTCCAGGCCGGTCGCCGCGGCCAGATGACCGGCCATCAGCTCGCCGATCTTCTTGAACGTCGGGATCGGATGGGAGGCCGCCATCGTCAGCGGCAGGTCCTCGCCCAGCGGGCTGGGGGCCTCGACGCCGCCGTAGACGCCGATGGTGCTGGCCAGGCCGAGCCGGGACACCTGCCATTCGGTGGCCGCGTGCAAGACGTTGAGCAGGCTCGCGACGGACTTCTCGACCCCCTCGACCGGCTCGTGCGCGCCGGGCGGCCACGGGATCGAGCCGGCCAGGTGCACGATCCCGGTGATCTTGTGCCGGTCGCCCAGGGCGAGCAGCGAGGCGCGGTCGTCGAGGTCGGCCTGTTCGACGGCGAGCCGCCCCTCGGCCTCGCCGGCCAGCAGCGCGGGCACCTCGGGGGCCCGGCGCTGGACGAGTACGACGGATTCGCCGAGGTCGAGCAGCGCTCGCGCGGTGTGCGTCCCGATGAAGCCGAGCCCGCCCGTGATGAGGATCATGCTGTTCCTTTCATCAGCACCACTGATCGTCAGTGCTGCTGATGATTAACGTAGTACGCGGACAGGGCGGCTGTCCAATGGGGCATCCCGGGGGCGGCGGATCTGGATTCATCCCGCTAAAGTTCATGATTCGGTACCGCTGCTGTCCCCAGGAGTCACCGCCTCATGCCGAACGCCGAGCCTTTACGTCCTGGAGACCCCACGTCCTTGGGAGCCCACCGGATCACCGGATGGCTGGCCTCCGGCGGGCAGGGGGTCGTCTACCTCGGCCAGGGGCCGGACGGGCGGCCCGTGGCCGTCAAGGTCCTGCACGGCATCGTGGCCGGTGAACGGTTCGCCGCCCTGACGGAGGCGGCCCGCCGGGTCGAGCCGCCGGGCGTCGCGCGGGTGCTCGACGCGGCCTGGGGGCGGTTGTCGTACATCGTGAGCGAGTACGTGGAGGGGCCGTCGCTGGCCGAGGTGGGCCGGCTCGGCGGCGGTCAGCTGCGGCACCTGGCGGTCGGCACCGCCACGGGGCTGGCCGCGGTGCACCGGGCGGGGCTCACGCACGGTGACCTCAAGCCGTCCGGCGTGCTGCTCGGCCGGGACGGCGCGCGTCTGGTCGGCTTCGGCACCGCCGGCACGGGGCCGGGCTCCGGTCGCGCCGGTGCGGGGACCGGGCCCGGACAGGGGGCCGACGGGGGCGCGGTGGCGTACATGGCGCCGGAGCAGCTGGACGGAGGCTCGGCGGGGGCGGCGGCGGACGTCTTCGCGTGGGCGTCGGTGATGGTGTTCGCGGCCACGGGCCGTCCGCCGTTCGGCGACGACGCGCCGCCCGCGGTCGCGGGGCGCATTCTTCGGGGGGAGCCGCAGCTCGGCGAGCTGCCGGACCCGTTGCGTGAGATCGTCCGCGCCTGCCTGGCCAAGGATCCTCAGGCCCGCCCGCCCATGACGACCGTCCTGCCCCTCCTCCTGGGCGAACCCCACCCGGCCACCGCCCCCGGCCCGCATCCGACCGGCCCGCATCCGACCGGCCCGCATGCCGGTGGCACGTTCCCGGGTGGCGGGCAGGCCGGTGGCGGGCATCCGGCAGGGCTGCCGTCCGGCGGTCCCATGGCTGGTGGCGCGGCGGCCGGTGGTGCGGGGGCCGGCAGTGCGGCGGCTGGTGGTGCGGGGGGTGCTCCAGGGGTGGGGAAGGCGGTGGGGAGGCGGTCGCCGGTGCTGGTGCTCGGAGCCGGGGCGGTGGCCGTGTGCGTGGCGGCCGGGGTCGTGGTGTGGAACTCCGGCAAGCGCCAGGCGGACGCCGAGGTGCGTTCCGCCCAGGAAGCCGTGCGGACGTCCGCCACGGCGAGGCCGTCCAGGCACGGCACGGCCGCTCCGAGGCCCACGAGGACGCCGCAGCGCCGCGCGGCCCGCCCCCGTCCCACCCCCACCGGCTCTCCGGAACGCTCCACGCCGTCACCCACCCCCACCGGGACGGCGTCGTTCGCCCTGGCGTACGTCCGCGTCCAGGGCGCCTCGAAGATCAACTCCGCGGGGGTCACCTGCTACACCGGCGCGCTCAACTTCGCCGCCGGAGTGGACGCCACCCGCCCCGGCGCCGCCTTCTCCTACCAGTGGCTCTACGACGGCAGGGTCGTCGAGCGCGGAACGTCCCGCCTGCCGGCGGGCAGCCGCGGCGACTCCGTCAGCTCCAGGAGGCTCATCACCCCGGCGGGCGGCAGGCACACCGTCGCCTACCGGATCCTGAGCCCGTCGCCCAGGACGAAGTCCGTCACGTTCACCATGTGCGCGCCGTAGGCGGGCACGAGAAGGGCGGGCCCGCGCAGCGGACCCGCCCTGATGGCACGCACGGGCATCACAGCCCGTAGCTGACCACCCAATACCCGTTGTACCTTCCGCCGTAGCAGGACAGCCTGGTCGGGCTGTGCCAGCTGCCGACGACCGTGCCGCCGCCGATGCGGCAGCGCAGCGAGGTCACGTACTGGTGGTTCCAGCCCCACTCACGGTCACCGTCGCGCCAGCGCTCGTCGTCCTCGTCGTGGCCGCTCTCCCGCCAGCGGTTGTCGCGGCGGTCGTCGTCGTTCCAGCGCTTGTCCTCGTGGCGGTCGTCGTCCTTGCAGCGGTCGTCATCGCGCCAGCGGTCGTCGTCCTCGTCGCGGTCGCCGACCCAGGGGCGGTCGCTGTCCCACTGGTGCCGGTGGTCGTCGTCCTTGC